>NZ_JASGEL010000039.1:0-17941 GCF_047606385.1 Microbacterium sp.
GCTTCGCAGGGCGGCCGCGATCGCCGGCGCACAGGCGACGGCCGCTGCCGACGAAGAGCTGGCCGCGGCCGCGCGCGCCGACGACGGTGCGCCGCGGCCGACGGCCGAGGAACTGCGCATCATGGCCACGGTGTGGGCCACGCACCTTGACCCCGACGGAGCCGAGCCGACCGAGGCGCGGGCGATGCGGATGCGAGGGCTCACGTTCGGCCGCCCGTGCCGCGGGCTGGTCCCGGTCTCGGGTCATCTGCTGGTCGAGGTCGCCGGGCAGTTCCAGTCGGTGAGCGACAGCCTGCTCAACCCGCACGTCGACGGCCTGCCCGTGCCGACAGGGCCGCGATTCGCCGACGAGAACTCAGACGACACGGCGCCACCAGCAGACCACCGCACCCGGGCGCAGAAGCAGCACGACGTGTTGGCGACGATCCTCACCCAGGTCGCGGCATCCGGCATCCTGCCGACGAATGGCGGCTCTGCGCCGACGCTCGTGGTCTCCGTGCGCGCCGAAGACCTCGCCGAGGGGCGCGGCTATGCACACGTGAACGGCATCGACGAGCCGGTGAGTCTCGGGGTGGCTCGTCACACGGCATGCGCCGGCAACATCCAGCGGGTCGTGTTCGACGGCGCAGGGCGCATCGTCGAGCTCGGCAGCCTGGAACGTATCTTCACCCACCACCAGCGACGGGCGATCAAGCTCCGCGACGGCGGGTGCGTGATCCCCGGGTGCACGGTGCCGGCCGACTGGTGCGAGATCCACCACGTCATCGCGCACGCGAACGGCGGACCCACCCACACAGACAACGGAGTGGCTCTCTGCTGGTTCCACCACCGCTGGATCGACCACGGCGAGTGGCAGGTGCGGATGAACCGCGGTGTGCCCGAGATCCGCGGCCCGTCCTGGTGGGACAGGTCGCGCAGATGGCGTCGCGCGACCTCGTCGCCCGTGCGGATGGCAAAGCGACGGGCCGGGCGGATGAATCCGTCGTTCAGCACTGAGATGAATCTGTTCCTCGACGAGAACATGCCTGCGAAGGCAGCCGATCCGTTGCGGGCACTCTTCGGGATTCACCGAACGCGTGAGTTCCCACCGGCCGATACGGCAAGACAAGTGGGGCGAACGACCGGCTTGATCGCGCCCACGATCCCAAGCGGGCCCGCAGTCAGCGGGTGAGGATCAGGGCGTCGCCCTGGCCGCCGCCGCCGCACAGGGCCACCGCAGCCGTGCCGGTGCCGCGGCGGACGAGCTCGTGCACCGCGTGCACGACGAGCCGGTTGCCGCTCGCCCCCACCGGATGACCGATCGCGATGCCGCCGCCGTGCGGGTTGACGACGTCGTCGGGCAGCCCCAGCTCCCGCTGCGAGCGCGCCACCACGGCGCCGAACGCCTCGTTGATCTCGACGACGTCGAGGTCGGATGCGGCGATCCCCTGCCTCTGCAGCGCCGCGGCGATCGCGTGCGCCGGCTGCGCGTGCAGCGAGTTGTCGGGGCCGGCCACCTGACCCGACGCGCCGACGACGGCCAGCACCGGCCAGCCGGAGGCATCGGCGTGCGAGCGCGTGGTCAGCACCACGGCCGAGGCGCCGTCCGAGATCTGCGAGGCGTTGCCCGCGGTGATCGTGCCGCCGGCCGCGAACGCCGGCCGGAGCCCGGCGAGCGTCTCCACGGTCGTCTCCGGCCGGATGCCCTCGTCGCGGGTGAGCACGACCGGCTCGCCCTTGCGCTGCGGCACCTCGACCGGCACGATCTCGCCCTCGAACACGCCGGCCTCGTACGCCGCGGCCGCCCGCTGGTGCGACCGGGCGGCGACGGCGTCCTGCTGCTCGCGGGTCACCTCGAACCGCTCGTTGTGCCGCTCGGTCGAGGCCCCCATGCTCTCGCTGTCGAACGCGTCGGTCAGCGCGTCGTAGGCCATGTGGTCGAGCACCTCGACCGTGCCGTACGACCAGCCCTCGCGCGAGCCCATCAGCAGGTGCGGAGCACGGGTCATCGACTCCATGCCGGCCGCGACGACCACGCGTGCGTCGCCGAGCCTCAGCATCCGCGCCGCGTCGATCACCGCGGTCAGCCCCGACAGGCAGACCTTGTTGATGGACGCCGCGTGCACGTCCCAGCCGAGGCCCGCACCGATCGCGGCCTGCCGCGCCGCGTTCTGCCCGGACCCCGCCGGCAGCACCTGCCCCACGAGCACGGCGTCTACGGCATCCGCCGGGATCCCGCCCCGCTCGAGCGCGCCGGCGATCGCGAACGCGCCCAGCTGGGGGGCGCTGAACGAGGAGAGCTGGCCCTTCAACCGGCCCTGCGGCGTGCGCGCCGCCGCGACGATGACGACGTCGTCGGTGTTCATGGGTTCCACCTTAGGTTCGGAGAGGGGGACGCGGGCGCGGGCCGGTGCGCATAACTCAGGCAGATCGGCTGCCGCCCGGGGCGGATCCGCGCCCAGCCCGCGTTCTGCCTGAGTTATGGACGCGCGGGGAGGCGGATGATCAGCTCGGGCTCGGTCGCGGCGATCACCTCGTCGGCGGTGACGCCGGGGGCGAGCTCCACCAGGGCCAGGCCCCCGTCGGTCACGTCGATCACGGCGAGGTCGGTGATGATGCGGTCGACGACGCGCCGCCCGGTCAGCGGCAGCGAGCAGTCCCGCACGATCTTGGGCGACCCGTCCTTGGCGGTGTGCTCCATCAGCACGATGACCCTGCCGGCGCCGTGCACGAGGTCCATCGCGCCGCCCGGCCCCTTCACCATCTTGCCGGGGATCATCCAGTTCGCCAGATCCCCGGAGGCAGACACCTGCATGGCGCCGAGGATGGCGGCGTCGATCTTGCCCGCCCGGATCATGCCGAAGCTCGTGGCGGAGTCGAAGTACGCCGCACCCGGCAGCACCGTCACGGTCTCCTTGCCGGCGTTGATGAGGTCGGGGTCGACGGCGTCCTCGGCGGGATACGGGCCGACGCCCAGGATGCCGTTCTCCGACTGCAGCACGACGGTGACGTCGTCGGGCACGAAGTTCGGCACGAGCGTCGGCAGCCCGATGCCGAGGTTCACGTAGGCGCCGTCGCGCAGCTCGCGGGCCGCGCGGGCGGCCATCTCGTCACGGGTCAGCGCCATCTCAGTTCCCTCCGGTGCGCACGGTGCGCTTCTCGATGCGCTTGGCGATGCCGGTGCCGACCTCGACGACGCGGTGCACGAACACGCCCGGCAGGTGCACGGCATCCGGGTCGATCCCGCCGGGGTCCACGAGCTCCTCGACCTGCGCGATGCACACGCGACCGGCCATCGCCGCGAGCGGGTTGAAGTTGCGGGCCGCCTTGTTGAAGACGAGGTTGCCGTGGCGGTCGCCGCGCAGCGCGTGCACGAGCGAGAAGTCGGTGACGATCGCGTCCTCCAGCACGTACTCGGCCGCCACGCCCCCCACCACGATCGTGCGGACCTCCTTGACCGGGGAGGCGACGGCGACGCTGCCGTCGGCGGCGTAGCGACGGGGCAGGCCGCCGCCTGCGACCTGCGTGCCCACGCCGGTCTGGGTGAAGAACGCCGCGATACCCGACCCGCCGGCGCGCAGCTTCTCGGCCAGCGTGCCCTGCGGGGTCAGCTCCAGCTCGAGCTCGCCGGTGAGGAACTGCCGCTCGAACTCCTTGTTCTCGCCGACGTACGAGGAGGTCATGGTGCGGATGCGGTGCGCGTTCAGCAGCACCCCGAGCCCCCAGTCGTCGACGCCGCAGTTGTTGGAGACGACGCGCAGGTCGGTGGTCCCCTGCGCGAGGATCGCCTCGATGAGCGCCATCGGGTTGCCGGAGAGCCCGAAGCCGCCGACGGCGAGGCTCGCGCCGTCGGGGATGTCGGCGACGGCCTCCGCCGCGCTCGCGACCTGCTTGTCGATCACACGTCCTCCTCGAGCGGATGCGGCCGGTCGCCGCGCTGCGCCTCGCCCAGCATGCCGCCGGGGCGGGGCAGCCGGCGAGCCCGCGCTTGCGATATGGAACACCGCCGCCGTAGCGTCCATATCGTGGACATCTCCCGATCGACCTCCGGCGCGCAGTCGGTCACCCGCGCGGCCCGGCTGCTGCGGCTGGTGACGGCCGCCGGCACCGACGGCTCGACCGCGGCGCAGCTGGCGGACACGGCGGGGCTGACCCGGCCGACGGCGCACCGCATCCTGTCGGCCCTGCGCGACGAGGGCCTCGTCGACCAGGAGGAGCGCACGGCGCGATGGGTGGCAGGTCCCGAGCTCTACCTCATGGGGACCGTGGCCGCGGCGCGGTACGACATCACCGCGACCGCCCGCGACATCGTGCGCTCGCTCGCGGTGCGCACCGAGGAGAGCGCGTTCCTCTCCGTCCGGCGCGGCGACGAGACGGTGTGCCTGCTGCGCGAGGAGGGCTCGTTCCCCATCCGCTCCTTCGTGCTGAGCGAGGGCGTCCGGTTCCCGCTGGGCGTCGCCTCGGCCGGGCTCGCGATCCTCGCGTTCCTGCCTCCCCACGATGTGGACGCCTATTTCGAGCGGCATCCGGACCTGGGATCGCGGTGGGGGGCCGCGCACGACGAGCGACGCCTGCGGGAACGGCTCGCCGAGACCGCGGCGCGCGGGTTCGCGGTGAACCCGGGGCTGATCGTCGAGGGCAGCTACGGGCTGGGGGCCGCGGTGTTCACGCGCGAGGGGCACCCGCAGTGGGCGCTGAGCCTGACCGGGGTGCAGTTCCGGTTCGGGCCGGAGCGGATCGCGGAGCTCGGCCGGGTCCTCCTCGCCCACGCGCACCAGCTGTCGACCCGCATCGCCGCGAGCCGGTGACCGGCGCGGAACCGGATACCTCCTATGCGCCCGCGGACGTTCCGCCGCGGTGTCCGCGTCCGTAGCGTCGAAGCACACCATTCACCGTCGAAGGGACATCTCGTGCGCGAAGAGCGTTTCCGTGAGTACATCCGTCGTTTCAACGCCGAGGACGACACCGCGTTCGAGGACTACCTCGCCGACGACATGCACATGAAGAACGGCACCCTGGAGTTCACCGGCATCGACGGGATGAAGCACCATTACAACGACCTCATCTGGCCGGACTTCGAGGAGCGGCTCACGGTGCCGCGGTTCGTCTCCGACGACCACCGCGCCGCCATCCAGATGAACACCGTCTTCGTCGCCAAGCACGACGCGGACCAGTCGCTGTTCGGGCCGGTGCGCAAGGGCGAGACCTTCGAGTTCAACGGCGTCATCATGTACGAGCTCGACGACACGGACCGGTTCCAGGACATCCTCGTCGCGTACAACTCCTTCGTGCACACCGACCTCGACGGCAACACCCGCGACCTCGGCATCCCGCACTGAGCCGTCAGCGCCGGCGAGCCGAACGCGCCGTGCACCTGGGTGCGCACGGCGCGTTCGGCTTTCGACCGGCGGGTGGGGGTTATCCCGCCGCGTCGTAGTCGGTCGTGGTCGTCGTGGTGACGTCCTCGTCGTCGACCGTGCCGGCGGCCGTGACCGTCACCGTCCCCGCCGGCAGCGCCGACAGATGCGAGTTGAACGCCACGCTCACCGACGCGCCGGCGGCGACACCCGTGAAGGTCTTGTCGCCGTAGGGGGTGGAGACCGTGATGTCGGCGACGACGTCCGAGTCGTTGGTGACAGTCGCGACCAGGTACCGGCTCGCGCCGATCGCACGGGTCGTCGCGGTCGTCGTGGTGTCGATGGCCGGCTCCTCGAGCGACACCACGATCTCGCCGGTGTAGGTCACGCCCGGCTCGATCGCGGTCTCGACGCCGTCGACCGTGATGCTCACGCCGCGGCCGTCCGCGCCCTCGATCGCCGACTCGTCGTCGGTGGTCAGGCTCGTCAGGTACGACGTGCCCGTGACCTCCCAGGTCGAGCCGTCGAGGGTGAGGATCACGCCGTTGTTGATCGGCGCGGAGGCCACGTTGTCGACGACGCTCACCTGGTCCCAGTCCGCCCGGGTGATCGTCGTGATGCCCCGGTGCGACGTCGAGCTCGAGGTGATGAGCCCGTCGACCGTGCTGTCGGTCAGGGTGAGCACGAGGTTCTTCGGCTCGCGCGCGCCGTTGAAGAAGTTGCCCGTCACCGACGAGTCGGCCAACGAGAACTCGGTCTGCGAGTTCGTGTCGGTGCTGGTGAGATCCCAGGACGTGTCCTCGTCGACCTCGCCGGTGTCGGTGTAGGTCGTGTTCTCCCGCGACGCCAGCGTGGCGCCGTTGTAATCGACGTTCTCGGCCCCGGCGTTGTCGGTCTGCATGATCTGCAGGATCGTGCCCTCCTCGGAGGTGAGGGAGGCGCCTTCGGACCCGTCGACCGCGATGTTGGTGATCGTGTCGTCCCCCTTGTCGAGGAACACCGCGCCGACGGTGTTGAACGCGGTGCCGCCGTCCACGACGACGTTTCCGGCGCCGGGAAGCATCACGCCGACCTTGCCGGAGTTCACCGTGGTCGACTGCTCCGGGAGGGCGGCCAGCTCGTCGTCGGTCAGACCGAGCGACAGGCTGTCGTTCAGGGCGGCGACCGACTCCGCGTCGCTGTCGCCGAAGTGCACGGTCGTGCCGTCGTTGAAGTAGATGATGGTGGCGTAGTCGGCGACGTTGAACGTGGTGCCCAGCAGCTCCTCGGTGGCGTTGCCGATCGCGTACGTGCCGTAGCCGGAGTCGCCCGTGGTCAACGTGCTGTCGATCGCGGTGAGGGAGTTGCCCGAGCCGGAGTCGGTGGACAGCACTCCCCAGCCGTCGGCGTAGACCGACGTGTTGATGTACGACGCCTTGGTCCCGGTGCCCAGCAGGTTGGTCGCCCGCGCCGAGCCGTTGATGCCCAGCGTCCAGGGCGCGTCCTCCATGTAGTCCAGCGACGTGTTCGTGATGTAGCCGTCCGGCAGCGCGCCGCCGAGCACCGAGATGTCCGAGTTCTTCACGATCAGGTTGGATCCGTCGCCCTCGGCCACGAGCGCCGTGCGCACGACGCCCGAGGTGTCGATGTCGGCGCCGTCGACGGTCACGGTCGCACCGTCGTTGGCGACGATCCCGGCCCCGAGCCCGACGAAGTCGCTACGGCCGCTGCCGGAGAGCGAGATCGTGGGATGGACGAGCGTGTAGGTGCCGCCGTCGACCCAGACGCCGCCGAAGCCCGCGCCCGTCGAGGTGATGTTCAGGTCCGTCGCCGTCGTGTCGTTCAGCGTGGTCTCGGAGACGCTCGAGAGGACCGAGTAGTCGTCGTTCACCCCGTCGGCGTCCACGTACAGGCCCTGCCGCAACGGGAAGGAGAGCGTGCTGGAGGTGAGCGAGTGCTCGACCGCGACGGTCAGCACGACGTCGCCGGTGTAGGTGCCGGCCTGGATGGACGAGGTGACCGCCGGCCACTCGTCGAACTCCTGTCCTTGCTCGATCCCGTCGACGGTGAGGGTCAGGATGTATCCGTCCGGCGCCGTCAGCGTGCCGCCCTCCTCGAGGACGAGGGAGTCGAGCTCGGTGGTGGAGGTCACCTCGTAGGTCTCGCCCGCGGCGACGGTGAGCGTGCCGTCGTCGTCGGCGAAGGCCGCCGCCGCCGGCGCGCCCAGGAGCGCGGCGGCGACCAGGGCCCCGAAGACGATGTGTCTGGTCTGCACTCTCGCACAGTCCGGTCGGGGGAATTTCGCAGTGGGGGGGATCATGCTGTTCCTTTCCGGGGGTGCGCCATCGTCGGCGCGGGACGACTTCGTCCTCCCTCGTTCTTAGGAGAAGTGGCGACACCAGAAGAAGGAACACAACGGCGATGGCTGCTATCACCGAGATGTCGTTGACGAGATGACCAGAATTTGGTACCTACTGTCGACAGATTGCGTACTCAGCGCCCGCCGGCGTCCCCGAACTCGACCAGCTCGGCGGCCGCGCGGAGCTCGCCGACGAGCCATTGCAGGGCGGGGTCGTCGGACTTCGACGGATGCCAGTGCGCCGCCTCGACCAGCACGCTCGGCGCGATCGGCGTCTGGGCGATGACCAGGCCGAGCGTCGCCGCGTAGCGGTTCGCGGTGCGCTCCGGCACCCAGCCGACCCAGGGCGTGCCGGCGACCGTGAACGGCACGGTGAGAAACCCCTGCACGGTCGCCGCCACATGCGGGACGATGCCGGCCGCGCTGAGCATGTCGTCGATGTGGGTGGAGGCGCCGAACACCGAGCGGACGTGCCGCAGCCGGCTCAGCGCCGCCAGCGACAGCGCGCCGTCGACGAGCATCGGGTTGGCCGCGTCCACGACGCACACGAAGCGGTCCGAGAACAGCGACGCGCGCTTGCCGGGCACGCCCCGGCCGGTGCCGGCGATGCTCACGTCGGTGCGCAGCAGGTCGACGGGCGAGATGAAGGCGTCCACGGGAAGCCCGGAGAAGGCGACGCGGGTGTGGGGCGCGTCACGCTCGAGCAGTCGCAGCAGCGGGCTCGTGATCTCGGAGAGGACGTAGTCGGATGCCGCCACCTCGAACGTGCGGGAGCTGACCGCGGGGTCGAACTCGGGCAGCACGTCGAAGACCCGGGACACCTCGTTCATCGACTCCGCGACGACCGGGATCAGCGACTCGGCCCGGGGCGTGAGGACGAACCCCCGTCCCTCGCGCTCCAGCAGCGGGTCGTCGAAGATCTCGCGCAGGCGGGCGAGCGCGCCGCTGACGGCCGGCTGGGTCATGCCCACGCGCTCCCCCGCGCGCGTCAGATTGCGTTCGGCCAGCAGCGCGTCGAGGACGACGACCAGGTTGAAGTCGAGTTTGCGGGAGTCGGTCACGGCGCTGTGTTTCCCTGAGCATGTCAGTCGTCTTGTGAAGCGGAGATCGGGGGATCTCTGAGCACAGTGTAGGAAACGCGCCTATGAAGGCCCCACGCGGTTACGGCAGGCTCGTCAGGATCGTCATCGACTCGCTCATCAGCCGCCCCGGCGCCGCCGGGTCCGCCGGCGGCCGCTGCTCCCACGCCGACAGCCGCCGGGAGTTCTCCACCACGAGGCGGCAGCGATCGTCACGCCGTCGCATGAACTCGGTCAGCGCGCCGTCCAGGTCGTCCGCACGTTCCAGCGACTCGGCCAGCACGAGGCCGTCCTCCACCGCCAGGCCCAGCCCGTACGCCAGGTGCGGGGTGGTGGCGTGCGCGGCGTCCCCGATGAGCACGACGCGACCGCGGAACCACGGCGCCGGCATCAGCAGGCTGTGCAGGCCTCGGAAGTCGGCGCCGGGCAGGAGGCGTTCCGCGACCCCGGCGGCCGGCCCCCGGAAGTCCGAGAGGGCGGTGCGCAGCGCGGCGTCCACGTCGCCGAGCTCGCCGCGGGCCGGGGGCGAGGCGAAGTCCTTGAGGAGGTACACGTACATGCGCTCGTCGGTCAGCGGCAGCAGGCCGAGCTTTCCCGCCGGGCCGGACAGCATCATCAGCTCGTCGATGTCGCCACGCTCGGCCTCGGCGCGCCAGATGCACTGGCCGCTGTATTCGAGGAGGTCGTCCTGCGGGCCGAACACGAGGTCTCGCACGCGCGAGTGGATGCCGTCCGCCCCGATCACGAGGTCGTAGCCGCCCCTGCTGCCGTCGGTGAACGTCGCCTGCACCCGGGAGCCGTCGTCCTCGAGCGCGGTCACGCTCGCGCCGTACCGGATCGCGGCCCCGGCCCGCAGCGCCGCCGCCTCGAGGATGCGCGCGACGTCCATCCGGCGAACCTCGACCGATGCGGGGTAGCCGGGCACCAGCGGCGCCGGCCGCAGCGGTGGCGCGACCGGGACGCCGTCGGCGTCCAGGAGATGGACGGTCGCGGTGCTGTGCCCGCGGCGCACGACGTCGTCGATGACCCCAAGGGTCGCCAGCGCGCGCAGCGGCGCGTTCTGCACGTTCACCGCGACGCCGGCCGCCGTCAGCTCGGGCTCGATCTCCACGATCTGCACCGCGACGCCGAGGCGGGCCAGGGCGATGGCTGCCGCCAGCCCGCCCGGACCCGCCCCGACGATGAGGACCGTCTCGATGGTCAGCCGTTCCGCTTCTTGCGACCGAGATAGGTCGACAGCGCGACCGCCGCGATCAGGGCGACGCCGTTGAACACGTTCGTGGTCCAGCCCGCGTATCCCATGAAGGTCAGGCCGGTGACCGAGACCGAGAGCAGGATGCCGGCGATGACCGCCCCCCAGACGTTGAAGAAGCCGGGGGTGATGGCCGTGGCGGACAGGAAGATGAACGTGATGCCCTTGAACAGGAGCGAGCCGCCGTCGCTGGCCGTGGCGCTGCCGACCTGGATCAGCTGCAGGATGCCGGCGAACGAGCCGAGGAACGACGCGATGACGAACGCCCACCACAGATTCCGGTCGACGCGGATGCCGACCAGCCGCGCGGACGGCGTGCTGGAGCCCATGCCGTAGAGCGAGCGGCCGTACGGGGTGTGCGTCAGCACGTACCAGACGACGAGCGCGACGACCAGCACCGCGTACACGGAGAGGGGCAGGCCCAGCAGCTTCGTGGTGTTGAAGTAGGTGATGAACGACCCGGCGGGCGAGGACAGCCGCTGACCGCCCGTCCACAGCATCGAGATGCCGTAGAGCAGGAGGGACATTCCGAGCGTCGTGACGAACGGGTTCATCTTCATCCGGGTGACGAAGAAGCCGTTCACGACGCCGATCACGGGCGAGACCACGACGGGGACGAGCACGGCGAGCCACACCGGCCAGCCGAAGCCGTTGACCGTGACGTCCATGAGCCGGGCGGAGAGCACGCAGACCAGCGCCGCGGTGGCGCCGACCGAGAAGTCCATGTAGCCCGCCACGAACGGGAACATCGCGGCCAGCGCGACCATGAGCGGGCACAGCATGTTCGTGAGCACCGTGTTCAGGCTGGTCACGGTGAGGAACTGCGCGCTCGTGCCGGGGAACACCGCGAAGAACGCGATCACCACGAGGGTGATGATGATCAGGGTGTACTTCTCGAAGAACGCGGTGACCGGCGACTGCCTCTTGGCGACGACGACGGTATCGGTCGGCGGCACCGGGGCTGTTCCGGTCGGCTGCACCGAGGCGGGGGTGGTCATGACGTCTTCGTCCTTTCGGGTGTGGGCAGGGGATCGTAGATGGTGCGGCGGGTGCTGGGCTCACGCAGCACGAGCGAGACGAGGCCGTCGACGTCGGTCTCGCCGGCGAGCACCTCTCCCGTGATGCGGCCGCGCGCCAGGATGAGCACCCGGTCGCACAGGGCGTGCAGCTCGGACATGTCGCTGGAGGCGACCAGGACGGTGCAGCCGGCGTGCGCCGCCGCACGGATGGTCTCGTAGATGTCGGCGCGGCTCATGACGTCGACGCCCTGCGTCGGCTCGTCCAGCAGCAGCAGCCGCGGCTGGCGCTGGAGCCAGCGGGCGATGACGACCTTCTGCTGGTTGCCGCCCGACATCGAGCTGAACAGGGCGTCGGGGCCGCCGACCTTCACGCCGAAGCGGGAGATGAGCTCACGCGCGGTCCTGCGCTCGCGTTCGCGCGGCATCCGCCCGCCGGTGAAGTTCTCGTCGAGGACGGCGAGGGCGAGGTTGTCGCTGACCGTGAGGTCCATGAAGGCGGCCTCGCGCACCCGGTTCTCGGGGACCATGCCGACCCCCGCCGCCATCGCGTCGTGCACGTCCTTCGGCGTGAACGGCTTGCCGCCGAGCGTGACGGTGCCCGACGACGGGCGGTGGACGCCGAACAGCGCCTGCAGCAGGGAGCTGCGGCCGGAGCCCTGCAGACCGGCGATGCCGACGATCTCGCCCTCGTGCGCGGTCAGGGTGACGTCCCGCAGGGGCCCGGACTCCAGACGCTCCACCTGGAGCGTCGGCGCGCCGCGGGTGTGGGACCGCTCACCGGTCGGCGCCAGCGCGACGGTGAGACCGCCGGCCATGAGCGAGATGAGCTCGTCCTCGGTGGGATGCGCGTCGACGAGCGTGCCGACGACCTTGCCGTCGCGGAAGACCGTGAAGTCGTCGGCGACGTCGAGGACCTCCTGGAGGCGGTGGCTGACCATGACGACCGTCTGACCGCGGTCCGCCAGACGCCGGACCTTCTCCAGCAGCAGGGCCGACTCCGCCGCCGCCAGCGAGGCGGTCGGCTCGTCGAGGATGAGGATGCGCCGCTCGCCGTCGCTGCTGCCGCGCAGCGCACGCGCGATCGCGACCATCGTGCGGTCGGAGGGGCGCAGGTCGGCGACGGCGTGGTGCGGGTCGACGTCCAGGTCGTACTCGGCCAGGACCGCGGCGACCTCGGCGTCCAGCTCACGCCACTTGATGTTGCCCAGCCGCGTCAACGGGAAGCCGGTGTCGAGACCGAAGTTCTCGGCGATCGACAGCTCCTCGAACAGGCCGAGGTCCTGGTGCACGAACCGCAGCCCCGCGTTGTGGGCGTCCTGAGCGGTCCAGGTGCGCAGATCGCGGCGTTCGCCGCCGATCTCCAGCTCCCCGCCGTCCGCGTTGTAGACGCCCGCGAGGATCTTGATCGAGGTGCTCTTGCCGGAGCCGTTGCCGCCGAGCAGCGCGTGCACGGTGCCGGGACGCACCGCGAGCGATGCCTTTCGCAGCGCGCGCGTGCCACCGAACTGCTTCTCCACGTCATGGAGGAGGAGCACGTATTCGGGGGTGGTCTGCGCAGTGGTCACTGTGACGACTCCTTTGTCGGGTGCGGGCGCGGGTTCCGGCCGGTGACCATGTAATCACCGCAACCGATACGGGGGAACCACGCGGCCCAGATGCCTGTCATCGGCGGGATCCCCGCCCCTGGGCGCAACGAGCGGAGGCCCCCGGATCTCACGATCCGGGGGCCTCCGCTCGTTCTACGAGAGCGTCAGTTGACACCCCACGACGATTCGAACGCCGACTTGAAGTCGACATCGCCGACGTAGTCGCCCGACGACGGCATGTTGTTGTCCGCGTCGACGATCTGGATCTGCTCACCGATGTAGGCGGGGTCCTCACCGGCCAGCACACGGATGGCGGTGTCGATCGAGCCCCAGGCGCCCCACTCGGAGGCGTAGCCCACGGTGGCGTCGAACCCGCTGTTGCCCGCCTGGATCAGCTGCAGCGCCGACTCGTCGCCGGAACGGCCGATGATCAGCAGCTGGTCGTCCAGGCCCGCCGCGACGATGGCCTGCGAGAGGCCGCCGGTCAGGTAGCCGTCCACCGGGATGATGAGGGTGTTCGCCTCGGGGTGGGCGAGGATCTCGGTCATCACCTTCTGCACGTAGGAGCCGTCGCCGTTCTCCTCGTCGCTGACCGTGACGGTGTCCACGACCGCGCTGTCGGCGTCGAGGCCGAGGTTCGTCAGCTGCTCGCTGAAGCCGTCGACGAGGTACTGGCCCCAGGGGCCGCCGGTCGCGTTGATGACGATCGCCTTCACATCGTCACCGAGCTTGCCGTAGGCGTAGTCGGCCTGCAGCTCCGCCTGCCGGTACCAGATGCCCGTGTCCGGGTCCTCGTCCTGCAGCCAGTAGCGGATCGACGCCCACTCCTGCGGGTCGCAGTTGTCGACGCCGCCGCCGCCGATGACGGTCACGCCGGCGTCGGTCGCCGCGGTGAACGCGGTCTGCGCCGCGACGCAGGGGAAGCCGACCGGCACGATCACGTCGGCGCCGGCCGCGACGGCCTGGTTGACGGCGTCGGCGAAGCCGGTGCCGCCGGAGTTCAGGTTGCCGTCGGCGATCGACGCCGTCCAGCCGGCCGCCTCCGCGGCATCCACCATCGCCTGGGCCGGCAGGTGGCAGCTCGGGACCGCCTCGCCGCACGAGATGACGTAGAACGACTTGCCCGACGCGACGTCGACGGACTGAAGGTCAGACAGGTCCGAGCCGTAGCCCGCGTACGCGGTGTCCAGCGCCTCCTGCTGCGCCGCGGTGATCTCGCTGTCCGTCGCCGAGGTGGTGCCCGACGAATCGGTCGTACACCCTCCCAGTGTGAGGGCGAGCAACGCGGCGCCCGCCACGATGCCCCATTTGCTGATTTTCTTCACAACACACTCCTGCTGTGTCAGGGCGCGGTGCCACGTGCACGGCATCCTCGCCGATCGGGTTGGCTTCTTCGCCAGTGCGCCAAGCACAGCATCGCACCGTCGGACGCGGGAAGACGACACCGGTGATGGGTGTCATCGGCCTCCGCGATACTCATTCCGGGAAAGCGCGGATAGCAGGTATCGCCCGATCTTGCTGCGCGTTCGCGGCCGGGCCCGCATCCTTGAAGGCATCGCGATGTCGCGATAGGGGCCCCGCGACCCCGAGGAGGTTGATCGCCGATGACCGCTTCTGTCCCACTCTCTCCGCTCGCCGCGCAGCACATTGCCGACCCCGTCGAGCGCGCACGGGGAACGCTCCCGGTGCTGCGCGCGCACGCGCCGGCGGCCGAGCACAACGGCAGGCTCACGGCGCCGATCCTGAACGCGCTCACCTCGGCGAAGCTGCTGCAGCTGGGGGCGGCCGGCGCCCGGGACGCCGCAGCCGACTGCGCCGCGATCGTCGACGCGGTCTCGGCGCTCGCCGAGGCCGACGCCTCGACCGCCTGGGTGGTCGGGTCGTTCGCCTACGCGACCGCCCAGGCGGCCGCGGCACCCGAGGTCCACGGCCGCGTGCTCGGATCGGGGAAAGGCTCGATCGTCACCTTCTCCCCGTCTCCGACCCGCGAGGTCCGTCGCGTGCCGGGCGGATTCCGCGTGTCCGGCCGATGGAACGCCGTTCCCGGCAGCGCCCACGCCGACTGGCTCGGGGTCCTGCTCGTCCTGCCCGACGACGAGGAGGGCCGCGGGGTCGCCCGCACCCACCTGGCGATGACCGAGCTGACGCGTCACCGCACCTGGACCGCGACCGGGCTGCGCGCGGCGAGCGCCGACACGGTCGAGGCCGACGAGGTGTTCGTGGCCGACGAGGAGGTGCAGTGCGGTGTGGAGAACCGCGGTCACGACCCCGCGCTGGCCATCGCGCCGGCCGCGGCCGTGGTGGGTGCGGCGGCCGGAGCGCTCGAGGGCGCGATCGTCGCGGCCCGGACGCGGCCGTGGGCGGGCACCCGCTATCGGACGGCGGCCGAGTCGGCCACGATCCAGGGCAAGCTCTCCGACGCGGCGATGCACCTGTCCAGCGCCCGGCTGCGGCTGGCCCGCGCGGCGAGCACGCTGGACGGCAGCGCCCGCAGCGGTCGCCCCATGACCTCGGCGGTGCGCACGCGCTGCCGTATCGACACGGGCTGGGCCACGGCCGACGGCGTCGCCGCCGTGGAGGCCGTGATGGGCGCGATCGGCGCCGAGGCGGTCGCCGAGTCGGCGCCGTTCGAACGGTGCTGGCGCGATGTGCAGACCCTGTCGCGCCACGGCGCGGTGGATCCCCTGACCGCCCGCGAGGCCTATGGGCGGTTCCTGGTCTCGCACGAGGCTCCGCTGGCCGAGCTGCCGTTGTGATCGCGGTCGTCGCGCACGGATGCCGTCGGCGCGACGGGCGCCGACGGCATCCGGTCGATGCGACTAGCCCGCCGCGTAGTCGGTCGTCGTGGTGGTCGTCACCGAGGTCCCGTCGAGCGTGCCGCTCGCGGTCACGGTCACCGAGCCCGCGGGCACGGAGCTCAGCTTCGAGTTGAACGATGCGCTCACCGACTTGCCCGGCTGGACGCCCGTAAACGTCTTCGAGCCGTATGCCGTGTCGATCGTGATGTCCGCGGCCACCGAGTCGTCGTTGGTCACCTTGACGGCCAGGTACTGCGTGGCGCCCAGTGTGCGCGTGCTCACCGCCGTGGTCGTGTCGATGTCGGCCTCGGTGTCGGGCGAGACCACGATCGCGCCGGTGTAGGTGACACCGGGCTGGATCGCCGTCTTCACACCGTCGACGGTCACCGACAGCTCCTGGCCGTTCGCGGCCTGCAACGTCGCGTCGGCGCCGACCGTCAGCGAGCTCAGGTACGAGGTGCCGGTCACGTTCCACGTCGAGTCGCCGGCGAGGTTCACGATCACGCCGTTGTTCACGGTGGGCGAGACGGTGTTGGTCACCTCGCCGATCAGCTCGTACTCGTCGGGCAGGATCGTCGACTGCGAGTGCACCGCGGTGCTCGAGGACGCGACGCCGGTGATGGTCGAGTCGGTGAGGTTGAGCACCAGGTTCTTCGAGGTGTCCACGATGGCGTTGTAGTAGTCGCCGTCGACGTCGATGTCGCTCAGGTTGACCACGGCATCCTTCGCCTGGGCCGTCGTGACGTCGTACGAGGACCGCGTCGCCGTGGTGCTCGGCTCGGTGTAGCTCGTGGCGCCCAGGCCCGCGTCGTCGCTCTCCATCAGCTGGAAGATGACGCCGCTGTCGGAGACGAGGCTGGCGCCCTCGGAGCCGTCCACGTTCACCGCCACCTGATTGGCCTTGTCCTGGAACACGGTCTCGCCGGTGTGGATGCTGGTGGCGCCCTCGACGGTGACGCTGCCCGCGTTGATGTTCGTCTGGCCGCCGCCGTGCCACATGACGCCGAAGCGGTCGGAGTCGATCGTGGTCGGCTGCTCGGTGACCGTGGCGATGTCGTCGTCGGTCAGGCCCAGGCTCGCCGTGCTGTTCAACGCGCTGACGGACTCCTGGTCGGAGTCGCCGAACACGACCGTGCCGCCGGTGCTGATCAGCGCGTAGTCGTCGACGTCGAAGGTCGTGCCGAGGAACGTGTCGGTCACCGACTGGCCGTCGGCGTACGATCCGTAGCCGTGGCCCCCGGTGGTGACGGTCGTGTTGATCGCGGTCAGGTAGCTGTTGGAGGTGCTGTCGGTGGACAGCACGCCCCAGCCGGTGGACGAGACGCTGGAGTTCAGGTACGTCGCCCGCGTGTTCGCGCCGAGCATGTTCGTGGCTCGCACGTTGCCGGTGAGGCCGAGCGTCCACGGCACCGAGCGCATGTTGCCCCCCGAGAGGACGTAGTCGTCGGGCAGGACGCCGTCGGAGGTGGAGATGTCCGAGTTCTTCACCACGAGCGTGCTGCCGTCGATCGCGACGATGCCGGTGCGCACCGCGCCCTCCGTGTCGATGTCGGCGCCGTCGACGACCACGGTGCCGCTGCCGGCCGCGCGGATGGCGGCGCCCGCCCCCGCGAAGTCGAACCGGCCGTTGCCGACGAAGTCGATGGTCGCGTCGTTGATGGCGTAGTCGGCGTCCTGGACGTCGATGCCGTTGTAGCCCTCGCCGGTGGAACGGATGGTGACGCCGTCCGCCTCGGTGTCGGAGAAGGTGCCGCCGTAGATGTTGTCGAGCACGGACCTGTCGACGTCGACGCCGTCCGAGCCGACGTACAGCGCCTGGCGGAGCTGGAAGGTGGTGCCCTGCGTGGAATAGTCGTAGGCGTCGGTGAGCACGAGCTCGATGTTGCCCTCGTAGGTGCCGGGCACGAGCGAGGGGGTGACGACGTCCTTCGCCGCCGAATAGTACTTCTGCGCCGTCTCGACGCCGTTGACGAGGATCGTCAGGCGCTTGTCCGACGGGATGGTGATCGTGCCGCCCTCTTCGATGACGAGCTCGGTCAGCGACGTGTTCTCGTCGATCGTGACGCCGGCCGAGGTCACGGTCAGCGTCTCTCCTGTGGACGCGGAGGCCGCGGGGCCGAAGGCGAACACCGAGCCGGCGACGAGGGCGCCGGCGACGCACCATGTGGTGATGCGCCGTCGTGCGGCGAGGGACGGCGGGATGGGGGATGCGGTTGGTGCCTGCACTGGTCACTCCTTCGTGTGTGTTCTGGCGACGGGGGTCGTCCGCGCGATGCGGCGACCGCCGCGGCTCATGCAAATGCAGGCGCTTTCGGCGCGGGAACGCGATCTCGCAGATGGCAGGCATCGGTGCGTCCGCACCACGGATCCGCTACCGCGGGCGCACGGACGAGCGGACGCGCGCAGGACCGCCCGGGCCGGCTGAGCGGCCTGGGCGGTCCTGCGCGAGGGTCCTTCCTCAGAGGCGGGGGGCGGCCCGCCTCTCGCGCGCTCGGCGCCGGCGCCGGGCGCTGTCGACGGCGAGCGCGCCGAC
>NZ_JASGEL010000040.1:0-14897 GCF_047606385.1 Microbacterium sp.
CTCGGCCGCCGCGGCGCCCTCGGCCGGCTCGGCCGCAGCATCCTCGGCCGGCTCGGCCACGGCGTCCTGGGGCTCGGCCCCGACCTCGGCGGCGGTCTCCTGCGCCTCGGCGGGCTGCTCGGGGATCTGGTCGGCGTTCTCGTCGACGGTGTTGTCAGTGGACTGGATCTCGGAGATGGACTCCACGAGTACTCCCTTGTGAAGGTGTGGAAATGCGCACCCGCGCATCCGGATCGTGCCCGGCCGGGCACGCCTGCGGTGATGCTCAGAGGCAGGCCGCGACGGAGCGCGGATCGGATACGGGAAGGTACGCGGTTGTTCGCAGATTTGCGACGGAGGCCAGATACACGATGGTTACGTGGCACCCTCCGCGTTGTCCCTCACTGTACCACCCTTGACGTCGACGGCGAGCATGAGGGCCTCCCACGGAGTGTCCGTCGCCGCATCCGCGACGGCAGCCGCCTCCAGCCGCCGTCCGGGACCGTCGGCGAGCACGAGGACGCTGGGACCGGCACCGGAGACGACCGCCGCGAAGCCCGCGGCGCGCAGCGCCTGCACCAGCCGGTCGGTCTCCGGCATGGCCGCGGCGCGGTAGCTCTGATGCAGCTTGTCCTCGGTCGCCGCCATCAGCAGCTCCGGGCTCTGGGTGAGCGCCGCGATCAGCAGGGCGGACCGGGAGACGTTGAACACGGCGTCCTCACGGGACACGTGCTGCGGCTGCAGACTGCGCGCCACCGACGTCGACATCGTGAACTCGGGCACGAACACGAGCGGCGAGACGCCCCGGTGCACGAGCAGCTTCTTGTGCTGCGGGCCGGTCTCGTCCACCCAGGCGATCGTCAGGCCGCCGAACAGCGCCGGGGCGACGTTATCGGGGTGCCCCTCCATCTCGGTGGCCAGGCGCAGCAGCGTCTCCGGACCGATCTCGACGGCGCCAGCCAGCAGTCCCTTCGCGGCCAGCAGCCCGGAGACCACGGCGGCTCCGGACGAGCCGAGTCCGCGTCCGTGCGGGATGACGTTGTGCGCCCGCAGCCGCAGACCCGGCAGCTCCTGTCCGACCGCGTCGTAGGCGTAGGCGATCGCCCGTACGACGAGGTTCGAGGCGTCCCGCGGCACCGAGTCGGCACCCGAGCCCTCGACCTCGATCTCGAGCCGCCCCGGCTCGAGCGCCGTCACGGTCAGCTCGTCGTACACGCTCAGCGCGAGGCCGAGGGTGTCGAAGCCGGGACCGAGGTTGGCGCTGGTGGCGGGCACGCGCACCCAGACGCTGCGCCCCGGCCTCTCAGTCACGACCGGCTCGCTCGCGGTCGCGCGCTCGGCGTCCATGTCCCACTTCGGCCCGGTATGCAGCGGTGATACCGCGCCGAAGTGGGACATCAACCGCGCCGAAGTGAGACACGGCGGACGCAGGGACGGCGGATGCGGTCACGCCCCCGCCTCCTGCGGCGCGAGCTCGAGCACCGAGGCGACCTCGGAGACCGTGGCGTCGACGACGGTCGGCGCGACCTCGCCGCCGTCCGCGGTGCGCAGCGCCCACTGCGGGTCCTTCAGGCCGTGACCGGTCACGGTCAGCACCACCGTCGCGCCCTTGGGCACGACGCCCGCCTCGGCGCGGTCCAGGAGCCCCGCCACCGAGATGGCGGACGCCGGCTCCACAAACACGCCCACGGTCGCCGCGAGCAGCTTCTGCGCGGCCAGGATGCGGTCGTCCTCGATCGCGCCGAACCAGCCGTCGGTGGCGTCGCGCGCCTCGAGGGCGAGGTGCCAGGATGCCGGGTTGCCGATGCGGATGGCGCTGGCGACCGTCTCCGGGTTCTTCACGACCTCGCCGCGCACGAGCGGCGCGGACCCCGCGGCCTGGAACCCGAACATGCGCGGGATCTTCGTCGACACGCCGGTCTCGTACTCCTCGCGGTAGCCGCGCGTGTACGCGGTGTAGTTGCCCGCGTTGCCGACCGGTATGAAGTGGAAGTCCGGGGCCTCGCCGAGCTGCTCGACGACCTCGTACGCCGCGGTCTTCTGACCGTCGATGCGGTCGGGGTTGACCGAGTTGACCAGGTGCACCGGGTAGTCGTCGGCCAGTTCGCGGGCGATCTCGAGGCAGTCGTCGAAGTTGCCGCGGATCTGGATCAGCCGCCCGTCGTGCGCGACGGCCTGGCTGAGCTTGCCCATCGCGATCTTGCCCTCCGGGACCAGCACCGCCGCGGTGATCCCGGCGCGCGCCGCGTAGGCCGCGGCCGAGGCCGAGGTGTTACCGGTCGAGGCGCAGATGACGGCCTTCGCCCCGTGCTCGATCGCGCGGGAGATGGCGACCGTCATCCCCCGGTCCTTGAACGAGCCGGTCGGGTTCATCCCCTCGAACTTCACGTGGACGTCGGCCCCGGTGAGCTCGGACAGCGACCGCGCCGGGATGAGCGGCGTGCCGCCCTCGCCGAGCGTGACGACCGTCGAGCGCTCGGTGACCCCGAGTCGATCGGCGTATTCGCGGAGGACTCCGCGCCAGACGTGTGCCATGTCAGTCTCCTTCCACCCGCAGGACCGAGACGACGCGGGTGACCACGTCGCTCGCGGCGAGACGCTCGACGGTCTCGCTCAGATCCTGCTCGCGTGCTTTGTGCGTGCCGATGACCAGGCGTGCGCTCGCGGCGCCGGTCTCGGTGTCGGTCGATGTCGCCGCGCCCGTGGTCGGGTCGATCACGGCCTGCTCGACGGTCGCGATCGAGACGCGGCCGTCGGAGAGGATGCCGGCGATGCTCGCCAGCACGCCCGGCCGGTCGCTGACCTCGAGCGTGATCTGGTAGCGCGTGACGGCGCGCCCGATGTCGACCACCGGCAGATTCGCGCGCGTGGACTCCCCCACGCCGACGCCTCCGGCGACGTGCCGGCGTGCGGCGGAGACGACGTCGCCGAGCACGGCGGAGGCCGTCTGCACGCCGCCGGCGCCGGCGCCGTAGAACATGAGGTTGCCCGCCGCCTCGGCCTGCACGAACACGGCGTTGTTCGCCCCGTGGACGCTGGCCAGCGGGTGGGTCCGGGCGATCAGCGCCGGGTAGACGCGCACCGAGATCGCCTCGCCGGATGCCGACGACTCGGCCTCGCCGGTGAGCCGCTCGCACACGGCCAGCAGCTTGATGACATAGCCGGCACGGCGGGCGGCATCCATCATCGCCCGATCGATCTGCGTGATGCCCTCGCGATGCACGGCGTCCAGCGGCACCGCGGTGTGGAAGGCGAGGGACGCCAGGATCGCGGCCTTCTGCGCGGCGTCGTAGCCCTCGACGTCGGCGGTCGGGTCGGCCTCCGCGTATCCCAGTCGCTGCGCGTCGGCGAGCACGTCGGCGAACTCGGCGCCCTCGGCGTCCATGCGGTCGAGGATGTAGTTGGTCGTGCCGTTGACGATGCCCATGATCCGCTGCACCCGGTCCCCGGCCAGCGAGTCGCGCAGCGGGCGGATGATCGGGATGGCGCCGGCGGCGGCGGCCTCGTAGTAGACCTGCGCGCCGACCTGGTCGGCGGCGTCGAAGATCTCCGGGCCGTGCGTGGCCAGCAGCGCCTTGTTGGCGGTGACGACGTCGGCGCCCGAGTTCAGCGCGGCCAACAGATGGGTGCGCGCCGGCTCGATCCCGCCCATGAGCTCGATGACGATGTCGGCGCCCACGATGAGCGACTCCGCGTCGGTGGTGAACAGCTCACGCGGCAGGTCCGCGTCGCGCGGGGCGTCCGGGTCGCGCACGGCGATGCCGGCGAGCTCCAGGCCCGCGCCGGCCCGGTCCGCCAGCTCGTCCGCGTGCTTGAGCAGGAGGGCGGCGACCTGGGAGCCGACGGCCCCGGCCCCCAGCAGCGCCACTCGCAGGTTGCGGTAGTCGATCATGCGATCCCTTCGTTTCCCGGGATGCCGGCGTCACGGGCGAGGAGGTCGTCGACCGTCTCGCCCCGCACGATGACACGGGCGGTCCCGGCGCGCACCGCCACCACCGGCGGGCGGGGCGCGTAGTTGTAGTTGCTGGACAGGGAGAAGCAGTAGGCGCCGGTGGCGGGCACGGCCAGCAGGTCGCCGGGGCCGATGTCGCCGGGCAGGTACTCGTCCTCGACGACGATGTCGCCCGACTCGCAATGCTTGCCCACGACCCGGGCGAGCACCGGGGCCGCCTCGCTCGTGCGCGAGGCGATGCGCGCCGAGTACGCGGCGCCGTACAGCGCCGGGCGCGGGTTGTCGCTCATGCCCCCGTCGACGGAGACGTAGAGCCGGGTGTGCTCGTCGTCGACGGCGACCGGTTTGGTGGTGCCCACCTCGTACAGGGTGACGCCGGCCTGGCCGACGATCGATCGGCCGGGCTCGAAGGCCAGGTCCGGCACCGGGATGCCGCGGTGCGCGCACTCGGCGGCGACGGCGTCGACGATGGCCTCGGCGAGGTGCTCGATGGGCGTGGGGTCGTCGGCGGAGGTGTACGCGATCCCGAAGCCGCCGCCGAGGTTCAGCACCGGCACCTCACCACCCGCGAGCAGGCCCGCGTGCACGTCGATCAGGCGGGACGCCGACTCCGCGAAGCCTGCCGCGCCGAAGATCTGCGAGCCGATATGGCAGTGCAGGCCCCTGAAGGCCAGTCCCGGGATCCGGCGGATCCGGGCGACGGCGGCGGGCGCGTCCGCCAAGGCGAAGCCGAACTTCTGGTCCTCGTGCGCGGTGGCGAGGAAATCGTGCGTCTCCGCGTGGACGCCGCTGTTCACGCGCAGCAGCACCGGCTGGACGACGCCGCGCCGTTCGACGATCGCGGCCAGCCGCTCGATCTCGATCGCGCTGTCGATCACGATCGAGCCCACGCCGACCTCGACCGCACGCTCGAGCTCGGCGACGCTCTTGTTGTTCCCGTGGAAGCCGAGATGGAACGGCTCCGCGCCCGCCGCGAGGGCGACCTCGAGCTCGCCGCCGCTGCACACGTCGACCGCGAGCCCCTCTTCCCCGACCCACCGCACGACCTCCGCGCTCAGGAAGGCCTTGCCGGCGTAGTACACGCGGGCACGAGCGCCGCGCGCGGCGGTGGCCGCCCGGAACGCCGCGAGCGCGCGACGCGCGTGGGCCCGCACCTCGTCCTCGTCGAGGACGTACAGCGGGGTGCCGAAGGTGACGGCCAGCTCGGTCGCCGGGATGCCGCCGAGCGAGATCACGCCGGCCGCGTCCCGCACGGCGTCCGACGGCCACACCGACGCGTCGAGCGCGTTGGCGTCGGCGGGAACGCCCAGCCATGTCGGCGCGAACGGGCGGACGGGCGAGGCGGACACGGCGGAGGACCAATCGGAAAGGGGCTCGCGCGGGATCCCGGGTCGGTTCACCGGTGCACGCGGATCCTCTGCAGTCTACGGGATGCCGCGCGGCCCTCTCCCGTGCGGTCGCGCCACCCCGCGTGTCACAACTCCGCCTCGCATGCGGCAGGAGCGGATGCCGGGCCCGCGACGACGCGGATGCGGCGAGCCCGGCCCGTCGGCGAGGCGGAGTTATGACACGGCTCGCGACCTGCCCGGTCGCGGCCTGTGGCCGAGGGCGGCCGGATAGGCTGCCGTTCATGTCCCGCAGCGCCCGAACCCTGTGGCTCTGGTTCCTCGGGGTGCATCTGGTCGTCGGCGTGCTCAGCGTCGTGCTGCCGACCGATGTGCACACGGCATACGAGCCCTGGACCTCGAGCATCCTCCGCGGCGGCCCGCTGCTCGGGGTGACCGAGAGCTGGGTCTATCCGCAGCTCGCGCTCGTGCCGATGATGGCCGCCTGGCTGCTGGCCTGGCTGGGCAGTTACACGATCGGCTGGGCCGTGATGGTCGTCGCCGTCAACGCGGTCGCGTTCGCGATCCTGCTGGGCCGGCGTCCGAGCCGTGCCCGCTCCCGCGCCGGCGCCACCTGGCTCGTGCTCATCGCCGCCCTGGGGCCGGTGGGCCTGGCCCGCATCGACACGCTCACCGTGCCGCTGGTGATCTGCGCCCTGCTGATCGCCCTGCGCCGGCCCGGGGTCGCCTCGGCGCTGCTGACGGTGGGCGCATGGATCAAGATCTGGCCGGCGGCGGCCGTGGCCGCGCTGTGGGTGGTCCTGCGGGGCGCGCGCTGGCGGATCGTCGCCGCGGCGGCCGCCGTCAGCGCCGTGGTGGCGCTCGTGGTGGTGGCGCTGGGCGGTGCCGCGAACCTGCTCGGGTTCGTGGGCGCGCAGTTCGGGCGCGGCCTGCAGGTCGAGGCCGTCGCGGCGACGCCGTTCATGTGGCTCGCGGCGCTGGGCGTGCCCGGGTACCGCACCGGGTTCAACGCCGACATCATCACGTTCGAGGTGACCGGCCCCGGCGTCGAGACCGTGGCCGCGCTCTTGACCCCGCTCATGGCGATCGCGGCGATCGCGGTCTACGGGTTGGGCGCATGGGGTGCCTGGCGGCACGCGCGGCCGACGCGCCTGCTGCCCCCGCTGCTGCTGTCGGGAGCTCTCGTGCTGATCGTGTGCAACAAGGTCGGCTCGCCGCAGTTCCTGGGCTGGCTGATCGCGCCGCTGGTGGTCTGGACGCTGTGGGACCGGCATGCGGCGCGCACCGGCGTCCGTCTGGGCGTTCTGGCCCTGGCCGTCACGCAGGTGATCTTCCCGTACGTCTACGGGCTGATCTCGGGCGCTCATCCGGTCGGCGCCGCGTTGCTGACCGTGCGCAACGGGGCCCTCGTCGCCCTGCTGGCGTGGTCGCTGATCCGGCTCGTGCGCGCCGTGCGGTCGGCGCCCGGGCACCGGCCTGATCTCAGCAGCTGCCCTTCTGCGCCAGCGCGGCATCGGTGAGCGAGCCGGCGTCGACGGCGAAGACGGCGACCAGCCGGTCGCCGGTGACGCTGACCGCGGTCAGCGTCAGTCCCGCCGGGAGCTCCTGCGCGATGCACACCCGCCAGCTCTGCAGCACGGCGTCGGCCAGCGTGCCGAAGCGACTGCGCAGGTCGTCCGCGGTGATCTGCGCGCCGCCGACGGTGAGGGATGCCGGCGTCAGCAGCAGGTCGCCGTCGTCAGCGCTCGGCGTCAGCGCGACCCCGACCGGGATCGAGACGCCGAGCGCCGAGATCGCCGTGGACATCGTCACGTCGGGGTCGGAGAGCCCGAGCGTGTCGGCGGGGAACCCGTCGACCTGCGACATGAGCGCCTGCACCTGCGCCGTGTCCAGCGACAGCGTGGCCTGACCGCCGCTGATCGAGCCGCCGTCCCAGATGCCGATGTCGTGCACGGTGACGCTCACCTGGCCGGACAGGTCGCCCACGGTCACGTCCGACGAGGACACGGTCGCCTCGTCGATGCGGCCGGTGGCGGCCTGCAGCAGGAGCGAGCCGGGGATGTCGACGTCGATCTCGGTGTCGGCGGAGATGTCCAGCCGCGCGGCGAGCTGCTGCCTGACCGT
Organism: Microbacterium sp.; assembly: GCF_047606385.1. Classification (GTDB taxonomy): domain Bacteria; phylum Actinomycetota; class Actinomycetes; order Actinomycetales; family Microbacteriaceae; genus Microbacterium. The sequence continues at coordinate 7,402 of NZ_JASGEL010000040.1, forward strand.
CTTGGTGATCAGGTCCCGCGCGATCCACTCCCCCGCGAAGAACGCGGCGACGATCAGCGCCAGCACGATCACGAGCGCCACCAGCCACGGCCAGCGACGATGCCGGCGCGGGAGGATGTCCGATTCCTCGAACGGAAGCGGAAGGGTCGGCCGCGTCTGACCCGCGGCCGGGCGCCCCGGGTCTCCGCGCGGCGCGTCAGGTGGGGTGGGCGGGGGCGTCATGTCGGCTCACATGCGCTCGGGCGCGCTGACGCCCAGCAGGGCCAGTCCGTTGCGCAGCACCTGTCCGGTCGCGTCGTTGAGCCACAGCCGGGTGCGATGCACCGGCTGGACCGCCTCGTCACCGATCGGGATGACCCGGCAGTTGTCATACCAGCGGTGGTAGAGGCCGGCGAGCTCCTCGAGGTGGCGGGCCACGCGATGCGGCTCGCGCACCTCGGCGGCGAACGCGACCACGCGGGGGAACTCCTGCAGCGCGCCCAGCAGCGCGCCCTCGGTCTCGTGCGTGAGGGTCTCCGGGGCGAACTCGCTGCGGTCGACCCCGGACGCCGCGGCGTTGCGGGCCACGTTGTGCGTGCGGGCGTGGGCGTATTGCACGTAGAACACCGGGTTGTCGTTGGTGCGCTTGCGCAGCACGTCCAGGTCGACGTCGAGGTTCGAGTCGGTGGAGCTGCGGGTGAGCGCGTAGCGCGCGGCGTCGACGCCGACGATCTCGACGAGATCCTCCATCGTCACGACGGTGCCCGCGCGCTTGGACATGCGCACCGGCTGGCCGTCCTTGACGAGGTTCACCAGCTGTCCGATCAGGATCTGCAGGTTGACGCCGGGCTCGTCGCCGAACGCCGCGCACATCGCCATGAGCCGCTTGATGTAACCGTGATGGTCGGCGCCGAGCATGATGATGCAGCGGTTGAAGCCGCGTTCGCGTTTGTCGAGGTAGTACGCGAGGTCGCCGGAGATGTAGGCCGGCTGACCGTCGGACTTGATGACGACGCGGTCCTTGTCGTCGCCGAAGTCGGTCGTCCGCAGCCACGTGGCGCCGTCGGCCTCGAAGACGTGGCCGAGGGCGCGGAGCCGCGCCACCGCACGCTCCACGGCCCCGGAGGTGTGCAGGTCGTTCTCGTGGAAGTAGACGTCGAAGTCGACGCCGAAGGTGTGCAGGCTCTGCTTGATCTCGTCGAACATGAATCCCACGCCGAGATCGCGGAACGCCTCCTGCTTCGCGTCGGCGTCCAGGGAGTCGAGGTCGCCCGGGTAGGCCAGGGCCACGCGATGCGCGATGTCGTGGATGTATCCGCCGCCGTAGCCGTCCTCCGGGGTCGGGAGGCCCTCGTGGGCGGCGACGAGGCTGCGCGCGAACCTGTCGATCTGCGCGCCGTGGTCGTTGAAGTAGTACTCGCGGGTCACCGAGGCCCCCTGCGAGGCGAGGATGCGGGCGAGGGCGTCGCCGACGGCGGCCCAGCGCGTCCCGCCGAGATGGATGGGCCCGGTGGGGTTCGCCGAGACGAACTCGAGGTCGATGATCTCGGCGGCGCGGCTGTCGTTGGTGCCATAGGCGGCACCCGCCTCGACGATGGTCTTCGCCAGCGCGCCGGCCACCGCGGCATCCAGTCGGATGTTGATGAAGCCGGGTCCGGCGACCTCGACCGACGCGATGCCGGCGGTCCGGGCCAGCCCGGCCGCGATCTCGGCGGCGAGCTCGCGCGGGTTGGTGCCGAGCGGCTTCGCGAGCTTCAGCGCGAGGTTGGACGCCCAGTCGCCGTGATCGCGGCTCTTGGGGCGCTCCAGCACGATGTCGGATGCCGACAGACCGGTGCCGACGCCCGCGCGTCGGGCCTCGGCCAGGGGCGCGGTGACGGCGAGCAGGACGGCGGCGAGATGTTCGGGATCCATAACCCGACCATCCTACGGGCGGCGCGGGCGCCCTCGCGGGGACGCCCGGCGCGCTCAGGCCAGCTGCATCGGCGCCGTGAAGTCGTCGGCGGGGGCGTCCTCGGTGGCCCAGGCGTCCACGCGCATGCGCGCGAGCGTCAGCGACCCGCCGTGGTAGCTCACGAACGCGCAGTCGGCCGCGTCCCGGCCGGTCGCGATGCGCACGAGCGAGCCGCGCGGCGCCAGACGCGTCGCGTCCAGCACCCACCACGAGCCGTCGACGTGGGCCTCGGCGACGGCGTGGAAGTCCATCGGCTCCAGATCGGGGGCGAAGCAGGCGACATAGCGCGCGGGCACGTCCATGGCGCGCAGCAGCGCGATGACGACGTGCGCGTAGTCGCGGCACACGCCCTGTCCGGTCATGAGCGTCGTCACGGCGCTGTCGGTGCCCAGGCTGAGGCCGGGGGTGTAGGTGACGCTCGTGGCGACGAACTCGGACACCGCCGCCAGCAGCTCGTGGCCGGACAGCCCGCGGAACTGCCGGCGCGCCTGCGCGAACACCTCGTCGGACTGGCAGTAGCGGCTGGGGCGCAGGTAGGTGATCGTCTCCAGGTCGCTCGTGCGGGCCTGGCTCGCGCGCCCGGACACCGTGGCCTCGTAGCGCACCTCCAGCCGTCCCGCCTCGGCGGTGAGGCGGTGCAGGCGGCTGCCCGACTGGTCGACGATCTCGGTCGCGGTGTAGGCGCGGTCCCCCTGCGTGAGGGTCAGCTGCTCGGCCGAGAGCGGCACCGTCTGGGCGGCCGTGATCTGCAGGATGAGGTCGACGGGGCTGGCGAGATCCAGGTCGAGTTCTGCGGTCACGGCGCGCTGCACCGGGCCATCCTCGCACGGGTGGCGAGCCGCAGCGGAAGGCAGTCGAAAATAGCTAACCAGGTTGACCAGAGATAGTTAATTTTAAATGCCGATGTACCTTGATTTTCGTGGGCAGACTCATTTACGCGGACAATTCAATGTCGTTTGACATCGACGACCGGGTCCTGGCCCATATCCGGCTGGTCGTCATGAACAAGCTCCGACGCAACGAGCCGTTCATGATGCATCTGGACCGCATCGACGGGCTCGGCCCCAAGAGCCTGTGGATCCACCCGGCCGTGCCGCTCGTGTTCCACTTCTTCGGCTCACGGTCCCCGGTGATCAACCGCGCCTGGGTCGAGGCGCTGATGGCCGAGGCCAGCGGCGCCCACGGCATGACGATGCTGCCGGAGCCGGACCCGTCCGCATCCGCCGCCCCCGCCACCGCCTGACGGTCAGGCGCACTCGCGGTCGACGACGGCGGTGACGCGTTCGAGGAACTCGGCCACGGCCGCGGCCGCCTCGGGCGTGAGCGCGTCGGCCAGGCGCCGGATCTGCGCCGTCACCGGGTCGATGTCGTCGGCGTCGAGCGACCGGTCCATCGGCACGACCAGCTTGCTGCGGCCGTCGTCCGGGTTCGGCCGGAACGCGAGGAGACCGCCCGCGTGCAGCCGGTCGAGCATGCCGGTCACGGCGGCGGTGGACACCCCGAGGTGCTCGGCGATCGCGGTCGGAGTGGTCTGCTCCCCCGCGTCCGCCCGCTCGTAGACCAGGCGCATCGCCGCGCGGGCGTTCTCGCTGGGGCCGCAGTCGGTCTGCCGGCGCCGGGCCAGTCGCGACTCCGACAGGCGCAGCCTCTCGGCCGCGTAGGCGACGGCGTCGTTCCCGGGCGTGCTCTCGCCGGTGCTGGACATGATCCTCCACGAAGAACGGGCGAACGTGATGTCCGCACCAGTGTAGGGCGGTCTAGGCTGACGCCCGGAAGGAGAGCAGATGCCCGAGGAGCGCGCCGACGCGGATGCCGCTCCCGGCGACGGTCGCGACGAGACGCCGAACGAGCGCTCCGACCGGAACTGGGCCGAGATCCTGCAGGAGCTGCGCGCGACGCAGACCGGCACCCAGATCCTCACCGGCTTCCTGCTCGCCGTGGCCTTCCAGCCGGCCTTCGCGTCCCTCGCGCCGCCGGAGCTCGTGTTCTACCTCTGCCTCGTCACGCTCGCGGGCCTGGCCACCCTCACCGGGCTGGCTCCGGTCATCATGCACCGGCAGCTGTTCCGCCACCGGCAGAAGGCGCGTCTGGTGCGCATCGGCAACGCGTTCCTGCTGACGATGCTCGGCATCGTGTCGCTGCTGGTCGCCGGCGTCGTCGCGTTCGTGTTCGACGTGACGGTCTCGCGCGCCGCCGGAGCGGTGGCGCTCGTCGTCGCCCTCGTGCTGGTCGCCGCGGTGTGGCTCGCGGCGCCCCGGCTGGGCCGGCCGGACGCAGACGGCGGCTGAGCCGACGGCAGCCGTGTCAGCGGGCCGGGACAGTCCGCCCCCGTTCCTCCCGCGCATGATGGCGCCTGTTCCTGACGATGGCGCCCGGAACTGCTGGCGCCATCGTCAGGAACTGCAGCCATCGCCCGGTCGACATCCATCGTCGAGCTGAGACCTCCCCGGGACGGCAGACGCAGGCGAGGCCCGAACCCGGCCCCCATTCAGCGGGTCAGAGTTCGAGCCTCGCGCGTCGTGTGCCCCCGACAGGAATCGAACCTGCGACCTTTGGTACCGGAAACCAACGCTCTATCCCCTGAGCTACGGAGGCGTACCGACCGAGACTATCACCGGCGCCGGGGACCGACCGCATCCGGCCGCCGGCTCAGGGGTACCCGATCGTCCACAGCAGCAGCACCGCGACGGCCTGCAGCACGAGCGCGCCGACGAGGGTCCAGGTGCGGCGGCGGCGCGTGCTCGACAGCCGTTCGTCGGCCAGCAGCGGCGCCAACGGCAGCGAGAGCCGGAACGTGCTCGACTGCGGCAGGAACACCCCGAACAGGTACAGGCCGTAGCTGAGCACGTAGGTGGCGACGACCAGCCCCAGCCGACGCACCGGCCGCGACCACATCCACCAGAAGAACGCCGCCATCACCGCGACGACGAGCACGATCCCGGCGACGCCCAGGTAGGTCCACGCGAAGCGGAACCACGGCGTGAGCGGCACGAAGTCGCCGCTGCCGACCAGCGGCGTCCACCACGACGTCTCGGTCAGGATGTACGCGTGCGGGGTGCCGGTGACGGCGTCGGCGATCCACGACCACGCGAGGCCGGCCAGCGCGGTGGACCCTCCCGCGGCGATCAGCCACCAGCGCTCGCGCACCGGGAAGGGGTCGGCGCGTCGGCGCCGCCACCGCACCACGAAGACCAGGCCGAGACCGAGCGCGAGGGCGAGGACGCCGGGCCGGCTGAACCCGGCAGCCAGTCCCAGCGGGATCGCCCACGCGTAGCGGCGGTGCACCGCGCACAGCAGCGCCGCGAACAGCAGCAGCAGGAACAGCGACTCGGCGTAGGCGAGCACGAACACGAACGACAACGGCCCGAACGTGAACAGCACCACGGCCCACCTCGCCGGCACCGGAGCCGTGACCGCGCGCAGCAGCAGGAACAGCAGCACGGTCGCGCCGGCGCTGAACAGGATGCTGAGGATCACCCCGGCCAGGCGCCATCCCATGCCCCCGACGCCGCCGAGCAGATGCTCCAGGAACGGGTAGATCGGCAGGAACGCCCAGTCGTTGGCCACCACGTCGCCGCTGAGGTTCGTGGGCAGGCTCATGGGATAGCCGGACTCGGCGATGCGGCCGTAGCGCTCGGCGTCCCAGTCGGTGAGGAAGGACAGGAAGTCGCCGGCCGGATACCCGGCGCCGCCGAACGGCCAGCCGGCCGCCTTCGAGATCAGATACCAGACGCCCAGCAGCAGCAGGTTGACGGCGCGACCGGCCGCCCACAGGCCGAGCACGGCGCCGACCTCACGCCGGGAGGGACGGCGCGCGCCGCTCCGCCGCGCCGTCGCGTCGTCCACCCACCCGGCCAGCGCCGCGCCCGCACGACGTGCGACACGGCGCACGCGAGACGGGGACGTGGTGGTCTGCACCACCGTGTCGGACGAACCCACGACATCCCTTCCCTGCGCCTGACCCTCGTTCGGCGACCGGCCCGGCCGGCTGCCATCGTCCATCATGGCCGATGCGCTTCGACGCGCGCCCAGCACCCGCTCAGCCGGCTGCGGCATCCGCCGTGCGCCGGTAGGTCAGGTCACGGATCGCGCGCCCCGCGCGGGCGCCCTTGCGCTCGAACGCCGTCACGACGCGGCCGTCGAATCGCTGCGCCCACTCCCCCGTGAAATCGCGCGCGAAGCCGGGGGCGGCGTCGAGCACGTCACGCATCTGCAGGGCGTACTCCTCCCAGTCGGTCGCGAGCCGCAGCAGGCCGCCCGGCCGCAGCGCCCGCGCCGCGACGCGCGCGAACGCCGGCTGCACCAGCCGGCGCTTGGTGTGCCGGGTCTTGTGCCACGGATCGGGGAAGAACACCCAGAGCTCGGAGGCGCTCGCCGTCGGCAGCAGGTGCTCGAGCACCTCCGGCGCGTTCGCCTCGGCCAGACGCAGATTGCGGACGCCCGCGCGGTCGGCGTCCCGCATCGTGCGGGCGAGGCCCGCCCGGAAGACCTCCACCGCGAGGAAGTCGGTGTCGGGCGCGTGCCGGGCGGCGTGGACGATCGCGTGGCCCTGGCCCGAGCCGATCTCGACGACCAGCCGCGCACGACGGCCCCAGACGGTCTCGGGGTCGACGGCCGAGTCGCGCGCGACGCTGGTGGCGGCGACGTCGCGGGGCACCTCGAGCAGGTAGAGGCCGCGCAGGTCCGCCCAGGCGCGCTCCTGCGCCTCGGACATGCGCCCGCTGCGGCGCACGAACGACACGGGCCGATCGCGGAAGACGGGAGCGGGATCGGTCATCCCTCCAGCGTATCCAGCGGCGCGGGGCGGCCGCCGGGCGTGTGGCCCCCGTCGCACCGTGACCACGGCATCCAACGTCGCAGCATCATGCCGATGTCGCAGGATTCCGGCCGGATCCTGCGACATTGGCGGCATTCTGCGACGCTCGCTCTGAAGCTCTCCGGTCGCCCCGCCGGGAGCGGAGCGACGAGACGGCCGCGCCTACGCGGTCACGAAGTCGATCAGCTCCTCGACCCGGCCCAGCAGCGCCGGCTCCAGGTCGCGGTAGCTGCGCACCCGGGAGAGGATGTGCCGCCACACCCGGGCGGTGTCGGCCGCCTCGCGGGCGGGCCAGCCCAGCGCCCGGCACACGCCGATCTTCCACTCGACGCCGCGCGGCACCTCGGGCCACGCGGGGATGCCGAGCGCCTGCGGGGTCACGCACTGCCACACGTCCACGAACGGGTGACCGACGATGCGCAGATGCGCGCCGTGCCGGCCGCGCTCGATCTCACGCGCGATGCGCTCCTCCTTCGAGCCCGGCACGAGGTGGTCGACGAGCACCCCGTAGCGACGCTGCGCGGACGGCGGCTCGTCCTCGAGCATCGCGGCGAGCAGGTCGACGCCCTGCAGGTACTCGACCACGACGCCCTCGATCCGCAGGTCGTCGCCCCAGACCTTCTCGACGAGCTCGGCGTCGTGGCGTCCCTCCACGAGGATGCGGCTGGGCCGTGCGACGCGGGCGCGGGCGTCGTCGACCGCGAGCGAGCCGGATGCCGTGCGCCTCGACGCCGCGGGCGCGGCCGC
>NZ_JASGEL010000041.1:0-25161 GCF_047606385.1 Microbacterium sp.
AGCCGGGGCACGGATGCCGTCGCCCCGGCTGCCGCCGGCACGATCTCCGCCGCGGCCGCCGCGACCGGTCCGTCGGCGGTGAGCACGGTCAGCGGACCCGAGGTGTCGGCGCCGCGCCGCACGAGCGCGAGCGCGATCGGCCCCTCCTCGAAGTGGCGTGCGACGGAGGTCACCGCGCCGACCTCCGTGTCGCCGATCGCGACCGCGTCCCCCCGGGTGGGCAGCACGTCCTCGCTGCCGTCCAGGTGCAGCGCGACGAGGCGTCGCGGCGGGTGCCCCAGGTTGTGCACCTTCGCGACGGTCTCCTGCCCGCGGTAGCAGCCCTTGTCCAGGTGCACGGCGGTGCGCAGCCAGTCGACCTCGTGCGGGATGAGCCGGTCGTCGACCTCCGCCGCCCACCGCGGCCGCCACGCGGCGATCCGCAGCGCGTCGACGGCGAGGGCGCCTGCGACGGGCCGCTCGCGCAGCAGCCGCGCGGCCTCGTCCGGCGTCACGAGCACCTCGACCCAGTGCCGGTCGAGCCCCGGATGGCCCTCCGGGGCCGCGTAGCCCGCGCCGCCGGGACCCACCTCGGGCCACGGGTCGTGCCACACGAGCGGGACGTCGGCCGGCGCCGCGGCCGTGATCGACGCGGCCGAGGCGGCCCCGGCCACGACGTACTCGTCGGCCAGCCGTGGGGCGACGCGCAGCCGGAACCGCATCCGCAGCAGCCAGCCGAGCAGGGCCTCGGCGTCACCGGCGTCCACCAGCAGCCACGCGGTCTCGCCGTCGTCCACGACCCCGGCGACGTGCTCGACGTGCCCGTGCGGGTCGAGCACCAGCAGCTCGGTCGACTCCCCCGGCGCCAGCGCCGTCACGGCCTGCGAGGTGATCGAGTCCAGCCAGCTCAGCCGGTCCTCGCCCGACACCGCGATCACGGCGCGGTCCCCGGTGATCGCCACCGCCTCGCCGTCCGCCAGCATCCGCTGCTCCACCGGCGGGTTGCCCGCGTGCTGCAGGACGCCGTCGGTGACGACCGCGCCCGGCAGGCCCTCGAACAGCCCGGTCATCGGTCGACCTTCGCCAGCCGCGCCGAGGCGTGCGAGCCCAGCTCGCCGCCGAGCGCGGCGATGTCCCACGCCCAGAGCAGGTGGCCCTCGACGAGCCCGTACATGCGGGTCGCCGCGCCGTACGCACCGGCGCCGGGAGGGCTCACGACCGCGTCGGTGGCGATGTCGATGCGCGGTCCGCGCACCTGGCCCACGTACAGCTCGCTGAGCCCGTCGGCGTGCACGATCGCCGCGACCAGCTCGAAGCCGCCCTCGGCGGTGCGCAGCGCCTCCACGTCGTCGGCGGCGCGCGCGGCACCGGCAGCGCGGGCGGGCAGCAGCCCGGGACCGGGGTCGGATGCCGTGGCCGGACGGGCCAGCCGCCAGTAGCCGCTCTCCGAGACCAGCGGGGTCTCCTCCGCGTCCCGCAGGTGCGCGGAGGCCGCGTAGGCGAGCGCGCCGACGGCGTCGGCCGTGAAGCTCACGCGGTGCGAGAACTCACCCGTGAAGCGATGACCGTCCGCCTCGTAGTCGATGACGCCGGTGCCCTCCCAGGTGCCCACGAGCCACGCGAGCGGGACGAGGTCGGCGGGCAGATCGGTCGGAAGCTCGATCATGGCGCCCGTCAGCGCTGGCCGCGATACAGGTTCTTGACCACCACGACGGAGACGAACGCGATCGCGAGCGAGGCGAGCCCGAGCAGCCCCACGAAGAACATTTCCAGCGCGACGAGGTCCATGCCACCCATGGTAGCGCTCAGATCGCCGTCAGCAGCGTGACCAGCGCGCCCACCGCGCTGATCACGCCCAGCACCAGCATCGAGCCGAGCACGGTCATCGCGGTGCGGCGGATGAACCCCGCCGCGATGCCGTACCAGAGCTGCACCGCGAAGCCGACGATGAGCGCGAGGCCGAGCGCGATCGTCGTCCAGGTCGCCTGCCAGCCCGCGGGCACGAACAGGACGATCGCGAGCCCGGCCACCGCCGTGAGGATCCACACCGCGATGATGGGGCGCATCGGACGGTGCGGCACGAGCTCCGGCGTGGTCATCCCGTCATTCTCGCGCACGGCGGAGGTCCCCGCATCCACTCGGAGGCCCGTCCCCCTCTAAGATGATCGGAAGGCGGCCGAGTCCGCCGGGAGGATTCCTTTGGCACAGCTTCTCGTCCTGAGTTCCGCGCAGGCCGGCGCTCCGGTCCTGCCGTCGCTCGAGTTGCTCAGCCACCGTGTCCGCCAGATCCCGGCTGAGCCCGCTCAGCTGGTGAACGCGCCCAGCGCCGACGTCGTGTTCGTCGACGCCCGCTTCGATCTGGTGGGCGCCAAGTCGCTGTGCAAGATCCTCACCACGACCGGTCTCGAGGCGCCGCTGCTGCTGGTGATCACCGAGGGCGGCCTCACCGCGGTGTCCACCGACTGGGGCGTGGACGACGTCATCCTCGTCAGCGCCGGGCCCGCCGAGGTCGACGCCCGCATCCGGCTCGCGATCGGCCGCCAGACGGCGGAGCAGCCCTCCAGCCGCGTGCAGACCTCGGGCATCACGATCGACGAGTCGTCGTATTCGGCGAAGGTGCACGGCCGGCCCCTCGACCTCACGTACAAGGAGTTCCAGCTGCTGCACTTCTTCGCCACCCACCCGTCCCGGGTGTTCACGCGCGAGCAGCTGCTGAGCGAGGTCTGGGGCTACGACTACTTCGGCGGCACCCGCACGGTCGACGTGCACGTGCGGCGCCTGCGCGCGAAGCTCGGCGACCTCGAGCAGCTGATCGGCACGGTGCGCAACGTCGGCTACCGCTTCAACGTGTACGACGAGGATCAGGTGCCGGCCCCGAAGAGCCGCAGCCAGGTCTGAACCCCGTTCACATCTCGGTCACCTCGTGCTGTCATGATGAGGTGATGATCGAACAGGACGTGCTCGATTCGGGTCTCGGCGACGCCGACGACGACGACTTCGACCAGGCGACCGAGGCACCGGATGCCGAACTGCCCGAGGGCCGTTACCTCGACCGGGAGCTGAGCTGGCTGGCGTTCAACCAGCGGGTGCTCGAGCTCGCCGAGGATCCGCAGCTGCCGGCCCTGGAGCGCTCCAACTTCCTCGCGATCTTCGGCAGCAACCTCGACGAGTTCTTCATGGTGCGGGTGGCGGGGCTCAAGCGCCGCATCCTGACCGGCCTCGCCGTGCCCACCAACGTGGGCCGCGCCCCCGCCGACGTGCTCTCCGACATCTCCGAGGCCGCGCACGCCCTGCAGCTGCGGCACGCCGAGGCGTGGCAGTTCCTGGTGCGCCCCGCCCTGGCCGACGCCGGCATCGAGATCGCGACCTGGAACGAGCTCGACCCGCACGACCAGGCCCGGCTGTACGAGTACTTCCAGGCGCAGGTCTTCCCGGTCCTGATGCCGCTGGCTGTCGACCCCGCCCACCCGTTCCCCTACATCTCCGGGCTGTCGCTGAACCTGGCGATCCGCATCCGCAACGCCAAGACCGGCCGGCAGGAGTTCGCCCGCCTGAAGGTGCCGCCGATGCTGCCGCGGTTCGTGGAGGTCTCGCGCAGCACCGACCACGTGCGCTACGTCACCCTCGAGGACCTCATCGCGAACAACCTCGACGACCTGTTCCCGGGCATGGAGATCCTCGACCACCACGCCTTCCGCCTCACCCGCAACGAGGACATGGTCATCGAGGAGGACGAGACCGAGAACCTCATCCAGGCGCTCGAGGCCGAGCTGATGCGCCGACGGTTCGGGCCGCCGATCCGCCTCGAGATCACCGACGACATGGACGAGGTCACCCTCGACCTGCTCATCAAGGAGCTCGACATCACCGAGCAGGAGGTCTACCGCCTCCCCGGCACGCTCGACCTGCGGGGCCTGTTCGACCTCTCCCGCATCGACCGTCCCGACCTGCGCTACCCGCCGCACGTGCCCACCACGGCGCTCGCGTTCCAGCCCGGCGACAACACCGAGCGCGCCGACATCTTCGCCGCGATCCGCAAGGGCGACGTGCTCGTGCACCACCCGTACGAGTCGTTCGCGACGAGCGTGCAGGCCTTCCTCGAGCAGGCCGCGAAGGACCCGCACGTCCTGGCCATCAAGCAGACGCTGTACCGCACCTCCGGCGACAGCCCGATCGTGCAGGCCCTCATCGACGCGGCCCAGGCCGGCAAGCAGGTGCTGGCCCTGGTCGAGGTGAAGGCCCGGTTCGACGAGGCGAACAACATCGTGTGGGCGCGCAAGCTCGAGAAGGCCGGCGTCCACGTCGTGTACGGCCTGGTGGGCCTGAAGACGCACTGCAAGCTGGCGCTGGTGATCCGCGAGGAGAACGGCGTGCTGCGCAGCTACTGTCACGTCGGCACCGGCAACTACAACCCGAAGACCAGCCGCATCTACGAGGACTTCGGCCTGTTCACGGTGAACGAGGAGGTCGGGCGGGACCTGACCCGGCTGTTCAACGAGCTGAGCGGCTACGCGATCGAGAAGAAGTTCAAGCGCCTGCTGGTCGCGCCGCTCCACCTGCGCAAGGGGCTGCTGCGCCTGATCGACGCGGAGCGCCGCAACGCCGAGGCCGGCAAGCCCGCCGGCATCCGCATCAAGGTCAACTCGATGGTCGACGAGCAGATCATCGACGCGCTCTACCGCGCGAGCCAGGCCGGCGTGCCGGTCGAGGTGTGGGTGCGCGGCATCTGCAGCATCATGCCGGGTGTGCCGGGCATGAGCGAGAACATCACGGTGCGCTCGATCCTGGGCCGCTACCTGGAGCACTCGCGCATCTTCGCGTTCCAGGCGGGCGGCACGCCCATCGCGTACATCGGCAGCGCCGACATGATGCACCGCAACCTCGACCGCCGGGTCGAGGCGTTGGTGCGCATCGTCTCCCCCGCGCAGCTGACGGAGCTGAACGACCTGTTCTCGCTGGCGATGAGCGACACGACCAGCTCCTGGTGGCTCGGCCCGGACGGGGAGTGGGTGCGTCATCACCTGGACGCCGACGGCAGGCCGCTCGCCGACCTCCAGGACGTCACGATGGCCGCCGTGCAGCGGCGCCGGCGGCCCCGGGCGGCTCGATGACCGACACCGCCGTGTACGCGGCCGGGGGCGTGGTGTGGCGGCTCGTCGAGGGGAAGCTGCTGATCCTGCTGATCCACCGCACGCAGTACCGCGACGTCACGCTCCCCAAGGGCAAGGTCGACCCGGGTGAGACGCTGCCGGAGACCGCGGTGCGCGAGATCGAGGAGGAGACCGGCATCCGGGTGCGCCTGGGCGTTCCGGTCGGGGTGTCCCGGTACGTCATGCCGAAGGGGCGGCAGAAGGTCGTGCACTACTGGGCCGCCGAGGCCACCGACGACGCGATCCGCGCATCGACCTTCGTGCCGAACAAGGAGATCGCGGCGCTCGAGTGGGTGACGCCGAAGAAGGCGCTCGGCTACCTCAGCTACCCGGTGGACGTCGAGATCGTGGAGAGCTTCCTGACGTTCGCGCGGGACGGCGCGATCGACACGTTCCCGATCATCGCGCTGCGGCATGCGAAGGCGGTCGGCCGCGATCAGTGGCACGGGGCGGACGCGGCCCGCCCGCTCACCGAGCGCGGCGCCCGCCAGGCGACGGCCATCGTCGGACCGCTGCGCGCCTACGGCGTGCGCCGGATCGTCTCCAGCGACGCGGTGCGCTGCGTCCAGACCGTGACGCCGCTCGCGAAGGCGCTCGACCGCACCATCCGCACCACCCCCGACGTCAGCCAGGACGCGTGGGAGGAGGGACGCTCCGACGTGCGGTCGGTCGTGGGCCGCCGGGTGCGCAGCGGCAAGCCGGCGGTGGTGTGCAGCCACGGACCGGTGCTGCCCGACATCCTGAACGAGCTGGCCCTCGCGACCGGCACGCTGCGCGGCTCGTACCTGGGCAGCGCGTCGAGCCTCGAGGTCGCGGGCTTCTCGGTCGTGCACCTGTCGCGCACGAACCCCGGCTCCGGCATCGCCGCGATCGAGACGGTGCTCCCCCAGGTCTGATCGTCGCCGCCACGTAAGATGTCACGGTGATGATCCCGCGGCTCACAGTGTGCGCCGCCCTGGCGATCCTCGCCCTCACGGCGAGCGGATGCAGCATCCTCCCCGACGCGCCGTCGACTCCCACGCCGAGCACCTCGACCACCGCGTACACGCCCCGGCCGACCGATACGAGCGGCACGGTTCCGCTGACGGGCGCCGGGCTGTCATGGCAGGCCGAGCGCATCGACACCTGGACCGCGGCGCTCGAGGACCCGCGGCCGCAGGTCACCTACACGACCGGCACGACGCAGTCGGCCCGCACCCAGTTCGCACAGGGCGCCGTCGACTTCATCGGCACCGACCGCACGTTCACCACGAGCGAGGTCGAGTCCACCACGTTCGCGGGGTGCAGCGCCGACGGCGAGCTCGTCGAGATCCCGGTCGCGATCTCCGCGATCTCGGTGGTCTACAACCTGCCGGGCGTGGCCGAGCTGCGCCTGGACGCGAGCACCGTCGCGGGCATCTTCACCGGACGCATCACGCAGTGGGACGACCCGGCCATCGAGGCGCAGAACCCCGACGTCACGCTGCCCGACGAGAAGATCACGCCGGTGCACGCCACCGGCCCCTCCGGGGTCACGAGCAACTTCACCGACTACCTCTCCGCCGCGGCCGAGCCGGTGTGGACCTACGGCTCGGTCGACCGCTGGCCCCAGCTCGGCGGGCGCGGCACGACCGACGTCGCCGGCACCGTCGAGGGCACCGTCGGCGCCATCGGGTATGTGGAGACGACGGATGTCGGCGAGCTGCGGGCCGCGGTGCTGCGGGTGGGCGACGAGTACATCGCCGCCTCGTCCCGTGCGGCCGCCGGCGCGGTGAGCATCGCGGAGCAGAGCGACGAGGAGACGTCTCCGACGCGGGTGCGTGTCGAGATCGACCGCACCCCGGAGGAGGGGGCCTACCCGCTCGCGATGGTGAAATATCTCATCGGATGCCGCAGCTATCGCGACCCGGCGGTCACCGCCGAGGTGCAGGCGCTGTTCACCTCCGCCGTCAGCGTGAACGGGCAGGCGGGCGTCACCGCCACCGGCCTGATGCCCGTGACGGGGTCGCTGCGCATCCGCGCCGAGGTCGCGCTGGCCCTCATGGGCACCGACGAGTGAACGCGGCCCTGCGTCGTTTACCCGCCGTTCACCCGTGCACCTCGGACCGGTAAGGAACGCCGCCTACCGTCTAAACGCCCCGCACCGGGCGCACACCCCTTACCCGTGAAGGATCCAAGAAGTGAAGATCTCTCGTCTTGCCCAGGCCGGCGCCCTCGCCGCCGTCGCAGCGGTCGCCCTGGCCGGCTGCGCGTCCAGCAGCACCTCTGACAGCTCGGCGTCGGCATCGGCGACCGCGTCCATCGACGCCTCGCTGACCGGCACCATCACCGCGGGCGGCTCGTCCGCCCAGGCCAACGCGCAGACCGCGTGGGCCGCGGCGTTCACCTCGGTCGCCACCGGCGTGACCATCAACTACGACAAGACCCTCGGCTCCGGCGGCGGTCGCACCAACTTCATCGCGGGCTCGCTCGACTTCGCCGGCTCGGACGCGCCGCTCTCGGCCGACGAGACGACCGAGGCCGCGGCGACCTACACCTCCGGCGCGGTCAACCTGCCGATCTACCTCGACGGCGTCGCGGTCGCGTACAACAGCTCGATCTCCGACTCGCTGAACCTCTCGACCGAGACCATCGCGAAGATCTTCTCGGGACAGATCACGAACTGGAGCGACGACGCGATCACGGCCGACAACGGCGGCACCGCGCTGGCCGACCAGGCGATCAACGTCGTCGTCCGCTCCGACTCGTCGGGCACCGCGAACAACTTCACCAACTTCCTCTACGCCTCCGACCCGACCGACTGGACGTGGGCGGGCTCCGGCACCTTCCCCGCCGACATCACCGGTGTCGACGCGCAGAAGGGTGGCGGCGCGGTCGCGACCGAGATCGCCGGTGTCGCCGGCTCCATCGGCTACCTCGACAACTCGGCGATCATCGACGGCGTCTCCGCGGCGTCGGTGAACGGCATCGAGCTCACGTCGGACACCGTCGCCGAGGCGTTCACGGCCGGCGCGACCGAGAACTCGAACGGTGTCGACGGCGACCTCTCGCTGAAGTTCGACTACGACGCGATCAACTCGGACGCCGACGCCTACCCGATCCCGCTGCTGTCGTACGCGATCATCCCGCTCGAGTTCACCGACACCGAGAACGCCGACGCGACGATCAGCTACCTCCAGTTCATCGCCACCTCGACCGGCCAGCAGGTCGCGGCGGCCAAGGCCAACTCGGTCCCGCTGCCGCAGTCGATCCTGGACGAGGTCCAGGCGACGCTCGCCACCGTCAAGTAATCACTGCGGCAAACTGATCCCGTGAGTGCTGCAACGCCAGCCGCGAGCGGCCGGGCCCCTGAGGGCCCGGCCGCCACCGCGGCGCTGAAGTCTCCGGGCAAGGCCGGGGATCGCGTCTTCCTCGGCCTGTCCAGCGGAGCCGCCTGGCTCATCCTGGTCATCCTCGCCGGCGTCGCGATCTTCCTCATCATCCAGGCCGTCCCCGCCATCACGGCGAACTGGTCCACGGCCTCGGAGATCCTCGACCCCACCGCCGGCAACACGGTCGGCTTCTCCGACTTCTGGAGCTACGTCGGTCCGCTGATCTTCGGCACGATCTGGGCGTCGCTTCTCGCACTCCTCATGGGCGCGCCGGTCGCGATCGGTATCGCCCTGTTCATCTCGCACTACGCGCCGCGCCGCATCGCCGGCGTGCTCGGCTACATCATCGACCTGCTCGCCGCGGTCCCGTCGGTCGTCTTCGGCCTGTGGGGCCTGTACACGGTGCGGTCGTTCCTCACGCCGTTCAACGACTTCGCCGCCGACTACCTCAGCTGGCTGCCCTTCTTCTCCCCCGACGCCTCCGCGGCCGGCGGGACGATCCTCGCGGGCGCGATGGTGCTCGCGATCATGATCCTGCCGATCATCACCTCGATCAGCCGCGAGATCTTCCTGCAGACCCCGCGCCTGCACGAGGAGGCCGCGCTCGCCCTCGGCGCGACGACCTGGGAGATGATCCGCATGGCGGTGTTCCCGTACGCCCGCAGCGGCGTGGTCAGCGCCATCCTGCTGGGCCTGGGCCGTGCCCTCGGCGAGACGATGGCGATCGCCATGATCGTCTCCCCCCAGTTCATCTACTCGTTCGTGCTCAACAGCAACGACAACCCCGGCACGATCGCGGCGAACATCGCCCTGCAGTTCGGCGGCTCCAACGGCCTGCAGCGCGAGGTGCTCATCGCCACCGGTCTCGCCCTGTTCGTGATCTCGTTCGCCGTCAACTTCCTCGCCCGCTGGATCATCGGCCGCTCGACCTCGGGCAGCCGCACGCGCCGTGCGCGGACCCCCAAGGCAGCAAAGGCGGCCACGTCATGAGCGTCACCACCGCGGCCCGCGTCGACACGCTGAACCGGCCCGTCTCGCTGCACGCCGGGCGACTGCCGCGCCGCTCGGAGCTGTACCTCCTGATCGGCTCGTTCGCGGCCACCGCGGCCGTGTTCAGCCTCTTCGCGCTGGGCGGCGACGGGTTCAACGTCGTCGGCTGGCTCGTCACCGGAACGATCCTCTACCTGGTGACGATCGGCGTCGTCTCCCTCATCGCGGAGGATCGGCGCCAGGCGACCAACCGCGTGATGCGCGGAGTGGTGACGACCGCGTTCGTGCTCGCGCTCATCCCGCTCGTGTCGCTGCTGTGGACCGTGGTCGCGCAGGGGATCACCTCGCTCACGCCGTCGTTCATCTTCGGCGCGGAGACCTCGACCTTCGACTGGGACACGCTGGAGACGACCACGGTCGCGGGCGCGGGGCCGGCCCTGGTGGGCACCCTCATCATCACCGGCATCGCGACGGTCATCTCGCTGCCGATCGGGATGCTGACCGCGGTCTGGATCACCGAGTACGCGACGACGAAGAGCCCGATCCGCCGGGTGATCACGTTCCTCGTGGACGTCATGACCGGCATCCCCTCGATCGTCGCCGGTCTGTTCGCGTTCGCGCTGTTCACGCTGATCGTCGGGCCGAAGGCGTTCAGCGGCTTCTCCGCCGCGATCGCCCTCTGCGTGCTCATGATCCCCACGGTCGTGCGCTCGAGCGAGGAGATGCTCAAGCTCGTGCCGATGGAGCTGCGCGAGGCGTCCTACGCCCTGGGCGTGACGAAGTGGCGCACCATCGTCAAGGTCGTGCT
Source organism: Microbacterium sp. (assembly GCF_047606385.1). Lineage (GTDB taxonomy): Bacteria > Actinomycetota > Actinomycetes > Actinomycetales > Microbacteriaceae > Microbacterium. Next base: position 10,278 of record NZ_JASGEL010000041.1, read on the forward strand.
GCGCACCTCGGTCGCGGGCCTCGTCACCGCGGCGGTGCTCGCCATCGCCCGCGTCATCGGCGAGACCGCGCCGATCTACATCGCCGCCGGTTTCACGTCGTCCCTGAACACCGACCCGTTCACCGGCTCGATGTCGACTCTCGCGGTGCTCTCGTACACCGGCTACGCGTTCCCCGACCAGTCGCAGCCCGACATGTCGCACCAGGAGGCGTGGGGCGCCGCGCTTCTCCTGATCATCATGGTCGTCATCCTGAACCTCGTCGCGCGTCTGATCGCGGCACGGTTCGCCCCGAAGGCAAGCCGCTGAGGCCCCAGGTAGGAGTCCACTCGTGTCCAAGAGCATCGAAGTCAACGATCTGAACGTCTACTACGGCGATTTCCTCGCGGTCGAGGGCGTCAACATCCACATCGAGCCCCGCACGGTGACGGCCTTCATCGGCCCGTCCGGCTGCGGCAAGTCGACCTTTCTGCGCACGCTGAACCGGATGCACGAGGTCATCCCCGGCGCGCACGTGAAGGGCTCGGTGAAGCTCGACGGCGAAGACCTCTACGGCGCCGGCGTCGACCCGGTGCTGGTCCGCCGTCACGTCGGCATGGTGTTCCAGCGTCCGAACCCGTTCCCCACGATGTCGATCAGGGAGAACGTGCTCGCGGGCATCAAGCTCAACGGCGGCCGGCTCTCGAAGTCCGACCAGGATGCCATCGTCGAGAAGTCGCTGCGCGGCGCGAACCTGTGGAACGAGGTGCGCGACCGGCTCGACAAGCCGGGCGGGGGCCTTTCCGGCGGACAGCAGCAGCGCCTGTGCATCGCCCGCACGGTCGCCGTCTCCCCCGACGTCATCCTCATGGACGAGCCGTGCTCGGCCCTCGACCCGATCTCGACGTTCGCCGTCGAGGAGCTCATCGAGGAGCTGAAGCGCGTCTACACGATCGTGATCGTGACGCACAACATGCAGCAGGCGTCGCGGGTGAGCGACAAGACGGCGTTCTTCAACATCGCCGGCACCGGCAAGCCCGGCAAGCTCATCGAGTACGACGACACGTCGACGATCTTCACCACGCCGTCCGTGCAGGCCACCGAGGACTACGTCTCCGGCCGCTTCGGGTGAGCCCCGGCGGCCGGCGCCGTCCGTGGACCGGTCAGCGGATGCCGAGTTCCGCGACGAAGTCCGGCTGCGCGGGATCCAGATGCCGCAGCCCTCGGATGCGGGAGAACGCGACGTCGGCCGAGACGAGCGCTGTGACGTGCTCGCGGCGCATCGAGGTCGCGGCCAGCACGGCGTCGAACGCACCGAGGTCGTCGTGACCGCGGTAGAGCTGCAGCCCGGCATCGAGGTCGCCTGCGTCGACGCTGAGCAACGGGGAGAGTAGTCCGGCATACGCCTCTGCGAGGTCGGCGGCGTCGTCCCGGCCCCGACGTCGTGCTCGCACGTGGGCGAACTCCTGCACGACCTCGACGGTCGTCGTCGCCAGCAGACGTCCCTCTCCCACGGCGGCGATCAAAGCTCGACAGGGTTCACGAAGAGCATGATCGGATCCGGCGGCGTAGATCAGCACCGTGGTGTCGAGCACGATCACCCGTGTCGTCCTCGCAGGTCGTCGAGCTCCGCCCGCAGCGCGTCGGGTGCGGGCACGTCGGCCGGTGCCGCGTCGAGGATCTTCGCCGCGAGCTGTGCGCGGCGTGAAGCCTGCGGTGGATAGACGACATCGATCGCGTCGCGCACGAGCGCCCCCAGGGAGACGCCGCGCGCGACCGCCGCGCGCTCGAGGCGCGCGCGCTGTTCGACGTCGATCAGCACCTGCAGGCGCTCGGATTTCATGCACATACTGTAGCAGGAGCAGGTCTAGACAGGTGGCGGCTCGGCCTCACCCACGTCCGGCGCGAAGCGCACTCCCGCGGGGACGGGATCCGGCGGGGAGTCGTCATAGACCTCGCCGAGTGGGGAGGTCCACTCGAGGACGCCGTCGTCGAGTTGTCGCACCGCCCAGGCGGTGAACTGTTTCATCGAATGGTGCCGCTGGCACAGGTGAGCGAGGTTGCGGAGGCGCGTGCGACCGCCGAGCGCGTAGTCGTGGGTGTGGTCGACCTCGCAGCGCACGGCGGGGACGCGGCATCCGGGGAAGCGGCAGTGCTGGTCGCGAGCACGGAGGTGGCGGTCGATGGCCGCCGTGCGCTGATAGGTGTCGGTGTGCAGCACGGCGCCGGTGATGGGATGGGTGAGCACCCGTTCCCACGGGCACCGGGTGGCGCCGGCGAGCCGACGGGCCGTCTCGGCGTCCATCGGGGCGCGACCCGCGAGCTCGGCGGGATCCTGCTCGCCGCCGAGCAGCGAGAGCACCGGGACGACGACCTGCACCTTGGCCCGGATCGCGCCGAGCGTGCCGGGTCCGTCGTCGGTGCGGGTCGGGTCGGCGCCGGGCTGGCTGGTCAGCATCATGTCGGCGAGGATGTCGGCACGCAGCTGGTCGAGCGTGCGATGGTCGGAGGCCAGCACTTTGCGGGTCTCGTCGTCGATGTCGTCGGGCGGGTTCGCGCGTAGGTCGATGAGAGCGCGCGCCTGCTGGGTGGCCCGATCGAAGACGGCGTCGGCGAGCAGGGTCGGCATCCTCGCGATCAGGTCGGATATGCCGTCGACGCCGTGCTCGACACGCAGGCCACGCGTCTCGCGCGCTTCGACGTGCCGCTCGGTGAGCGTGCGCGGATGCATGCGCTCTGCCAGCAGCGCGAGAGCGCGATGCGCTCGCGCCGGCGTGGTGGCCTCGCAGTGACGCACCGCGGCCCGGTCGAACGCCTCGCGCTTCTCCGGCGGCAGGATGCTGCCGGCTTCCATGACGACGCGCACGTGCGCCCGTGTGAGACGCCCCTCGCCCCGGGCGGCGAGCGTGGCCGGATACTGCTCGACGAGCTGGCCCGCGTCGTCGATCTGGCGCTGCAGCGACCGGTCGGACATGTGCATCGGCACTGCGAGCTCGGCGGCGATCGCCCGCAGCGCCATGTCGTGGGCCTTGACCGAGGGGACCTGGTCGACGGTGACGGATGCGGCCAGCGCGCCCGCTCGGGCGAGGATGCGCGCCCGCTCCGCCTCCGCAGCGGCCACCACCGCCTCGACCGCCCGGAAGTCGTCGACGATGGAGCGCAGCTCGGTCCGTTCCGCTGCGCTCATCTCATCGGTGACTGTCGAATACATGTTCTAATCATCGCACCCACCCCCGACATCGACGCGGCCGGTCAGGAGACTGTGGAAAACCCGTATCGGAACAGCGGCTGTGGAGGAGAGGCTGCGCGCCGCACACAACAGAAGCGCGACCGAAGTGCAACAGGGAGCGCGACCGAAGCGCGACCGAAGCGCAACAGGGAGCACGACCGAAGCTCGGCCCACCCGCGACCGAGCCGTGCATTCTGCCACGTGGGGGCCCGTCGCGCCGCCCGTTTTCTCCGCGGCAGTCGCGGGGCATGATGAGCGCATGAGCGAACACGAGCGCCAGACCGATCAGGAACAGCACGACGACGAGGAGCGCGCCGAAGAGGTCGCCCAGGAGTGGGACCCGCCTGTCACCGACGACGAGGACCCCGTTCCCGAGGGCAAGCCCTTCCCGACGGAATAGGCGCCCTCGAGGCGCCGCGTCAAGCCCCTCGCGCCCGGCCGGCGTGAGGAGTGGACTCGTCCACATGGAAACGGACAGCGGACAGAACACGCACGGCACGCCCGACGGCGACCAGGATGCCGACACCGCCTCCGGTGGCGCACCTGAGCCGCGGGGAACGCCCGACGAGAACGACACGACCGACGAAAACGGTCGGCCGGTCGACAACCCCTCAGGAGGATGAGATGAGCACGATCCCCCCGAGCCCGGACGAGAACCCTCCGTTCGGCGATCCGCACGAGGACGATCCGGGCGAGCAGCCTCAGCCCCCGGCGTGAACATGGGAGCCCCGTGCCCGACGCGGAAGAGTCGGACACGGGGCTCTCTCGCGCACACCGCCATGACTCATGGAGTGAACGCGACCACGCCGGGCAGTTCCCCGAACCGGGCGGCTGCGTCGAGGGTGACGACATCCCGGCCGGTCTCCACGGCGTGCGCGGCGATGATGAGATCGTGGGCGCCACGCGGCCGCCCCGATCGGCGGACATGAGCGAGCAGGCGCGCATGGTGAGCCGCGGTGGCAGCGGTGTATTCGAGCACCTCCACGGTCGCGGTGATCGCGGCGATCGCGCGCGCACGATCCGCGGCTCGTCCGGCGGAATCGGCCAGCTCGATCCCGGTGCGGTACTCGGCTACGGTGATCGCAGCGATCGCCACCGAGTCCGCGGCGAGCAGCGAGCGATCGATGCTCTTGCGCTCGTAGGCGATGAGAACGCCGGTGTCCAGGATCAGTCGACGCGCCATGGATCGACGTCCTCCGCGAGCGATTCGACCGCCTGGGCGATGCTGCGGGCGAAGCCGTCGTCCGGCGCCGGGATCCCCTCCAGGGCCGCGTCCAGGTCGGCACCGCTTCGTGCGCGCGCGGGACGCAACTCGGCGATCGCGCGATTACCGCGCGTCACCGTGACCGTCTCCCCCGCCTCGATGGCGTCGAGCAGATCGGAGAATCGTCGCGACGCTTCCGTCGCCGAGACCGTACGCATGGATCAAGGGTATCTGATTATCAGATACCTGCGCGGGTCAGTCCTGTCGCCGCCGTGAGCGCCGCGCCGGCTCGACCACCGGTTCGGCCATCGGAGCGGCGTAACGCTGCAGATACTGCGTCAACGAGATCTCCTTGATCTCACGCCAGCGCCAGCGCACGCGCACCATGGTGCAGCCCCGCCCGCGCAGCTCGCCGGCGGTCGACGGCGAGAGCCGCAGGCCGGAGCCCGCGGGAACCCATCCGTCCGGCCCTTCGTAGAGTTCCACGATCTTCGGATTCCGCGGCGAGCGCCGCGACGAACGTCGCGCCATGACATCCCTGCCTTCCCGCCGACGCCCCCGCCCAGAGAGCATTGCCGACGGATCCCCACTCGCCAGCGGCGAGATCCCGTCCACCTAGCCTAACGGTGATACATAACGCCCATTGACAGCGATGTGATGAATCCGCTGAACGAGCGGAGCGTCTCACACGAGCAGCAGGAGGATCCCGCCGAGGTTGAAGACGACGTGTGCGACGAGTGCGGCGCCGATCCCCCGCGTGAAGGCCGTGGCGAGCGCCGCGGCAAGCCCCAGCGGCAGCGTGGCGGCGATCTCGGCCGGCCACGTCGAGCTGTCGGCCACGAGCAGATGTGCGCCGACGAAGGTCACGACCGAGAGCGCCACCGCGACGACGCCGGCGAACGTCGGCCCCCAGGGTCGTGCTGCCTGCGCCGTGGCCCGCTGGATCACCCCGCGGAAGAACAGCTCCTCGACGAACGGCGACACGACGACCGCGCCGGCGACGCTCACGACGAGCCCGGCGACGACGGCACCGTCGGCATCCACCGAGAAAGCGCCCGTGAGGCTGCCGGTCGTCGGCACCAGCAGCTCGGTCACGCCGCGAGCGAGGACGCCGAGCGAGAGACCGAGCAGGATGCCGAGCGACGACCAGTCGCGCAGCCCGGTGTCGCCGCGGCCCCACCGCACCGCCACGACCACCGCGACGACGTAAGGCGCGAGCACGATCACGAGGTCGAGCAGGGCCAGCAGCGCGGGCGGTAACGTCAGCAGGCTCGGGCGCCACAGCTGCGTGTAGAGCGATGTCACCACGAACGCGGCGACGAACCCGAAGCCGGCGACGCCGACGGCGATGCCCGGGCGCGCGAACGGTCCGGCGACGGACAACGACAGAGGCCCCGGGCCGTGACCCGGAGCCTCTGTCATGAAGGTGGTGCTGGTGTTCAGCGCTGCGCGCGTGCGCGGCGGCGGGCGGTGGCCGCGGCGACCGCGACTCCACCGAGGCCGAGCGCACCGGCGCCGACCCACACAGCCGCGACCGGAGTGGTGCCACCGGTGACGGCCAGGCCGCTGCTCGACGAAGACGAGGTCGCGGTGACCGCGACGCTGCCGACGAGCGTGCCGTCCTGGGTGACCAGGATGGTGTAGGTGCCCGAACCGTCGGTCGGGACGGTGAACGTGGCGGATGCCGCGCTGTCCACCGGCGTCTTGGTGACGGACGTGGTGCCGGTCGTGGCCGCAGCGACGATCGACGACAGGCTGCCCGAGCCGATACCGGGACCGGTGACGCTGAAGATCACGTCGTCGTCGTTGGCCAGATCGGTGACGGTGATGGTGACGCTCGAACCGGGAGCGGCGGTGGATGACGAAGTGCTGACGGTGCCCGTGACGGGGTACGTGGCCGCATTGGCCGCCAAGGCGCCGGACAGCACGATGGCACCGGCCAGACCGACGATGGCGATTGCTCTCTTGATCATGGTCTTCCTCGCAAGTTTTCTACAGTAAAACGACAATATTTCCGGGGGAAAAGCGGGGCCATCCATTGATCCGTCTGAAGATCGATAACCCCCAACCGCGTTCGATGCTACCCGACCGGCTCCTATATCGCACCTCGGCGTGTTACTACGAGGTAACAAGGCGACGAACTTCTTAATCACCCCAGGATTCACCCCCGCGCTCGCCCTCACCCCAGCAGAGTGCCGAGAACAGCGAGGATCACGAAGGTCGCGTTGTAGACCACATGCGTCACGATCGCCGCCCAGATGCGCCCGGTCAACAGCACCAGGGCTGCGCAGACACCGCCGAGCAGCGCGAGCGAGACGGCCGCGGCGGAGCCGCTGTCGAAGGCGACGGCATGCAGAAGCACGAAGAATCCGGTGGTGGCGAGAAATGCGACGAGCCCTGCCGAAATCTTGCCGAAAGGCCGACGCAGCACGGTGTAGAGCGACACGAGCAGCACCCCGCGGAAGAACAATTCCTCGAGCGAGGGCGCGATTACCACCGGCCCCAGCAAATCGTCTAGCCACCATGTGCTCGAAAGCGCCCCATTGACCGTTGCGTAGGACGGGAAGGCGCCGCTCCCCCCCAGGTCGACGTCGATCCAGCCGGCAGCAGTGCGCAGCACGATGCCCAATCCCAGGCCGAACAGCACATCGACCCAGCGAAAGACGAACAACCCGATCGGCCGCGACCGTGACAGCGCCCAGGCGACCGCGACCAGCATCCCGACCCACCCGACGACGGTGGCGAGGGATGACGCCCACGACGAACTCCAAAGCGACGCGATGAGGGCGCCGACGATGACCGACAGGCCGACGGCGACGAGCGCGACGGCCAGCGTCCGCTCGCGCCACCGCGCCACGGTGCTGCCGCCGAGCCGCCAGTCGGTGCGACGCGACGAACGACGACGCGGTCGCGACTCCGCGGGCGGCGGATCAGCGACGTCGACACCGGTGGGCTGCTCGGACACGCGCCCACGTTACCGTCACACGACTTCGTCGCCCAGCACCGTGTAGCCGAGCTCGGTGCCCCGGGCGCAGCCGTCGTCGACGAGATGACGCTCCAGGATGCCGCCGAGACGCACGCTCGTGCACAACGCGCGCAACCGGGCGCTCGTCTCGAGCGGCACGGACCCCCGATAGGCTCAAATACGCTGTTACCGCAAGAGAGTTGAGGGAGGATGCCGTGTTCACCGTGCTGACCGTGTGCACCGGCAACATCTGCCGTTCCCCCCTCGCCGCGCTCGTGCTGCGCATGCGTCTGGCCGATCTCGACGCGACTGTGGAGAGCGCGGGCACTCGCGGTCTGCCGAATGCGGCGATGCCCGAAGAGGCCGTGCAGCTCGCCGTCGAAGCGGGGGTCTCGGCGACCGACGCGGCCGTGCACCGCTCCCGCTTCCTCGCCGAGCACCATCTCACCGCTCCCGATCTGATCCTCGCGATGAGCCGCGAGCACCGACGTGAGATCGCGGAGCTCGCCCCGGCGCGGTTGCGGTCCACGTTCACGTTGCGCGAGTTCGCACGGCTGCAGGAGGAGTTCAGCGACCACGAGTTGCGTCAAGCGGCCGACGCCGGCGGGGTGAATGACAGTATGCGAGTGCGGGCCATGGCGGCGACGGTCGCTGGCGCTCGCGGCGTGGTCCTCGGCCCCGCCGATCCTGCGGAAGACGACGTCATCGACCCGTTCGGCAGATCGTGGGAGACGTATCAGCGTTCGGCGCAGCAGCTCATTCCCGCGCTTGACGGAGTGGTGCGAGCGCTTCGCTTGTCGATCACCTCCTGAGACACCGCCGCCACAATGGCGTTACATCGATATGGCAGGATGGCGGGCAGCCACACGCCACGCATTACGGAGAAGCCTGCATGGAACTAACTGACTACATCCGCGTTCTCCGGAAGAACTGGCTGATCATTCTGATCATCTTCCTCGTCGGCATCGGCGCCGCGGCAGTTTATAGCCTGACGCGAACGCCGATGTATGAGGCGTCGAGCACCGTGTTCGTATCCACCCAGACAAGCAGCGACTCAGTGCAGGAGTTGAACCAGGGTTCGACGTTCTCGCAAGCGCGGGTGACGACATACACCAATCTCGTCAAGACACCGATCGTGTTGAACACGGTCATCGCAGACCTGGGTCTGGGCGAGACAGCATCGCAACTCGCTTCGAAGATCACTGCATCGAATACGACGAGTACGACACTGATCACCATCACGGTGACGGATGCCGATGCCGTGCAGGCTGCCGACATCGCCAATGCTATTGCGTCGAGTCTCACGTCCGCGGTCGAATCGATCGAGACTCCCAACGGCTCTGACACCAGCCCGGTCAGATTGACGCGCGTCAGTGACGCGCAGCCCGCGCTCTCGCCGTCGAGCCCGAACGTGCCGCTGAATCTTGCCCTGGGTGCTCTGATCGGTCTCGCGCTCGGCATTGGTGTCGCCGTGCTGCGCACCGTGCTCGACACCAAGGTCCGTTCCGCGAAGGATGCGGCCGCCGTGACCGATGCGCCGCTCATCGGCGTGATCGCCTTCGACTCGAAGGCCAAGGAACGCCCACTGATCGTGCACGCCGATCCGTTGAGCCCCCGGGCAGAGTCGTTCCGGTCGCTGCGTACCAACCTGCAGTTCCTCGATATGGGCGGACGATCGAGCTTCGTCGTCACGAGCTCCGTGCCGAGCGAGGGCAAGTCGACGACGACGATCAACCTCGCGATCGCGCTGGCGGATGCCGGCAAGCGCGTTGCGCTGGTCGATACCGATCTGCGCAAGCCCAAGGTCGCCGAATATCTCGGCCTCGAGGGCGGCGTCGGTTTGACCGACGTCCTGATCGGCCGCGCGAAGCTGGGCGACGTGATGTTGCCGTGGGGAGGCCGCAGCCTGTTCGTGCTGCCGGCAGGCAAGATTCCGCCGAACCCGAGCGAGCTGCTCGGGTCCAGCCAGATGCACAGCCTGATCGAGGTGCTCGAGAATGGCTTCGATGTGGTGTTGTGCGATGCGCCGCCGCTGCTGCCGGTCACGGACGCCGCCGTGCTCTCCACTTCTATGAGCGGCGCGATCATGGTTGTCGCGGCGGGTCGCACAAGCCGTCACCAGCTGACCGGAGCTGTGGAGGCACTTCACACGGTCGGTGCGAAGCTTGCGGGCGTCGTGATGTCGATGGTGCCCACGCGCGGGCCCGACTCCTACTATGGGTATGGCTACGGATATGGATACGGCGGCTACGGTTACCGCGAATCCGCAGACGTGCGCTCGGCTGGCGAGGCCAGTTCGACCCCACGGTGACTGCTCTTAGGCGACTTGAGCGCACGCAGCCTCGGATGCTGCGGCCCCGGATGTTGTTGAGCAAGCCCAGCTTCCCGGCGTTGAGCAGACGAAGCGATGCGAAATGCGCGGAGAGCGCCTCCGGCGGTTACATGACACATTCGCGTGACATACGTCTGCTAGCGTCCCCGTCGGGGAACTCAGGACGGGAGAGGATGTGGCTTCGATTAGTGAGACAGTCACCAATGTTGCCTCTGCCGACCCGGAGCGAACAATGACCGAAACTCATCTGCCCACTTCCAACTGGCGGCGAGCGTACGCGCTTCGACTCTGGATCAGCGACTTGTTGGTGCTCGTCTGGGTTGCATACGGTACGCAGATCGCATGGTTCGGCGCAGGCGAGGCGCAAATCGCGATGCGCGACGACAGCAGGATCACTGACATCTCGTACTGGGTGTTCTCCGGCGCGCTCGTTGTCTTCTGGATGTGGTCGCTGTCGTTCATCGACTCTCGCAGCTACCGAGTAATCGGCACCGGGAACACCGAATACGTTCGCATCATCGATGCAAGCTTCCGGCTGTTCGGTCTTATTGCGATCCTGGCGTTTCTTCTTCGAGTCGATCTCGCTCGCGGGTATCTACTCATCAGCCTTCCGGTCGGCATCCTCGTTCTTACTCTGGAACGCTGGTTGTGGCGACAATGGCTGAACGCACAACGGTCGATGGGCCGATATGCCGCGCGGGTCCTCCTAGTCGGTTCGGAGACTTCTGTCGCGCAAATCGCACGGGAACTCCAGCGCAACACCAGCGCTGGCTATCAGGTTGTAGGTGCGTGTGTTCCTTCTGGAAAAGTCGCATCGACCGTGCCAGATACCGCCATCCCCGTGATGGGCAGCGTCGATGCCATCGAGCGCGCGATGTTCGCGACGAACGCCGACACGATCGCGGTGACAAGCACCGATGAATTGCCGCCGTCGAAGGTCAAACAGATCTCGTGGAATCTGCAGGCTGGGCGGCAGCACCTCGTGCTCGCGCCCAGCATCGTGGACATCGCTGGTCCGCGTCTTCACACGCGCCCCGTCGCAGGTCTGCCCCTGATTCACGTCGAGACCCCTCGTTTCAGCAGGGGCCAGCTCTTCCTCAAGCGCACGTTGGATGTCTCGGCGAGCGCCGTCGGGGTCGTGCTGTTGAGTCCCATCTTCGCGTTCCTTGCGATGAGTATCCGGCTCTCGTCAGAGGGACCGGTCTTCTTCCGTCAGATACGCATCGGCCGCAGCGGACGCGAGTTCACCATGCTGAAGTTCCGGTCAATGGTGACGAACGCAGAGGAGCTTCTCGAGAGCCTTCAGCGCGAGCGCCATGAGCAAGGCATCGATTCGGGCAACGAAGTGCTCTTCAAAATGAAGAACGACCCACGTGTGACGCCGATCGGTCGGATTATGCGTAAGTACAGCCTCGACGAGCTCCCTCAGCTGTTCAACGTGCTTGGCGGATCGATGTCGCTCGTCGGGCCCCGGCCGCCGCTGCCGCAGGAAGTCGAGCAGTACGCAACCCACGTGCACCGCCGGTTCCTGGTTAAGCCGGGAATCACCGGCCTCTGGCAGGTCAGCGGGCGCTCAACTCTGTCATGGGAAGACACTGTCCGTCTCGACCTGTCCTATGTCGAGAACTGGACGATGCTTGGCGACCTGGCAATCCTCGCAAAGACTGCCAAAGCTGCGCTTGCGCCCGGCGAGAGTGCACATTGAGGGTCGGAGACCCTCCCCTCACACCCCGAAAGCACGAGTTGAACAGATCATCCTTGGACGAACGACCGCGCGTATTGCATGTGGTCGAGCGTATGGGCGGCGGGCTCGCGGACGCAGTCATCAGCTACGCTCAGCGCACTCCTGGTTTCGAACACCATCTCATATTCGCCCACAGTAACGACGCATCGTTCGACGAGAACGAGTTGGACTGCTTTACGAGCGTTACATTTTTTAGAGAGGGGCACTTGAGACGGATCCGACAAGTCTCACGGCTCTCGAAATCCCTCGGTATAGACATAATTCACGGCCATTCTGCGTTCGGTGGACTATATGCACGCGTCGCCCGTGCACGTCGGTCGATCGCAATCGCATATACGCCTCATTGTTTTCCTTTCGAGCGCCTCGATGTCACGCGACTCGTGCGACGAGCGTTCCTTGCCATCGAATGGGCGCTTGCAAAGAACACGACTGTCTTCATCGCTTGCGGCAGACGAGAACAGGAGCTATCTCGCCGGCTTTCTGCGCGGGCGAGCGCCGTCTATGTCACGAACGTCGCGCGCACCTTCCCGTCGAGCGATTCTCACGACATTCCTCGGGGCGATCAGACGCTCGTAGTCGGAGCGGGGCGAATAATGCAGCAGAAGGGCACGACCGCCTTCGCCAATATCGCTGCGAAAATCCGCGAAGCGCCTCAACACCTGCCCGCGAGGTTTGTATGGATCGGCGACGGCACAGACGAGGTCCTACGCGGACAATTGATCGATGCAGGAGTCGAGATAACCGGATGGCTGGATCGCGCCGAAGTGCTGAAGCTGATGAGGCAAGCCACGTTGTATCTACATACCGCGTCATGGGAAGGATTTCCGATCGCCTTACTGGAGGCCGTGGCGGTCGGAGCACCAGCATTAGCTATCAAGCGTCCCTACACTTCTGGTCTTCCACCGGAGATCCTGGCCGAGGAAGACGATGCCACGCGCAGGATCCGGGATCTGCTCCGTTCGGCCGAGTTGAGAGCGATGACATACGACACGGCTCACCGCGCGTTCGAAGGGAACAATCCGAAAGAACAGTCGCGCCAATTGAACTCGGCCTACAACATCGGACTGGCGTCGACCAGGCGTTGACGAGAATCACACAATCGATACGGACTCGGAGCCCGACCATGAAGATCCTGATGCCGAGCAGAATCCTTGACCGCCACACCGGCGGGAATACGACGTACGCACGAGCGATCGCGTCCGGTCTGACATCTCGCGGCATATCCGTGGGAAAGATCCCGATGGGGAGTCATCCAGCCATCACCCTGTTACGGGAGACCGAGGCCGGTCTGCGTGCCGGTGAGGCCGGAGACGTGCTGCACTATGTGGCGGACACCGGTCCGTTGATCAAGACGCGGCGCCCTTCAGTCGTGACGGTGCACGGTGTGGCCAGCCGCTGGATCTCCGATGCACGCAACCGTCGCCAGGAAAAGATCTGGCGCACTCGGGTGCAGCGCGCTATCGACTCAACGGACCGCGTCATCACGGTCTCCCGCTCGAGTGCGCGCGACATCCACGAAGTGTTCGGAGTGGATGCCTCGCGCATCGTCACGATCGAACATGGTATTGACCTTGACCGATTCTCAACCCCTACTCCGCTGTCGGAGGAGATTAACGGCAGACTGCCGAACGAGTTCGCGCTGTATCTGGGCAACATTGAGCCGAGAAAGAACCTCGTGCCGCTCATCGAGGCTTTCGAACGTCCCGAAGTACGCGAGCTGGGCATCCCTCTCGTAATCGCAGGCAAGCCAGCGTGGAACTCAGAAACGACTCTTGCTCGTCTCGCCGAGGCAACAAACGCGATCCAGCTCGGCTTCGTGTCCGATCAGGATCGCACGGCACTCATGCAGGCAGCGAGCGTGTTCCTGTTCCCAAGCCTCTATGAGGGGTTCGGCTTCCCGGTGCTTGAGGCGCTCGCGGCTGGGACCATCGTGATGACCTCCGATCGGGGATCGCTCGCGGACATAGCGGGCCCGTCCTTGCAGTTCCCGTCCCTCACTGCCGATGGCATCACAGAGGGGGTCGTTCGTGCGTTGACCGATCAGACAGCGCGCGGGATCTGCGCGCGCAACGGGCGCGACTGGGCGTCGCAATTCTCATGGGAGGCGAGCGTGTCGAAGCACGTCGACGTCTACGAGAGCATGCTCTGATGCCACGGTCTAAGGTGCTGGTGCTCCACGCATATTCCGCCGAGAACGCTGGCGACGGCTTGCTGGTTCACGAGACACTCGCACTCGTCCGCGAAGCGCTCGGCGATGCCGCAGTCACTATGCTCGCGATTCGGCCGGAGACGTTCTCTGATCTCGACGTCACCGTGCTGCGGAGCACGCCGAGCGCACGAGGCTGGGACGCCGGCTACCGCCACGCTCTGCGAACGATCGATGACTTCGACCTCGTCGTCGCTGTCGGTGGGGGCTATCTGCGCGCAGGGACGCCCGTCGAGACGGTGAAGATGTTGCTCACTCACGCATTGCAGTTACGCGCCGCCGCGCGCACTCGAACGCCCACGATTTATCTGCCTCAGAGCATCGGACCGGCCCGTTACGGTCTTCGCCGGCCGCTGCGGCATCTGCTCGGCAAGGTCGACTCGGTAATGCTCCGCGACGACCGCTCAGTTCAAGAGGTCGGGGGACCCACAAGTATGCGCGTGCCCGATCTCGCCACCGCGGCGGTCGCGGATGGTCGACACCCTGGGCAGCCCGCCGCACAGATTCCCGTGCTTTCGATCCGAGCGGTGCACGGGAAGGTGAGCCCCGCAATATACGACTTGGCGGAGATGCTGGGTACGTACGACGGATACGTGCAGAGCACGACTGGTGGCAATGACGATCGTCCCGCGGCAGCGACGCTGACCCCACGAACGACCCTGGCGCGCGAGAAGCTGATGAATCCGGGCGGCCAGCCTCGCGTGGTAATAGCGGTCCGACTGCACGCCGCGCTCATGGCGCTCGCGGCCGGGCACTACGTGATACACCTCGCGTACGAGCGCAAGGGGTTCGGTGCTTTCGGTGATCTCGGGCTGTCCGACTGGGTTCACTCCGTCAACAATTTCGACGCACTCCACGTCCACTCACAGGCAAATGCTCTGCTGGACGATCCCGGCAGACGGGACAAGTACGACGCTCAAATCGCAACCGCTGCCGCGAGACTCGCAGATGCGCGAGGGTTCGTAATCGGTACGCTGCGCGACGCCTTGAACGCACGCAAATGATTCCATCATACCGATCGGCACGAGGATCGACCTGGCCGCCTCGTTGCAGATTCGGGGCTCTTCGCATTTAGGGGTGTAGGAGCGGTCTGAACCCGTCGGTCTCGAGCAGCGACCGTGCGATGTAGTTGGTCAGGTTCCGGAACCCCAGGGCCGAGCCGCGGAGGTGTTCGAGGCGGCCGTTGATGGCCTCTGTGGGGCCGTTGCTCGTGCCGGGGCGGTCGAA
>NZ_JASGEL010000042.1:0-19662 GCF_047606385.1 Microbacterium sp.
CGGCGGGGGACGCCGCGGGGCCCGGTGCGGGCGCCGGCGCGGCGGCGGCGTCGGGAAGCTTGCGGGCGCGCACCCCGAACACGTCGGCGCGCAGCGCGTACACGACGGCGAACACGAAGAACCAGAGCAGCAGCAGGAACCCGATCTGCAGCAGCAGGAGTGTCAGCTCGCTCATGACAGCCCGTCCCCCCAGCGCTCGGCGTCCCGCACGGTGAACGCGCGCGTCGTGTCGTCGGCCGCCGCCTGCGCGACGATGCGGAAGACGATGTCGGTGCGGCCGATCGTCACCGTCGCGTCGGGCGGCAGCGGCGCCTGGGACACCTTCTGGCCGTTGAGCTTCGTGCCGTTGGTGGAGCCGAGGTCGCGCACCATCGCGCGCTCGCCGTCCCACAGGATCTCGACGTGCTTGCGGCTGGTGCCGGCGTCCGGGATGGTGATGTCGGCATCGCTGCCGCGGCCGATCACCGTGCGAGCGGCGTGCAGCGGGTGTCGCTTGCCGGCGATCTCGACGACGCCCTGCCACGACACCCGGCCGCCGCCCGAGCTCTGCGACTGCACACGCAGCTGGCCGGTCGACAGCTTCTCGTCGCCGGCGAAGCGGATCGACAGGGGACCGGGGAACGAGTACCGCTGACTGCGGGCGTGCTTCTGCACGAGGGCGTCGAGCTCGCTCGTGAGCTGCGTGCCGAGCGACTGCATGCGGGCCAGGTCGGCGGCGGACAGGAACACGGTCAGGATGTTGGGCACCAGGATGCGGTCGCGCGAGACGACGGCAGCATTGGTGTCGAGCTCGCTGCGCAGGGCGGAAGCGATCTCGACGGGTTGGATCCCGCTACGGAAGGTCTTGGCGAACGCGCCGTTGACGGCACGCTCCAGACCTCTCTCGAAGCTGTCTAGTAGCCCCACGCGACTCCTCAGGCAGGCAGAACGGGTGTCCCCATCGTAGTTGTCCTCCCTGAATACGCCGCGAATGCGTTGTGATCGGCGCGCGGGGCCGGGTCGGTGGCGTGATATCCTCGGGAAGTTGAGTTCCGCGGGATCCCCGGATGCCGCGGCTCGCGCGAGTGGCGGAATAGGCAGACGCGCTGGCTTCAGGTGCCAGTGCCCGAAAGGGCGTGGGGGTTCAACTCCCCCCTCGCGCACAGCGGACGAAGGCCCCGGGTCATCCCGGGGCCTTCGTCGTTCCCGCCCCCTCCCCCGCGAGACCGCATCTGGCCGCCGAGGCCGTGGTGTCACCCCACCGTCTCGGCGCGCAGATGCGGTCTCGCGGAGAGGTCAGCGCCGCAGCACCCGCCGCGCGAGCGCGTTGCCGACGAGCTGGGTGAACTGCACGAGGACGATGATCAGCAGCACGGCGGCCCAGGTCGTGGTCCAGTCGAAGAGCCGGTAGCCGTATTGGATCGCGAAGTTGCCGAGCCCGCCGCCGCCGATGAGGCCCGCGACCGCGGACATGTCGGTGACGGCGATGAAGATGAACGTGTACCCGAGGATGAGCGGCCCGAGCGCCTCCGGGATGAGCACCGTCGTGATGATGCGCAGCGGCGAGGCCCCGACGGAACGCGCGGCCTCGATCACGCCCGGCTGCACCGTCAGCAGGTTCTGCTCCACGATGCGGCCGATGGCGAACATGGAGCCGACGACGAGGCCGAAGATCGCCATGCTGTTGCCGATGCCGGTGCCGACGATCAGCCTGCCGAGCGGCTGCACCGCCGCCAGCAGGATGATGAACGGGATCGGCCGGAAGAAGTTGACGATCAGGTTGAGGACCGTGAACACGACACGGTTCTGCAGGATGCTGCCCGCTCGGGTCAGGTAGAGGCCGAGACCGAGGATCAGGCCCAGGAGGCCGCCGACGATCATGGCGATGCCGACCATGTAGACGGTCTCCCACGCCGCGGTGATCAGGCGCGGCAGGAGCTCGATCAGCCGATCCATCAGTCCACCTCCGTGATGTGCGCGGGATCCACCGCGGCCAGCACCGCGTCGATGTCCTCGTCGGGCCCGGTCAGGGCGAGCGTGAGCGTGCCGAACGCGCGACCGCCCACCTCGTCGATCCCGCCGTGCACGACCTCGAATCCCACGCCGACGCGCCCGAGCGCGGCGAACAGGTCGGCCTGGGTCGTGTCGTCGTCGGCGAAGGCGAGGGAGACGAGCCGGGCGCCGTGACGCGCGCGCAGCGCGGCGGCGGCCGCGGCATCCGGTGCCTCGGACACGACCGTCGAGACGAACCGGCGCGCGACCTCGGTCCGCGGATGGGCGAAGACCTCGAACGAGCTGCCGAGCTCGACGATGCGGCCCGCCTCCATCACCGCGATCCGGTCGGCGATGAGGCGGACGACCTCCATCTCGTGCGTGATCACCACCACCGTGATTCCGAGCTCGGTGTTCACGCGCCGCAGCAGCCGCAGCACGTCGGCCGTGGTCTCCGGGTCGAGCGCGCTGGTCGCCTCGTCCGCGAGCAGGATGCGGGGATCGGTGGCGAGGGCGCGGGCGATGCCCACCCGCTGCTTCTGGCCGCCGGAGAGCTGCTCCGGGTAGGCGTGCGCGTGGGAGGTGAGCCCGACGAACTCGAGCAGCTCCACGATGCGGTCGTGCCGCCTCTCGCGCGGGTAGCCCGACACCTCCAGCGGGAAGGCGATGTTGCCGTAGACGGTCTTGGCCGAGAACAGGTTGAACTGCTGGAAGATCATCCCGATGCCGGACCGGATGCGGCGCAGCCGGCGTTCGGACAGCTCGGTCAGGTCGACGCCGTCGATCTCGACATGCCCCGAGGTGGGCCGTTCGAGCAGGTTGATCAGACGCACCAGGGTCGACTTGCCGGCGCCGGAGTACCCGATGATGCCGAAGATCTCTCCCGCCGCGATCTCGAGATCGACGCCGTCGATCGCGGCCGCGGGGGCGCCGCCACGCACGCGGGGCGGATAGACCTTGCGCACGTCCGTGAGACGGATGAGGGTCATGGATGCTCCGATCGTGATCGCGCGGGGGCCGTCTGCGACCGATGGCGAGACGGCCCCCGCTGGGCGACGATGGTACGACCGGCCTCAGCCGGTGATCTCTGCTTCCACCTCTTCCAGAGAGGCCTGCAGGTCGGCGGCCGAGGTCTTCACCAGCACGCCGGTGCCGCCCGAGGTCTCGATCAGGCCGTCGGTCACGGCCTGCGTGTCCTGGAAGATCTGCACCAGCTGCAGGTAGAGCGCGTTGTCGGCGTCTTCGCTGCGTGCCGCGAAGATGTTGATGTACGGCGTCGCACTGGGGTCGCTCGGGTCGTCCTGCGCGATCGCGTCGTCGGCGGTCAGACCGGCATCCTCGACGTAGTCGTTGTTGATGATGGCGGCCGCGACGTCGTCGAGCGACGTGGGCGTGAGGTTCGCGTCCAGCGTCGTGACGTTCACGCGCGAGGTGTCGAGCACATCGTCGATCGTCGAGAACGGGCTGCCGCCGTCCTTCAGCTCGACCAGTCCGGCCGACTGGAGCACGAGCAGACCGCGGGCGAGGTTCGAGGCGTCGTTCGGGATCGCCACGGTCGAGCCGTCCGGGATCGCGTCGACGCTGTCGTACTTCTTCGAGTACAGGCCGAGGGGGTAGATCGCGGTCGAGCCGATCGGCACCAGATCCTCGCCGGCGCTCGTGTTGTACTGCGCCAGATAGATGATGTGCTGGAACTGGTTGAGGTCGAGATCGCCGGAGGTCAATGCCGGATTGACCTGTGCGTAGTCGGTGAAGTCGACGAGCTCGATCGAGATGCCGGCGTCGGCGGCTGCCTGCTTGTAGGTGTCCCAGTAGGGGTCGCTGGCGCCGACGACACCGATCTTGACCGGGTTTCCGGCGCTGCCCTTGGCGGCGGTGCCGTTGCTGTTCGCGACGCTGACGATGACGATGGTCACCACGACTGCGACGACGACGACAGCGGCGATGATCGCCGCGATGATCGGGCCCCGGCGACGGGGCGGCTTGACGGGGACATTCTGGTCGGACATGGAGCTCTCCTCCGGATGCTGCGTGGACGGTGCCGAGGGAGTCGGCGTCCTCATGGTCATCGAGGAGGCGCCGGAGGTCGAGTCTCGTTTCCTTCCGTGTCGCCCTGTGTCGTCATCCATCCTCACGAGACCGCATCTGGCCGCCGAGGCCGTGGTGTCACCCCACCGTCTCGGCGCGCAGATGCGGTCTCGCGGAGTGGCGCGCTCGGAGCCCGGGGGCGGAGGTCCGCGGCGGGGCGGCGGGGATGCTGAGTGTTCGGTATGGGTCGGACGAGAGAGGTCCTTCTCGCCGGGGCGGCGGCGTAACCTTGATACCGACGCAGCCCCTAGTTCCCCCAACCGGGGCTTGCATCTCCGGCCCCCTCCCGCTCCCCCCAGCGACGGAGGGGGCCTTCTCGCGTCTGAGGCGGCCGTTCGGGAGACCGCCGCTTATGAGTTCGCCGAGTGAGGCTCCCGCCGCCGGTCACCATGACGTTAGAGTGATCGCTGTCGCGCAGTGCGCGACGTATCCGGGGGGATCCGTCGACGCCCGGGCCTGATGAGCGCTCGCTCGGCCCGGGCGTCGAATGGTTAACGGCATCGCTCGCGGATGCAACGTTTGTGTCACTGGTGTCGTGCGCCGGCCCGGACCGGGCTACGGTGGGAGGTCACACCGGTGCAGTGGGTGCCGGCAGTAGAAGAACGGCATTGCATGAGCACGACAGGTACGGTCAAGTGGTTCAACTCGGAGAAGGGTTTCGGCTTCATCGCTCCCGATGAGGGCGGCGCCGACGTCTTCGCTCACTTCAGCGCGATCTCGGGCAGCGGCTACCGCTCGCTCGAGGAGAACCAGCGCGTCGAGTTCGACGTGGAGCAGGGCCCCAAGGGCCTGCAGGCGGCGAACATCCGCGCGCTCTGACGAACGCGCACGAAGGGGCCGGGATGCCGCATCCCGGCCCCTTCGTCATGCCTCGGGAGCCCCGTGCTCACGCCGGGGCGTGATCGTCGACGAGAAGGAGCGCGCGCAGCCGGGCGACGTCGTCGACCGCGGCCTGGGCGCCGTCGGCCTCATAGGGCCAGCTGAACCCCCACCGCACGAAGATCACCGGGACGTCGTTGGCGGCGCCGCCTTCCACGTCGTGGTGGCGGTCGCCGACGAGCACGGGGCGGGACACGTCGGCGCCGGCGGCCGCCATGCGCCGCAGCGCCTCGGCCACGATGTCGGCCTTCTTCGCCAGCGTCTTCTCGTCCGAGGTGGCGCCGGTGATCGCCCGCAGGTGCGGGGCGAGGCCGAAGAAGTCCATGAGGGCCTGCACCTGCACCTCGGGCTTCGAGCTGGCGGTGCCCTGCGGCACGCCGGCGGCGTCGAGGTCGGCGACCAGCTGCGCGACGCCCGGGTACAGCTTCACGTCCGTCGTGTAGCCGTCGGCGCGTCCGAGCTCGCGGTAGGAGGACACGGCCTCCGCGGCACGCTCGGCGGTCATGCCGGCGTGATGCCGGAACGACTCGTACAGCGGCGGCCCGATCCAGTGCACGAGCTCGGCGCGGGTCGGGGCGGGCAGGCCGAAGCGGGTGAGGGTCACCGAGAGGCGGCGCAGGATGCCGTCGGAGGCGTCGACGAGGGTGCCGTCGACATCCCACAGCACGCAGGAGAAGGGCGAGCGCAGGGTCACCCGTCCACGCTAGCCCGCTTCATCTCCGTCGAAATGCACCCGGCGGCAGTCTCGACGGACATCTCCACGGGGACGAACGCGCGGGGGTCGGGGGGCGGAGGCGGACGGGTCAGAACAGGGTGGGGACGCCGGAGGCGACGCCCTTCATGGCGTCGTAGTCGAGGGTCACGCAGCGGATGCCGCGGTCGGCGGCCAGGATCTTCGCCTGCGGCTTGATCTCCTGCGCGGCGAAGACCCCGCGCACCGGCGCGAGGTGCGGGTCGCGTCCGAGCAGCTCGAGGTATCGCGTGAGCTGCTCGACGCCGTCGATGTCGCCGCGACGCTTGATCTCGACCGCGATGGTGCCGCCGGCAGGATCGCGCAGCAGCAGATCGACCGGTCCGATCGCCGTCGGGAACTCCCGGCGCACCAGACTCACGCCCTCGGCGATCAGCTCGACCTGCTCGGCGAGCAGCCGCTGCAGGTCCGCCTCGACGCCGTCCTTCTGCAGCCCGGGGTCGATGCCGAGCTCGTGCGAGGAGTCGTGCAGGATCTCGTAGACGCGCACGAGCAGCGCATCGCCGGACTTGGCATGGGTCACACGCCACTGCTCGACGACGCCGGCGGCGGCGGCATCCTCGTCCGGCGCCTCGACGACGAGGCCGCAGGGCGGGCTCATCCAGTTGAGGGGCTTGTACGAGCCGCCGTCGGAGTGGACCAGCAGGCTGCCGTCGCCCTTGTGCACGAGCAGCCGCGTCGCCAGCGGCAGGTGCGCGTTGAGGCGTCCGGTGTAGTCGACGGAGCAGCGGGCGATGACGAGTCTCACTGCGCCGATGTTACCGGGGTGTGCGCAGGACAGATCGGTGTCACCGGGGTGTGCTCAGGATCGATCGGCGGCAAAGGGGCGCAGCGAGAGAATCGAGTCCGCCACGATGTCGGGGTCTTCGCACGGGGTGTTGTGTCCCACGGCGGACCTTCGGTGATCGATCAGCCGGGTGAAGTGCACTTCGTGCTCTCGGCGGGACAGCGGCGGCGCAAGCGGATCGTCGGTCGGGTCGATGACGATCGTCGGCACGGTGATCGGGGGCTGAGTCGCGACGAGCGCCTCCAACTCGTCGTACGCGCGGTCTCCGGGGGTCAGCCCGTATCGGACTCGGTACGAGTGGATGACCACGTCCACGAAATCTGGATTGCCGAACGACTCAGCCGTTGCCATGAAGGTCGAATCGTCGAAGCTCCAGTGCGGGGACCACTCCTGCCACAGCTGTCGGGCGAGTTCACGACGGTAGCGAGCGAGTCCTGCGCGACCGCGCTCGTTCTGGAAGTACCACTGGTACCAATCCCTCGCCTCGGACGCCGGTTCGGCCGGGGTCGTCGCCATCGTGTCGACGTCGTGCACGTTGTAGCCGCTGACCGTGACGAGGCCCGCCACCTCATCAGGCCAGGCCATGGCCGCCACGCAGGCGGCGCGACCGCCCCAGTCGAAGCCCGAGAGCACCGGGGGCTCGAGGCCGAGGGCGCCGATCAGCTCATGCAGGTCCGACGCCAGCGCGGCCTGCTGTCCTGAACGCATGGTGCCCGCCGACGGGAAGCGCGTGGGACCGTAGCCGCGGAGGTACGGCACGATGACGTCGGCGCCGAGCCCTGCCAGTTTCGCTACGACCCCGTCGAAGCTGCGAGGGTCGTACGGGAAGCCGTGAAGAAGGATGACCGGCCAGCCCGACGGATCGCCGCTTCGCTCGAAAGCCAGGTCGAGCACGCGCGTGGTGACACGCTGAACTGTAGGGTCCACGCCGCCACGTTAAGGGAGGGCTCCGACATCAGACGAGGCGGCGCACGGGCCCGTCAGCGGTGGCCGAGGCCGACCTGGGAGCCTGCCAGCGGCTTCGCCGCCCCGGAGAAGAAGCCGGATGCCGCGATCAGCGCCACGATGACGTACAGCGTGTTGAGCAGCCCGATGTACTCGCTGATCAGGCCCAGTGCCGGAGGCCCTGCGAGGAACGCGATGTAACCGATCGTCGCCGCCGCGCTCACGCGTGCGGCGGCGCGTGCGGGGTCGTCGCCCGCCGCCGACATGCCGAGCGGGAAGCCGAGCGAGGCGCCGATGCCCCACAGCGCCGCGCCCACGAACACGAGCGGCGTGGTCGGCGCGAGGATGAACAGCAGCAGCCCGGCCACGGCGGTCACCGCGAGCACTCGCAGCACCGCCACGCGCCCGAAGCGGTCCACGAGCGCGCCGCCGAAGATGCGCACGACGGTCATGCTCACCGAGAAGATGGTCAGCCCCAGCGCGCCCATCTCCTGCGGGGCGCCGTGGCCTTCGACCACGCCCAGCGCGAGCCAGTCGTTCGCGCCCCCCTCGGCGAACGACATGCCCAGCATCACGACGCCGAGGGCGTAGGTGCGCGGTTCGCGCCACGCCGACAGGGCGACCGCGACCCGCTCCCGCCAGCCGGACGCTCCGGCGTCCTCGTCCAGCGTCGCGGCACGCGCCGGGACGTTCGCGACCGCCGCCACGGCCGTGACCGCGATGACGACCGCCACGATTCCGGCGTGCGCGAGCACGTTCATGCCCAGCGCGATCAGCACGACGCCCAGGCCTGCTCCGAGCACGGTGCCGAAGCTGAAGAACGCATGGAACAGGGGCAGGATCGTGCGGCTCGACTGCGCCTCGATCGCGGCGCCCTCGACGTTCATCATCACGTCGAGGCAGCCGTTGCCGAACCCCCACATCACCAGGCCCGCGAGCACGATCGGCACGGATGCCGCGACATCCGTGCCGATGCCGATCGTCACCAGGCCCACCGCGAACAGCAGCATCGTGACGAGCATCCCCCGCCGCGCCCCGATGCGGGCGAGCACGATCGAGCTCACCGACAGCCCGACGATCGAGGCGATGCCGCCGATCAGGAGGAGGATGCCGACGCCGGTGTTGTCGACGCCGAGCGCCAGCTTGATGGCGGGCACGCGTGACGTCCATGTCGCGATGCTCAAGCCGCTCGCCATGAAGATCGCGAAGATGGCGGTGCGCCACGCGACGTAGCGACGGCGAGGGAGAGTCGAATCCACGCAGACACTCTACCGAATCGATTCGACGCGCGTCGCGGCTACCATCGGAGCATGAGTGCGCGCAGAGCCACGATCGCCGACGTCGCCCGGGAGGCGGGCGTGGCGGCATCCACCGCGTCGGTCGTGTTCAGCGGCAAGACGCCGGTGTCCGCGCCGACCCGCGAGCGGGTGCTGGCGGCGGCGGCAGCCCTGGGCTACACGGGCCCCGATCCCCGCGCGGCGTCGCTGCGCCGGGGGCGCTCGGGCATCGTGGGCGTGGTCTTCCGCGACCGGCTGGGCACGGCGTTCCTCGACCCCGTCACGACCGTGATGATGGACGGTCTCGCGGATGCGGTCGCCGACGTCGGCGCGGGCCTGCTCCTGCTGCGCGACGACGACGGCGCGGAGCCGAGCCTCAACGCGGCGCCGGTCGACGCGGTCGTGCTCATCGGCTGCAGCGTGGGCATGCGCGACTCGCTCGACGTGGTGCGGGCTCGAGGGCTGCCGGTCGTGGTCATCGAGGGGGACGCCGGCGACGGCGTGCCCCAGGTGCGCCTCGACAACCGTGAGGGCCAGGCCTTCATCGCCGGTCATCTGCGCGATCTGGGTCACCGCGAGGTCGTCGCGGTGACCCTCCCCGCGGGTCCCCGCCGTCACGCCGGCTGGCTGAGGGATCCGGCGGCGATCTCCGTCGACGTCACCCGCGACCGGCTCGCCGGCATGCACGACGTGTTCCCCGCCGCGCGGGCCTATGCGACGATGGGCAGCCTCGTGGACGAGGGGTACGCCGCGGGCCGTGCGATCCTCGCCACGCACCCGCGCCCGACCGCGATCATGGCGCAGAGCGACCTGCTGGCCATCGGTGTGCTGCGCGCGGTGGTGGACGCCGGGCTGCGAGTCCCCGAGGACCTGTCGGTGACCGGCTTCGACGGCATCGCCGCCGACGGCATCGCCCCGCGCGTGCTGACCACGATGGTCCAGCCGGCGGCCGAGAAGGGACGCGCCGCGGGCGCCGCGATCACCGCGATGCTCGCCGGCGCCCAGGCGCCCACCATCCGGCTGACCTCGACGTTCCGGCGCGGCGACACGACGGGTCCCCCCGCCGGCTGACTGTGCCCTCGGTCGCAGGATCACGCCGATGTCGCAGGATCCGCCGAGAATTCTGCGACGTCGCGTGGATTCTGCGACGCCCGGGGTGGAGCCGACGCCGGGGGCGAGGGCATGGGGGCGGCGGGCGGTCTCAGGCGCCGCATAGAATGGGGAGCGACACCCCGATCGCCTGAGCCCGGCACTGCGCCGGCCGACGACCCCGAGGAGGCCGCATGCTGGTCCTCCTCGGCGCGTTCGCCCTCGTGCCGCTGGTCGTGCCGTGGCTGGTCGGGCGCATCGGCGCCCGCGCCTTCTCCGTCGCGGCGCTCCTGCCCGCCGCCGCCTTCGCGTACACGGCGTGGCAGACGCCGACCGTGCTGGCCGGCGGCATCCCGTTCGAGGCTTATGAATGGATCCCCGGCCTCGGCATCCAGATCTCGATGCGACTGGACACCCTGAGCTGGCTGCTCGCCCTCGTCGTCACCGGCGTCGGCGCCCTGGTGATGCTCTACTGCCGCTGGTACTTCGCCACCTCGAAGGCCGGCATCGGGCAGTTCGCCGCGGTGCTGCTCGCCTTCGCGGGGGCGATGTACGGCCTGGTCGTCACCGACGACATCGTCATGCTGGTCATGTTCTGGGAGATCACCAGCGTCCTGTCCTACCTGCTGATCGGCTTCTACCACGCGCGCGGCGCGAGCCGGCGGGCGGCGCTGCAGGCGCTGCTGGTGACGACCCTCGGGGGCCTCGTCATGCTGATCGGCGTCGTGCTGCTGGTCGCCGTCGCCGGCACCACGAGCCTGTCGGCGATCCTCGCCGCCGCGCCCAGCGGCCCGGTCGTGGACGCCGCCCTCGTGCTGCTGCTGGTGGGGGCGCTGAGCAAGTCCGCGATCTTCCCGTTCCACTTCTGGCTGCCCGGCGCCATGGCCGCCCCCACCCCGGTCAGCGCCTACCTGCACGCCGCCGCGATGGTCAAGGCCGGCATCTACCTCATCGCCCGCTTCGCCCCGGTGTACGCGGTCGCCGCCCCCTGGCGCCCGATCGTGATCAGCCTGGGCGTGCTCACGATGCTGCTCGGCGGCGTCCAGGCCCTGCGCGAGTTCGATCTCAAGCGCCTCCTGGCCTTCGGCACGGTCAGCCAGCTCGGCCTGCTCACGATCGTGCTCGGCTTCGGCACCCGGGACGCCGCGCTCGCCGGCCTCGGCCTGCTGCTGAGCCACGCGCTGTTCAAGTCGGCGCTGTTCCTCGTGGTCGGCATCATCGACCGGCAGCTGTCGACGCGCGACATCACCGAGCTGTCCGGGGTCGGCCGGCAGGCGCCCGTGCTGGCCGTGTTCTCGATCATCGCGGTGTGCTCGATGGCGGGCGTGATCCCCACGATCGGGTTCGTCGCGAAGGAGACCGCGCTCGCCGCCCTGCTCGAGGACGGATCGGTGTGGGCGGTCGTGGCCGTGGTCGGCGTGGCGCTGGGATCGGCGCTGACGGCCGCTTACGGCATCCGATTCGTGTGGGGCGCGTTCTGGACCAAGCATGACGCGGCCGGCGTGCGGATGCCGGCGATCGTGTGGCCCCGGCCGCCGCTCGGATTCGTCGTCGCGCCGGTCCTGCTGGCCGGTCTCACGCTGGTCAGCGGCCTGGCGGCGCCGTGGCTCGACGCCGTGTTCGCGGGATACGCCGACACGGCGCCGGCGGGCGAGCACGCCTCGCACCTCGCGCTGTGGCACGGCTTCGAGCCCGCGCTCCTGATCTCGCTCGGCGGGGTCGCAGTGGGCGCGCTGGTGTTCTGGCTCGCGCTGCGGGTGGGCTGGGCGGCGCGGCGTCGCATCCTGCCGTTCACCGCGGCGAGCCTCTACAACCTCGCGCTGCGCGGCGTCGCCCGCCTCTCCGTCGCCACGACGACGCTCACCCAGCGCGGGTCGCTGCCGGTGTACGTCGGCACGATCTTCATCGTGTTCGTGGCCGCCGAGGCGACGGCGCTGATGGCGGACGACCAGTGGCGGGCGCAGCTGGACGCCTGGCAGTCCCCGGCGCAGCTCGCCGTGGCGCCGATCATGGTCATCGCCGGACTCATCGCGGTGCGCGCGCAGAAGCGGTACACCGGCGTGGTGCTGGTGTCGGTGACCGGCCTCGGGATGGTCGTGCTGTTCGCCACCAGCGGGGCACCCGACCTCGCGCTCACGCAGATCCTCGTCGAGACCGTCACGCTCGTCGCCTTCGCGCTGGTGCTGCGCCGCATCCCGTCGCGCCTGGGCGAGCACAACGACTCCGTCGCACCGCTCGCCCGCGCGATCCTCGGGGCCGGGGTCGGGCTGACCATGGCCCTCGTCGCGATCGTCGCGACCGGCGCCCGGGTGGCCGAGCCGATCTCGGACGCGTTCCCCGCTCTCGCCTACGAGCTCGGGCACGGCCGCAATGTCGTGAACGTGGCCCTCGTCGACCTCCGCGGCTGGGACACCATGGGCGAGCTGTCGGTGCTGATCCTCGCCGCGACCGGTGTCGCCTCGCTCGTGTTCGTGACACACCGCGCCGACACGCTGTCCGACTTCACCGCGCCGCTGGCGCGGATGCCGTCGCGCCGCCCCCTGCTGGAGACCGTCGACGGGCTGCAGCCGCAGCGCGCGGGCGTCACCGGGCGCCGCGCCTGGCTCGTGGGCGGGACGCGGGTGCGCCCGGAGAACCGGTCGATCCTGCTGGAGATCGTCGTGCGCGTGCTGTTCCACTCGATCATCGTCGTGTCGCTGTACGTGCTGTTCGCCGGTCACAACCTGCCCGGGGGCGGCTTCGCCGGCGGGCTGATCGCCGGGATGGCTCTGGTCATGCGCTACGTCGCGGGCGGTCGCTACGAGCTCGGGGCCGCGGCCCCCGCCGACGCCGGACGCCTGCTGGGCATCGGCATGGCGCTCGCGGTGGGCTGCGCGATCGTGCCGCTGCTCTGGGGCCAGGCGCCGCTGACCAGCGCCGTGTTCGAGGCGGACGTGCCGGTGCTCGGCCACATCGAGCTCGTGAGCTCCACCGTCTTCGACATCGGCGTGTACCTGGTGGTCATCGGGCTCGTGCTCGACGTGCTGCGGAGCCTGGGCGCCGAGGTCGACCGGCAGATCTCCGAGCTGCGAGAGCAGGAGGCGGCCCTGTGAGCGTCTCCGGTGTGCTGATCGTCGTGATGGCGGTGCTGTTCGCGTGCGGCGTGTACGCGATGCTCGAGCGCAGCCTGACCCGTGTGCTCATCGGCTTCCTGCTGCTCGGCAACGCCGCCAACCTGCTGCTGCTGATCGTCATGGGCTTCCCCGGCACGGCGCCGTTCTTCGGGTCGGGCGATCCGGACGAGTTCTCCGACCCGCTGCCGCAGGCGCTCATGCTCACCGCCATCGTCATCACGTTCGCGGTCTCGGCGTTCCTGCTCGCCCTCATCTACCGCTCGTGGCAGCTCGGTCAGGCCGACACGGTCGAAGACGACGAGGAGGACATCGCCATCCGCGAGCGCGGCGCCGAGACCGACGAGTCGATGGACGAGGAGGTCGAGGACACCGACGCGACGACCGACTTCGTGGACGTCGACACCTCGCCGATCACGGTGCTCGACAGCCGTGACGTGCCCGCGCTGCGCGACGACGCCCCGACCGACACGGCCGGGGGTGCGCGATGAACGTGTCCCACTTCGGCGCGGGTCATGTCCCAGTTCGGCGCGCTCAGCAGGCTTCAGAGCGCGCCGAACTGGGACATGCTCGGGGGAGGGGTGACCGGTGAGCTTCCTCGTCCCGCTTCTCGTGACGCTGCCGCTGCTCGGCGCCGGCACGGCGCTCGTGT
Organism: Microbacterium sp.; assembly: GCF_047606385.1. GTDB lineage: Bacteria > Actinomycetota > Actinomycetes > Actinomycetales > Microbacteriaceae > Microbacterium. Next base: position 13,550 of record NZ_JASGEL010000042.1, read on the forward strand.
TCGGCCGGCATCGCCGCATCCAGGTCGGCGTCTCGATCGTGACGCTGACCGCGGTGCTCGCGATCGCGGCCGTGCTGCTGGTCGCGGTCGACCTCGGTGAGCCGATCGCGGTCGCGGTGGGAGGCTGGCCGATCCCCTTCGGCATCGTGCTGTACGTCGACCGGCTGGCGGCGCTGCTGGTCGTCATCTCGAGCGTCGTGCTGCTCGCGGTGCTGCTGTTCTCGGTCGGGCAGGGCGCCGCCGACGGCGACGACGACACGCCGGTCTCGATCTTCCATCCCTCCTACCTGATCCTGTCCGCCGGGATCGTAGGCGCCTTCATCGCGGGCGACCTGTTCAACCTCTACGTCGGGTTCGAGATCCTGCTGGTGGCCTCGTACGTGCTGATCACGCTGGGCGGAACCGAGGCCCGCATCCGCTCGGGCGTGGTCTACATCGTCGTCTCGCTCGTGTCGTCGATCCTGTTCCTCGCCGCGATCGCGATGATCTACGGTGCGCTCGGCACCGTGAACATGGCGCAGATCGCGGACCGGATGGGCGAGCTGCCGCAGAACGTGCAGCTCGTGCTGCACCTGATGCTGCTGCTGGCCTTCAGCATCAAGGCCGCGGTGTTCCCGCTGTCGTTCTGGCTGCCCGACTCGTATCCGACGGCGCCGGCGCCGGTCACGGCGGTGTTCGCGGGCCTGCTGACCAAGGTCGGCGTGTACGCGATCATCCGCACCGAGACGCAGCTGTTCCCCGACAGCCAGGTCAACCTGCTGCTCATGGCGGCGGCGCTGGCGACCATGGTCGTGGGCGTGCTGGGCGCCGTCGCGCAGGCCGAGCTCAAACGCATCCTGTCGTTCACGCTCGTCAGCCACATCGGCTACATGATCTTCGGCATCGCGATCGCGACGCCGGCGGCCATCGGCGCCACGATCTACTACATGGTCCACCACATCGTGGTGCAGACGACCCTGTTCCTCGCGATCGGGCTCGTGGAGCGGCGCGCCGGAACGACCTCGATCCTCAAGCTGCGCGGGCTCATGACGGCGGCGCCGCTGATCGCGGTGCTCTACTTCATCCCCGCGGTCAACCTCGGCGGCCTGCCGCCGTTCTCGGGCTTCATCGGCAAGTTCGCGCTGTTCGACGCGGCGGCACAGGTGGGGACGCCGCTGATGATCGTGCTGATCGTCGGGGGCGTCGTCACCTCGCTGCTCACCCTGTACGCGCTGATGCGCGCGTGGAACCTCGGCTTCTGGCGCGAGAGCGACGACGCGTCGGAGGAGCCGGAGGTGGAGGCGCGCATCTCGTACCTCGGCGAGGCGCCGGCGGCCGGCGTCCAGACCGCGCAGCGGCGCATCCCGCGGGTGATGACCGCGGCGACCGCCGGCATGGTCGCCGTCACGGTGGCCCTCACCGTGTTCGCGGGGCCGCTCTACGATCTGTGCGCGCGCATCGGCACCGACCTCGACTCGGCGGTCACGCTCGTGCAGCTCGAGAGCGAGGCCGGATCATGAGCCCGCGGCGCGGCGCCCTGCTGCAGCTGTGGCGGCAGCTCCCGTTCTTCCTGTGGCTGATCGCCCTGTGGATGCTGCTGTGGCAGCAGTTCACGGTGCTGGCGCTGCTCACCGGCGTGATCGCCGCGGTCGTGGTCACGCGCGTGTTCCGGCTGCCGCCGGTGGAGCTGTCCGGACGGGTGAACCTCTGGTACGGCCTGGTGTTCGTGGTGACCTTCCTCGGCGCGCTCGTGCGCGGCTCGCTCACGGTGGCGTGGCAGGTGATCGACCTGCGTCGCCAGCCGGGGGCGGCGGTGATCGCGGTGCCCCTGATCGTGGACGACGACGTCATCCTGGCCCACACCGCGGTCACGTGCTCGCTGATCCCGGGGTCGTTGATCGTCGACGTCGACCGGGGTCGCCACATCCTGTACCTGCACGTGATCGGCGTGCGGTCGGATGCCGACGTCGAGACGCAGCGCGCGAGCGTGCTGCGGTGGGAGCGGCGGATCGTCAATGCCGTCGGATCGCGTGCGCAGGTGCGACGGATGCGGGAGGTGCTGCGATGAGCGTCCTGCTGGTGATCGTCTACGCGGTGTTCGGCGTCGCCGCCCTCATCACGGTCTGGCGCATCGTCGTCGGCCCGTCGATCCTGGACCGTGCGGTGGCCAGCGACGTGCTGCTGACCGAGGTGATGTGCGTGCTCGGGGCCGAGATGGCGATCGACCACCACACCCGCACGCTGCCGGTGCTGCTGGTCGTCGCGGCGGTCGGCGTGTTCGGGTCGATCTCGATCGCGCGCTTCGTCGCGCGCCGGGACAGGGAGGGACGATGAGCTGGGAGAGCGCTCTGGACACGGCCTCGCTCGTGCTGATCCTCGTCGGCGCGATCCTGTGCCTGACGGCGGCGATCGGTCTGGTGCGGTTCCGCGACGTGCCGACGCGTCTGCACGCGGCGACCAAGCCCCAGGTGCTCGGATTCGTGCTGATCTGCCTCGCGATCGCGCTGTCCATGCGGTCGTGGCCGGTCGTGGCGTTCCTCATGCCGGTGGTGCTCATCCAGCTGGCGACCGCGCCGCTGTCGGCGCACATGGTGGGACGCCAGGCCTACCGCAACGGCACGATCGACCGCAGCACGCTGCACGTCGACGAGCTCGCCCAGGCGTCCTCGGGCACGTCGCCGGATGCGGAGCGCTGAGGCGCGGCATCCGCTCGCCCTTCGCGGCCGTCTCCCCCGTGATGGCTGCAGTTCCTGGGTTCGGCGCCTGAAATTCGTGGTGCCATCCCCAGGAACTGTAGCCATCGTGTCGCAAGAGGGCGCGAGATGAGGGGGCGCGGATGCCGAAGGGTCAGTACCAGTTGTAGGACTCGGAGTGCGCCCACGCGCTGCACGGCGAGCCGTAGCTGCCGTCGATGTAGGCCAGGCCCCAGGCGATCTGGGTGACGGCGTTGGTCCTCCAGTCCGAGCCGGCCGAGGCCATCTTCGAGCCCGGCAGGGCCTGCGGGATGCCGTAGGCGCCGCTGCTGTTGTAGGCCTCGAAATTCCAGCTGGACTCGCGGTTCCACAGCGACAGCAGGCACTGGAACTGGCTGTCGCCCCAGCCGTAGTCGTCGGCGGCCATCTGGCGGGCGGTCGCCTGGGCGGCGGCGGGAGTGTTCGCCGCCGCGAGCGCCGCCGCCGCGGCTTCGGCCGCGGCCTGGGCCGCGTCGTAGGCGGCGACCGCATCGGTCGTGCTCGCGGTCGTCGCCTCCAGCTGCGCGGTGAGGGCCGACACGGCGATCTCGTTCATGTCCTCGGTGTCGTCGAGCTGGGCGATCTGGATGCTGAGCTGGGTGGTGTCGACCTTCCCGCTGGCGGACGTGGATGCGGCGGTCGCGGTCGCCACGGCGGCGGCCGCATCGGCGTCGACGGTGCGGGGGGTCACCGAGCCGGGGTCGGTCTGGGCCTGCGCGCTGGCCGGAAGGCCGATGAGGACGGCGACGGCGGCGAGGAATGCGAGGCCGGTGGCGAGCAGGCGGGGGGAGGGCGCGGGGTGCGCGGCGGACGTGTGGGCAGCGAAAGATGACGTGCGTGGGCGCACGGGGCTCCAATGTTCGGACTTCCCCGCGCGTCCGGGCCGGTGATCGACCGGGCGGGACCTGCGCACCCCCAGGGCGCGACGCGGGTTGGACGCCCGCGGGCTCGCGCGATGCGCAGCGGCGGGGGGTCCGCAGCCCGGGGCATCCGCCCGGCGCCTTCGGGCAGGCGCAGGCGGACCCGTCGACCCTAGGTGCCGAGTCTGGACAGGTGCTGGACGGGCCCTGGACGGGGTCCGGCCGCGCGGCTCCGATCGGCGCCGCGCTCAGCCCTCGTCGTCGACGATGGCGTCGGCGTGTTCCGCGATCCACGACAGCAGCGGCAGCATCCGTGCCATGAGGTCCCGGCCGAGCGGCGTCAGCCGGTACTCGACGTGCGGCGGCACCGTGGGGAACGACTCCCGCTCGACCAGGCCGTCCCCGGTGAGCGTGCGCAGCGTGCTGCCGAGCATCTTCTCGCTGATGCCGTCCACGGTGCGCCGCAGCTCGCCCCAGCGCAGCGTCCCGTCCGACAGGGCTGCGAGCACGAGCACCCCCCAGCGGCTCATGACGTGGTCGAGCACGGTGCGGGTCGGGCAGGCGTGCGAGAACGTTCCCGGCTGCGTCTCCAGGATCTGCGCATAACTCACCGACATGACAGTACCCTACGGCAAAGTGGGTACCCCCCGGGGGGAATGCATGGCGCGGATCGCTCGCTGCACCCGAGGTCCACCTCTCGAAAGGAACCGACATGACCATCCTCGTCACCGGAGCCAGCGGCCACCTCGGCCGGCTCATCGTCGAGCGCCTGCTCGCCCGCGGGGCCGCCGCATCCGACGTCGTCGCGGGCGCGCGCACACCGGCCAGAGCCGCGGACCTCGGCGTGCGCGTCGTGGAGCTCGACTACGACCGGCCCGAAACCGTCGCCGCGGCGCTGGAGGGCGTCGACCGCGTCGCGCTGGTCTCCAGCTCGGAGGTCGGCCGCCGCGCCGCGCAGCACCGGGCGGTCATCGATGCCGCGGTCGCGGCCGGCGTCGAGCTGCTGGCGTACACGAGCCTGTTCCGCGCCGCCGAGAGCACGCATGCGGTGGCGCCCGAGCACGTGGAGACCGAGCGGCTGATCGCCGCGTCGGGCCTGCCGGCCGTGCTGCTGCGCAACAACTGGTACAACGAGAACCAGATCGGCGCGGTGACGCTGGCGGCGCAGACCGGCCAGATCGTCTCCAGCGCGGGCGAGGGCCGCATCGCGAGCGCCGCCCGCGCCGACTACGCGGACGCCGCGGCGCTCGTGCTGCTCGGCGACGACCAGGCCGGCAGGGTGTACGAGCTCGCGGGCGACGTCGCCTGGAGCCAGGACGAGCTCGCCGCCGCCGCCGCCGAGGTTCTGGGCCGCGATGTCGTGCACCACGCGGTGACGACGCAGGAGCACATCGCGCTGCTGGAGGCGGCCGGACTCGACGTCGGGACGGCGGGGTTCGTCGCGGCGATGGACGCCGGGACCGCGGCGGGGCAGCTGGATTCCGACGACCACACGCTGTCGACCCTCATCGGGCGTCCCACGACGCCCCTGGTCGATACCCTCCGCGCCGCGGTCTGAACCCCGCGTCTCATCGCGAGAGCGCACCTGCTCGCCCGGACGGCGTGACCCGGCCTGTGGTCTCGGCGACGGGTGCGCTCTCGTGGCCGGCGCGACCGGCTACCCGATCAGGCTGGGGGCCAGGTCCCGGAGCGTGCGCCGGTGCGTCATGCGTGTCACGCCGATCGCGGCGACCACGAGGGCGCCCAGCATCCACGCCCCGAGCACCGCGACGTCGCCGGCGACGCGCGCCAGGTCGCCGCCGTACATGAGCTGGCGCATCGCGTCGACGACGTAGCCCATCGGCAGCACCTGGTGCAGGCCCACGAGCGGTGCCGGCAGGGTCTGCCAGGGGAACGTCCCGCCCGCGGTCACCAGCTGCAGCACCATGAGCACGAGCCCGAGGAACTGTCCGACCGATCCGAGCCAGACGTTCAGGGCGAGGATGATCGCGGCATAGGTGAACGAGGCCAGCACCATGATCCCCAGGGTCGCGAGCGGGTTCGCGACGCTGAACCCGAGGGCGATGGCCAGGATGCCGAACAGCGCCGCCATCTGCAGCCCGCCCAGCAGCGCGGGGGTCAGCCAGCCCGCCAGGGTGATGCGGATCGGCGAGTGCAGCGCCGTGATCGCCCGCTTCGAGATCGGCTTCACGATGAGGAACAGGGCGTAGATGCCGATCCAGCCGGCCAGCGCCGCGAAGAAGGGCGCGAGACCCGCGCCGTAGTCGCCGGCCGAGGTCAGGGCGTCGGTCGAGATCGCGACCGGGTCGGAGATGGTGCTCGCCTGCTGCTCGCGCAGGTCCGCATCCGAGTCGGGGATCTGCGCGACCCCGTCGTCGAGCCCGTCGCGCAGCTGCGTGAGGCCGGAGGCGAGGGTGGGGAGCCCCGCCGCGAGCGTCGAGGCGCCGTCGCTCACGCTCGTCGCGCCCGAGCTGAGCGAGGCCGCACCGGACGCCGCGGACGCGGCGCCGTCGGCGACCTGCGAGGCGCCGCTGGAGACGGA
>NZ_JASGEL010000043.1:0-28328 GCF_047606385.1 Microbacterium sp.
AGCACGCGGGGCGCGCGCTGGGGGGCGCTGCGCGACGTGCGCGGACCGACCAGCACGAGCTCGTCGCCGGGCACCGCGCCGGCGGCCCACAACGCCGCCGGCCCCGGGTCCTCGTGCTGCAGGATGTCGATGTCCACCGCGACCCGGCCGCCGGCCCGGCGCACGTGCAACGGCGTGAAATCGCGGGCGAACGCAGGTCTCTCGGCGGCGACGATCCCGTCCTCGCCGGGCCCGGCGGCCGCCGGCGCGACCAGCTCCCCGCTGTCCGGATGCGGGAAGTACACGCGGATGTGGTCCGCCGGACCGTCCGCGACGAGATCGTGGAGGTCGGGGCCGGTGACCGTCACCCGGACGAACGCCTCCGCCGGCGCATCGACGTCGACGACGAACGCCCGGCGTGCGGTGAACCGGTGGCGGGTGCTCGGCCGCTCGAACCGGACGGAGCTCGGCATCTCGGCATCCGTCATCGGGCCTCCTCGGGGTGCGGACGTGATCCCTCCCAGCACACCACCGCCGGGCGAGCGGCGGCGGCGAACCGGTGCAAGATCCGTTCAGCTAATGATGCGTTCGATCCGGTGGCACGCGGTACCGGGCCGGGATAGCGTCGCACCGACTGGAGCGTGAGCAGCCAGTGGGCGCTCGCCCAGCGCGTCGCAGCGACGGCGAGAGCTCCCCCTTGACTGAAAGAAGATTCCCCTTGTTCATCGTCGACTCTCAGATCCACCTCTGGAAGGAAGAGACCCCGGACCGCCCGTGGGTTCCCGGGGCTCGCGCGCGCATCCGCCTGAACGGTCACCGCGAGGAGGCGTTCCTCGCGGAGGAGGCCATCGGCCTCATGGACGACGCCGGCGTCAACCGCGCCCTCATCCTGCCGCCGTCCTGGGAGGGCGACCGCATCGACTACGCGCTCGAGGCCGCCGAGCAGTACGACGGCCGCTTCGGCATCATGGCCCGCGTGCCCCAGAACAAGCCCGAGGAGGGCGAGGAGCTGCTCCACTTCATCAAGGACAGCAAGCACATCAAGGGCGTGCGCCTCACGTTCCACCGTCCGCAGGACCGGAACTGGATGATCGACGGCACCAACGACTGGTACTGGCCGATCGCCGAGGAGCTCGGCATCCCGACGATGGTCCACGCCCCCATCTGGAAGGCCGAGCTGGGCAAGATCGCCGAGAAGCACCCGAACCTGAAGATCATCATCGACCACATGGGCATCATGGCCCGCTGCGTCGACGACGCGATCGGCTACTGGGTCGAGGAGACCGCCGACCTGCACGTGCACCCGAACATCTCGGTCAAGGTCTCGGCGCTGCCCGGGTACTCCACCGAGCCGTTCCCGAACTACAACATCGAGAAGTACGTGCGCGAGGTCGTCGACAAGATGGGTCCGGAGCGTGCACACTTCGGTACCGACATCACCCGTCTGCTCGGCCACGGCCTGACCTGGACCGACACGATCGAGCAGTTCACGAAGTACTACTCGTTCTCGCCGGAGGAGCTCGATCTGATCATGGGCAAGGGCATCTGCAAGGTGCTCGACTGGGAGATCCCGGCCGACGCCGACACCGCGTTCCCGACCAAGGCGGAGCGCGCCGGGGCCGAGCACGCTGAGGCGGAGCGCGCCTGACGTGACCGGGCCGAGGTACGACGGCGGTGAGCTGCTGATCGAGGCGTTCGACGATCTGGGCGTCGACGTCATCTTCTGCTCGTCGGGTTCGGAGTGGGCGCCCGCGTGGGAGGCGATCGCGCGCCGCCAGGCGGACGAGGTGCCCACGCCGCGGTACCTGGATCTGACGCACGAGACCGTAGCCGTGGCGATGGCGACCGGCTACGGTCTCGTGACCCGCCGCGTGCAGGCCGTGCTGCTGCACGCGACACCCGGCTTGCTGCAGGGGGCGATGGCGGTCCACGGCGCGCTGCTCGCGGGCGTGGGCATGGTCGTGACCTCGTCCGAGTCCACGACCTACGGCGACGGTCCCGGCCAGGACCCGGGCGGCCAGTGGTACCGCAACCTGTCGATCGTCGGCGGAACGCATCCGGTGGCCCAGCCGTGGACCAAGTGGTCCAGCCAGGCGGCCTCGGTCGCGACGCTGTACGAGTTCGTCAAGCGCGCCGGCGAGCTGGCGGGTCGCCCGCCCACCGGGCCGGTCTACCTGAACCTGCCGCTCGAGGTCCTCCTGGAGGACGCCGAGCGTCCCGCGAAGCCGAAGAAGGTCGTCGCCCGCGGACGCCGCGTGAGCGTGCCCGAGGACGTGGCCGCCGTCGCCGACATCCTGGCCGCCGCCCGGAACCCGGTGATCGTCACCGAGACGGCGGGTCGTGAGGCCGGCGGCTTCGAGGCGCTGACCGCGCTGGCCGAGGACCTCGGCATCGCCGTGGTCGAGCCCACCTCCACGGTGTGCGCGAACATCTCCAAGTCGAGCCCGGCCTACATCGGCAACGACGTGGACGCCGTGATGGACGAGGCGGACGTGATCCTCCTCGTCAACGCCCGCGCCCCCTTCTACCCGCCGAGCAAGCGCCCTGCGAAGGCGACCATGGTCGTCGTGGACGAGGTGCCGCAGCGTCCGCACATCGTCTACCAGGTGCTGAACGCCGATGTGTACCTCGAGGGAGCGCTGCCCGAGACGCTGGCAGCGCTCCGGGACGCCGCGCTCGAGCGCACCGACGCCGCCCTGATCGCCGAGCGCAAGGCGGCGGCCCGCGAGGCGCACGACGTGTTCACCGCGCAGACCGAGGCGCTCGAGCGGAAGGCGCTCGCGGTCGCCGGCAGGATCGACCCGATCGCGCTGTCGGTGAAGCTGCGGGACATCGTGCGCGCCGAGAACGCCACGGTCGTCGACGAGACGATCACGCACGGCCGGCTCGTGCAGCGCCACATCGGCTGGGAGCGCCCCGACGGGTTCTTCTACGTGCAGGGCGGGCTCGGCCAGGGCATCGCGGTGGCGCTGGGCGTCAAGCTCGCCGTGAAGGACGGATTCGTGCTGTTCACGATCGGTGACGGGGCGTTCCTGTACAACCCGATCGTGCAGTCGCTGCTGGCGGCCAAGGAGTTCGGGCTGCCGGTGCTGATCGTCATCTACAACAACAAGAAGTACCTGTCGATGAAGATGAACCACCTGCGGTTCTACCCGCAGGGCGCCGCGGTGACCACCGGCAACCACCTCGGCGTGGACCTGTCGGCGCAGCCCGCGCTCAGCGCGTTCGCCGCCCCGTTCGACATGTATCACGCCGAGGTCGACGACCCGGCCGAGCTGGACCGTGTGCTGGCCGAGGCGGTGGCCGCGGTCAAGGGAGGCGTCACCGCCGTGCTGAACGTCGCCGTCTCCCGCTAAGACCTGCCGGGGGTCCGATCGGATCCGATCGGGTCCCCGGCATCCAACATCGAAGGAGCATCATGCCCGTCACCGTTTCCGCCGACGCCTTCGAGGCCTTCGCCCGCGACATCTTCGTCGCGAAGGGGCTGTCCGCCGAGGACGCCACCGCTCTCGCCCACTCGTTCGTCTGGGCGAGCCTGCGCGGCGTCGACTCGCACGGCATCGCGCGCGTGCCCCGCTATGTCGAGATGTTCGAGAACGGCATCGCCAACCCGGCCGCGACCATCACCGTCGACGACACCCGGCCCGGCACGGCCGTGGTGGACGCCGACTTCGCGCCGGGGCCGATCGCGCTGACCCGCGCGGCGACCCTCGCCGTCGACAAGGCGCGCACGCAGGGCGTCGCTGTCGTCTCGGTGCGCAACACCGTGCACACCGGTGCCATCGGCTACTACGCCTCGCTCATCGCCGACGCCGGCCTGATCGGCATCGGCATCGCGGCCGGCTCCCCGATGATGTCCTACACCGGCGCGAAGGGCGCCTCGGTGGCCACCAGCCCGCTCGCCATCGGCGTCCCGGCCGGCGACGGCCGCCCCACCGTGCTGCTCGACATGGCCACCTCGCTGATCGCCATGGGCCGGATCGCCGACGCCAAGCGCAAGGGCGTCCCGCTTCCCGAGGGTGCGGCCACCACCGCCGACGGCATCCCGACCACCGACCCCGAGCTCGCGAAGATCCCCACGCCGCTGGGCGGCGCGAAGGGCTCGGGCTTGTCGCTCATGTTCGAGCTGCTCACCAGCGTCCTGGTGGCGGCGCCCATCCTCACGCCGTACCACGCCGGCACCAAGAAGCACCGCCAGAGCGCGACGCTCATCGTCATCGACCCCGCCGCGTTCGGCGACGTGGACGAGTTCGTCGCCAACGTCGACGCCACGGTCGACACGATCCACGGCCTGCCCACGGCCGACGGCGTCGATGAGATCTTCGTGCCGGGCGAGCGCAGCTCGGCGGCCGCCGCGAAGCGCGCGGAGTCCGGCATCCCGGTCGGCGACAAGCTCTGGACCGAGCTGGTCGAGCTGGCGAGCGCTCTCGACGTGACGGTCCCGGAGGTCTGAGATGGCGACCATCATCAAGTTCGACGAGATCGAGGTGCTCGACCGCGGCGGCGCCGTGAAGACCTGGCCGCTGATCACCGGCGAGACCAGCGGCCACACGAACGACCTCGCCACCGGCATCAGCATCTATCCCGTCGGCTCCGGCGCGCCGCTGCACTCGCACAACTGCGACGAGCAGGTGCTGATCCTCGAGGGCGAGGGCTTCGTCGAGGTGCACGAGGCCGACGGCGTCATCCGAGAGCAGTTGAAGAAGGACGACACCGCCTACGTCAAGAAGGACGTGTTCCACCGATACCAGAACACCGGCGACGTGCCGATGCGGATCCTCTGGATCTACCCCTCCGGCTACGTGACTCGCACGTTCGCCGACACCGGCAAGACGGTCGAGCACCTGACCGCAGAGGACGCCATGGGCGGGCGTGACTGATCTCGCCGGCGGTCCGTGCGTGCGCACCGAGGCCGGAGAGGTGCAAGGCGTCGACAGCGGCGTCGCCGCCGTCACGGTGTTCCGCGGCATCCCGTACGCCGCCGACACGTCGGGGGCACACCGCTGGCGTCCGCCGCGGCCGCCGCAGCCGTGGGCGGGCGTGCGGGTCGCCGACACGTTCGGCCCCGTCTGCACGCAGAACCAGCAGTCCGACCCGGTGGAGATGGGCGAGGACTGCCTGCGCGTCAACGTCTGGACGCCCGACCCGTCGCCGGACGCGGCACTGCCGGTGCTCGTCTGGATCCACGGCGGGCGGTTCATCTGGGGTGCCGGCAGCGAGGCCTCGTTCGACGGGGCGGCGCTGGCCGCCACGGGGATCGTGGTGGTCACGGTCAACTACCGCCTCGGGGTCTTCGGCTTCCTCGCGACGCCCGCGCTCAGCGCCGAGTCCGGCCACGCGGCATCCGGCAACTACGGCCTGATGGACCAGCGCGCCGCCCTGAGATGGGTGAACCGCAACATCGCCGGGTTCGGCGGCGACCCGGCGAAGGTCACGATCGCCGGGCAGTCGGCCGGCGCGGCGAGCGTCATGGCGCACGTGTACGCGCCCGAGGCGGCGGGCCTGTTCCGCGGTGCGATCGCCGAGAGCGGGGCGCTGCATCCGGGCGATCCCGGGCTGGCCTACCTCGCCGCGGCCTACCGCCGGCTGCCGGACGCCGAGGCGGAGGGCCTGCGCTACCTGGCCGAGCACGGGGCTGCCACGATCGACGAGCTGCGTGCGCTGCCGGCGGAGGAGCTGCTGCGCGGCAACGACGCCGACGAGGAGGGTGCCGGCTTCCCCCGCCCGCCGCTGTTCCGGCCCGTGCTGGACGGCTGGATCTTCCCGCGGAGCTACTCCGAGGCGCTCCGCGCCGGCGACGCCAACGATGTCGCGGTGATGACCGGGAGCAATCTCGACGAGGACGGCGCGTCGCCGCGGCCCCGGATCACGCTCGCCGAGTTCACGCAGCGGGCCGTGCGCGACTACGGCGAGCTCGCATCGGAGTTCCTGACCCTGTACCCCGCCTCCGACGACGCCGAGGCCGCCGCCATGTCCAATGCGGCGGCCCGCGACCACTCCCGCGTCTCGACCCACCTGTGGTCGACGCTGTGGCGCGCGCATGCCCGGCGCCCCGCCTACACCTACTTCTGGACGCACGCTGCGCCCGGGCCGGACGCCGAGGTGCGCGGCGCGTTCCACGGCTCGGAGATCTGGTACTTCCTGAACAGCCTCGGGCGGACTCCGCGGCCCTGGACCCTGGCGGACCGCCGCATCGCGGCGACCGTGAGCGACTACGTCGTGCGCTTCGTGAAGACCGGCGACCCCAACGGCGCCGACGCCCCGCGGTGGGAGCCGGTCGGGGACGAGCCGGTCACGATGGAGCTGGGCGACGCCTTCGCACCGCTGCCGGTGGCCACCTCGGAGCGATACGACTTCCACCGCCGCGTGCTCGACGCACGTCGGCCGCGCCGCTGACGGGCGGAGGCACCGTGGACCGCGACAGAAGGAGGGGCGATGCGACTCGACGTCATCGACGAAGCCGACATGACCGACAGGCAGCGCGAGCTCGCCGCGCGGATCACCGCCCGTCGCGGCGCCGTGCGCGGACCGTACCGGGTCTGGCTGCGCAGCCCCGAGCTGTGCGAGCGCGTCGAGGCGCTGGGCGCCTTCGTGCGCTTCGAGTCGTCGCTGCCCGAGCACCTGCGCCTGCTGACGCTGCTGATCGCCGGTCGCGAGTTCGATGCGCAGTACTCCTGGAACGCGCACGTCGGCCAGGCTCGGGATGCCGGCATCCCGCCGGAGGTGATCGACGCGATCGCCCGCCACGAGCGCCCCGAGTTCGCCGCGGACGCCGACCAGGTGTTCTACGACTTCAGCGTTCAGCTGCTGCGGGAGCACTTCGTCCCCGACGAGCTGTTCGCCCGCGCGAGCGCGCACTTCACCCCGGAGCAGCTGGTCGACACGATCGGCTCGCTCGGCAACTACACGATGCTCTCGCTCTGCCTGAACGCCTTCGAGGTCGACCTGCAGCCCGGGGTGGAGCCGCCGTTCCCCGACGTCCGCGGCTACGCCAAAGCCTGATCCCCCGCCCCCGGCTCCCGCCCCCGCGGAAGGGCGAGAGGGGCGAGGATCAGTCGGCGCGGTAGCCGGTGCGGGCGAACGCGTTGTAGGGGACGGGCTGCACCGTCGCGCGGATGCGGGGGAACGCGTCCGTCGCGTCGGCGGGGGCGCCGTGGCCCGGGTGGTCGCCCCATACGACCTCCACCCATGAACCGGGCGCGGCCACGGACCGGTCGACGAGGGCCAGGGCGAGCACCTTGCCCTCGGGCACGATGCGCGCCGACTGGAACGCGGTGCCGACCAGCTCGCCGTCGACTTCGAGACGCTGCCGCCCGTAGTCGTTCACGTAGAGGTCGGCGGGACCGATCGCGGCGAGGGCGTCCGCCTCGTCGAACTCCAGGGTCACCTTGACGCGGCGCACGGTGTCCTTCGCCGCCGCGAGCGCGTCGCGGCCGATGAAGTCGTGCGCGAACGACAGCGACCGGCCGTAGCCGAGCTCCCACGGCGACGTGTAGTAGTCGGCGATGTCGTCGCTGTAGAAGCTGCCGTAGAGCGGGTTCTGCCCCTCGTAGGTGAACAGGCCGAGCTTCCGCCGGTAGTCCGCGAGAGTCGGATCGGTGTAGATCGCCGGCGTCGGCGTGGAGATCCAGCCGCTCTCGATGCCGTTGGTCGCGTAGGCGAGGGCGCCGACGTGCACGATCCCGGATGCCGCGCCTGCCACGAGCAGCGCCTCCTTCACGGCGTCGTGGTCGGCGTGCTGGCCGATGAACTCGTAGCCGGGCTGGCCCGCCATGCCGTGACGCAGCGCGCGGAACCGTGCGCCGGCGAGCTCCACCGGGACGGAGTGGAAGAACTTCACCTCGGGCAGCGGGCCGCCGAACGCGCGCTGGACGACCTCGAGCGCCGCCGGACCCTGCACCTGCAGCCGGAACAGGCGCGGCTGCTCGTTCGGACGGTAGTCCATGGCCGGGTCGGTCTGGATGTCGACGTCGTACCCGCCGGTCTCGGCGTGGTAGGCGACCCAGTTCTGTGCGGCAGGCACCCCGGACAGCACGTATGCGTCTTGTCTCTCGCGCAGCAGGATGCCGTCGGTGATGATGTTGCCGTCGGCTCCGACCGGCACGAACTGCTTGGCCTGGCCGTCGGCGAACGCCGAGATGTTGTTCGCGGAGACGTCGCCGAGCAGCCGGGCGGCGTCGGCCCCGCGGATGAACGTGTCGGACATGTGATATGACAGGTCGCTCAGCGCGACGCCGCTGCGCCAGGCATCCTGCTCGGCCGCCCATGACACGTACTCGTCCGCCACGACCGGCGGCTTCCACGGGTCGGCTCCCGGCTTCCACAGCAGCTGGATGGCGGATCCCGCCTGATCGATCCCCTGCTGCAGGCTGACGAACTCCCAGGCCATGCGCGGCTCCTTCGCCCTCATGACGTCGACATCCCCGTCGACGAATCAGTTGTATGAAGAATAGTAAGACGCCTGAAACCATTCCGCCAGCGCGCGGGGCGGGGCTTGCCTTTCTTGAGGCGACTGCTACTATTTCAGTCACCTGAAAGCAAAGGAGCGGACGGATGACCATCGTGGCCCCGCGCACCCCCAATCTCGCGTTGAAGCTTCCCGCCGACGAGGCGGCGCTGCTGGTGCAGGGCGAGGACGGCCAGGGACTGGTCCGCGCGATCTCCGCGGTGCTGGCGGACCACGATGCGAACATCGTCGCGCTCGACCAGTACAGCGACGACCCGACCGGCGGCCACTTCTTCCAGCGCACGATCTTCACGCTCGACGAGCCCGCCGCGGTGTTCCCCGCACTCGAGGCGGAGCTGGCTGTCGCGCTCGACCCGCTCGGGCTCGCCTGGCGGCTGGTGGATCGCGGCATCCCCAAGCGCGTCGCGATCCTGGCCTCGACGAGCGATCACTGCCTGCTCGATCTGCTGTGGCGGCAGCGTCGGGGCGAGATCCCGATGACGGTGCCGATGGTCATCTCCAACCATGGCGACGTCGCCGAAGACGTGCGCTCGTTCGGCATCCCCTTCTTCCACGTGCCCTCCGCCGGTCCCGACAAGTCGGCGGCCGAGGAGCGGATCCTCGAGCTGGTCCAGGGCAACGTCGACCTGGTCGTGCTCGCGCGCTACATGCAGATCATCTCGGCCGACTTCCTGCACAGGGTCGGGGTGCCGGTCATCAACATCCATCACTCCTTCCTGCCCGCCTTCATCGGCGCCGGCCCTTACCGCAAGGCGAAGGAGCGCGGGGTCAAGCTGATCGGCGCGACCGCCCACTACGTCACCGAAGAGCTGGACGAGGGCCCGATCATCGAGCAGGACGTCGCCCGCGTCACCCACGCCGACACCGCCGCCGACATGCAGCGCAAGGGCGCGTACGTCGAGCGCGAGGTGCTCTCGCGCGCGGTGCTGGCGCACTGCGAGGACCGCGTGATGCGCAACGGCCGCGAGACCGTCGTGTTCTGACCGACCGACATATATAAGGACATATATAAGAAGGACGATTCGATGACGAATACCCCCGAGGTGCAGCGCCTGCTGGCCGATTTCTCGCTGGAGATGACCGGCAAGGATGTGGAGGATCTGCGCACCGCGACCCCTCTCATCCCCGCCGGCACCCGGATCAACGTGACCTTCCTCGGCAATGAGGACCTGCCGATGCGCGTCGCCGCCTCGAAGGCCGTGCTCGAGGGCGGCTTCGTCCCGGTGCCGCACATCTCGGCGCGTCGCCTGCACGGGCAGGACGAGCTGACCGAGTACCTCGGCGCCCTGCAGCAGATCGGCGCGAGCCGCAGCGTGTTCACGGTCGGCGGCGACCCGGCCGAGCCCGAAGGGCCATACCCGGACTCCGAGACGGTGATCCGCTCCGGCCTGCTGCCGGAGTACGGCGTCGAGGACGTCAGCATCGCGGGGTACCCGGAGGGACATCCGGACATCGCCGACGACGTGCTGTGGACCGCGCTGGCGGGCAAGGCCGCCTCCCTCGCCGAGCAGGGGCTGCCCGGCACGATCCTCACCCAGTTCGCGTTCGACGACGAGGCCGTGCTCCGCTGGATCGAGCAGGTGCGCGACCGTGGCATCGACCTTCCCATCCGCGTCGGCGTGCCGGGGCCGGCCGGCGTCAAGCGGCTGCTGGGCTTCGCCCGCCGCTTCGGCATCGGCGCCAACGCGATGATCGTGAAGAAGTACGGCTTCTCCCTCACGAACCTCATCGGCACCGCCGGGCCCGACAGGCTCATCACCGCGCTGGCCGCCGGCTACGACCCGGCCCGCCACGGCGAGGTGCACCTGCACTTCTACACGTTCGGCGGGCTGACGGCCACGTCCGAGTGGATCCAGAAGTTCTCCCGCTGACCCCCGAGCCCGAAAGAAGGACGCCATGACCACCCCGCCTCCCGGACAGAGCCTGCAAGACGCCATCGACGCGGCAGGATCGCCCATCGACCTGCTGTGGAAGCCCGGCCAGGCGCCGTGGGCCGTGCCCGTCGTCGAGCCCGAATACGTCGGGTGGGCCGCCGAGCAGGACGCCTGGCGCTCCGGCGTCGCGCTCAGCGACCTGTCGTTCCACATGTCCGACACGTTCCTCACCGGCCCGGACGCGACGCGGCTGCTGAGCGAGGTCAGCGCGAACAACTACGAGAGCTTCGCCATCGGACAGGCCAAGCAGTTCGTCCCGGTCGCCGCCGACGGGAACATCATCGTCGACGGCATCCTGCTGCGCGACGCGCCCGACGCGTACGTGCTCACCGGCGTCCCGGCATCCCAGAACTGGGTGAAGTACCACGCCGAGAAGGGCGGATACGACGTCGAGTACACGACCAACGCCGACTCATCGGTGCGCAAGGACGGCGACCCCGCGCTGTTCCGGTTCCAGATCCAGGGTCCGCAGGCTCTCGAGCTGGTGGCGAGCGCGTTCGGCGGCCCGCTGCCGGAGACCAAGTTCTTCCACTCCACGATGGTCCGGCTGGCCGGACGGCCGGTGCGGGCGCTGCGTCACGGCATGGCCGGGCAAGCGGGCTACGAGTTCATCGGCGACTACGCCGACTACGACGCCGTCAAGGACGCCCTGCTCGCCGCCGGCGCGCCCCTCGGGCTCGTGCACGTCGGAGGCCTCGCCTACTTCACCAACGGCGTCGAGAGCGGCTGGATCCCCACCCCGACCCCCGCGATCTACACCGACCCGTCCCTCGCGGACTACCGCCGCTCGCTCAGCCGGTTCAGCTATGAGGGCATGAAACCCCTGAACGGCAGCTTCTTCTCGCGCGACATCGCCGACTACTACGTGTCGCCCTGGGAGCTCGGCTACGGCCGGTCCGTCTCGCTGAGCCACGACTTCATCGGACGCGACGCCCTCGCCGCCGCGAAGGACGCCGTGCGCCGCACCAAGGTCACCCTCGAGCTCGACCGCGACGACGCCCGTCGCGTGTTCGGCGACGACGACGGCTACGTCAACTCCTACGGCCGGCACCGCATCGAGCACGACGGCCGGCTGGTCGGCATGACGTTCTACAGCTCGACGATCGCGCCGCTCGGCCGCCGCCTCTCGCTGTCGCTCGTGGACACCGAGTTCGCCGTCGCGGGCACCGAGGTCGAGGTCGTCTGGGGCGAGCATCCCGGCGCCGGCACCGCGCCCGACGCCGACCTGGGCCTCCCGCGCATGCGCGCCCTCGTGCAGCCCGCCCCCTACAACGAGTACGCCCGCACGGCCTATCGTTCCCACATGGCCTGATCCTGCCGGTGGTCGGCGGGAGCCGTCGACCACCGAGGGGGACCGATGAGCCGCAGCTACCGCACCGTGCACATCCGCGACTTCCACGACGACGACCTCGACGGGATCGTCGTGCTCTGGGAGGCCGTGCACAACGCCGTCATCCGCCCGGTCTACTCGCTGGCCGAGGTGATCGCCTCCTGCCAGGAGGACCACGCCGTCGTCGCCGTCGACGGCGACCAGGTCGTCGGCGCGGCCGTCGGCCGTGCCGCGCACGCGCAGGGCTGGGTGGTCTTCTTCGGCGTCTCGGCCGCCGACGCCGACGGCCAGATCGCGGCGGACCTGCTCGACGCGCTGGAACGGCGGATGGCCCCCCTCGGCCTGGCCAAGCTCTCCGTGCTGGTCGCCGAGCACGACGGGCGGGTCGCGGCGCTCGCCGGCAACGGCTTCGGGATGCGCCACACCCTGCGCTATCTGGAGCGGCCGATGCCGGTCCAGCGGCGGGAGCTCGACGTGCTCGGCGACGTCGGCGGCCGCATCCTGCCCCGTCACCTGTGGGAGGCCGTGGCGGGCATGTCCGCCGAGAAGCGGCTGCTCGAGGAGCGGCTGGTCACCCCGCTGGCCCATCCCGAGCTGGCGGAGCGGTTCGGCGTGATGCCCCCGCGGGCGGTCATGCTGTTCGGGCCGCCCGGCACCGGCAAGACCACCTTCGCGAAGGCGGTCGCCTCGCGGCTGGGCTGGCCGTTCGTGGAGCTGTTCCCCTCGCGCCTGGGCGACACGGCCGGCGGCATGGCCGCGGCGCTGCGCGCCACGTTCGAGCGCATCGGCTCGCTCGAGCACGCGGTCGTGTTCATCGACGAGGTGGAGGAGATCGCCTCGCGTCGCCGCGGCGACCCGCCGTCGCCGACGCAGGGTGTCACCAACGAGCTGCTCAAGCTCGTGGCCGACTTCCGCGACGGATCGGGACGCCTGCTGATCTGCGCGACGAACTTCGTGCGTGCGCTGGATGCCGCCTTCCTCCGCCACGGCCGGTTCGACTACGTCATCCCGATCGGTCTGCCCGACGCCGCGGCGCGGGCGGCGATCTGGGGCCGCTACGTGCCGGCATCCGTCGACATCGACCTCGCCGACCTCGTCGATCGCAGCGACGGACTCACCCCGGCCGACATCGAGTACGCGGCGCGCCGTGCCTCGCAGGAGGCGCTGGCCCGTGCGCTGCGCACGGACGGCGGCGACGCCGAGCCGCTGGGGCTGGCCGACTACGTCGACGCGCTCGCCGCCACGCGGGCGACCGTGTCCGACGAGTCGGCGCGCGACTTCCTCGCCGACATCGAGGCCTACGGCCGGCTGTGAGTCAGTCGGGGATGAGGGCAGCGGTCGCGCGGTACGCCGCCGCCCGGTCGTCCGCGCGCAGCAGCGCGTCCACGTCGGCGCCGACGGCGCCCACCCGGTGACGGCCGTCCGCGGCGATCGCGCGACCGGCCTCGGTCACCTCGTGCAGCACGACGCGGCGGTGGGTGGGATGCGGCGCGCGCACGGTCCAGCCGAGCTCTTCGAGCTGAGCCAGGGCGGCGGTCGTGCTCTGCGGGGTGAGGCTCAGCAGCCGGGCCAGATCTGATGCCGACAGCGGGCCGAGGCCGTCGAGGTGGACGAGGATGCCCACGTGGGTGATGGTGGCGCCGATGCCCTCGAGCGCGGCGGTCACGGCGCGGCTGAGCAGCTGATCGGCCTTCCAGAGCCGGAACACCGGGCCGGACAGCCAGTCGGAGACCGCGGGGGAGACGGTCTCGCTCATGCGCCGGACCCTCGGGAGCCGGTCGGCACCGGCCACATCGTGCCGGCGGGTCGCGCGTCGCCGAAGCGCTCGACGATCGCGCCGAGCGTCGCGTCGAAGCTCTCGGCGTCGGCGCCGACGGCGGCCACGACCCGGTCGTTGACCTCCGCGACGCGCCGCCTGCCCTCGTCGATGCCGGCGAGGCCCGCGGGCGTGAGCTCGTACCAGATGACCCGGCGATGCACGGGGTGGGGCAGCCGGCTCACCCAGCCGAGGGACTCCAGGCGGTTCAGGGCGGTCGTCACGCTCTGCGGCGTGAGCCCGAACAGCCGTGCGAGATCGGATGCCGACAGATGGCCGAGCTCGTCGAGGTGCACGGCGATGCCGAGCTGCGTCACGGTCACCCCGAGGCCGGCGATGGCGTCGACCACCTGCCGGTGCACGGCCTGGTTGGCGCGCCAGATCCGATACGGCAGCCCTTCGAGCCACTGCGACGGCGTGTCCTGCTCCGATGCCATCACGCCCTGCCTTTCTCTCCGAGTCATTATGACTGATTTCAAACATCTCCGATATCGACAAACATCCCAAATGAATGGCATAGTTACAGATATCTGAGATTGCCGCACGATGGCGGCGGGAAAGGACGGCGACGATGCCCACCCTCGAAGACGAGATCCGCGCCGCGGGCGGCGCGCTGCAGCTGCTGCGCAGCGGGCGCAGCGGTGCCTACGCGTTCCCGGTCAAGCCGGAGTTCACCAACTGGCGCGATGAGCAGGAGTCGTGGCGCACCACGGCGGCGCTCATGGACCTGTCGCTGCACATGCCCGACCTGGTGGTCAGCGGACCGGACACCTTCGCGCTGCTCGCGCACGTCGGTGCGAACAGCTTCCGCAACTTCGGTCCGATGAAGGCCAAGCAGCTCGTGGCCGTCTCGCCCGACGGCTACATGATCGGCGACGCCATCCTGTTCTGCCTCGGCGAGGACCTCGTGCGCATCGTCGGCCGGCCGCCGGCACTGAACTGGGTGCAGTTCCATGCCGAGACCGGCGGCTGGGACGTCGAGGTGCGCAAGGACGAGCGCAGCGTCGTGAACCCGACCAGGACCCGGGAGCTGTACCGCCTGCAGCTGCAGGGGCCGACCGCGGGCGAGATCTTCGAGAAGGTCAACGGCGGTCCGATGCCGGAGATCCCCTTCTTCCACATGGGCAGGTTCCGGATCGGCGCGTACGAGACGACAGCGCTCAACCACCGGATGTCCGGTTTCCCCGGCCTGGAGTTCTTCGGCCCGTACGAGCAGCTCGAGGGCGTGCGCGACACGCTGCTCGAGGCCGGCGCCGAGTTCGGCATCACGCAGATCGGGGGCCGCGCCTACGCGTCGGTGGCGACCGAGTCGGGCTGGGTCGCCAACACCCTGCCCGCGATCTACACGCATCCCGAGCTGCAGCCCTACCGCGAGTGGGCAGCCGCCCGGTCGTTCGAGGGCAGCCTGGCCCTCGGCGGCAGCTTCGTGTCGGACACCGTCGAGGACTACTACGTCACGCCCTGGGACATCGGCTACACGCACATCGCGAAGTTCGACCACGACTTCATCGGCCGCGAGGGGCTGGAGGCGCGGCAGGGCGAGCCCCACCGCCGGAAGGCCTGGATCGAGTGGGACCGCGACGACGTCGCCCGCATCTACGCCTCGATGTACAACCAGGGCGACGAGCGCTTCAAGTACCTCGACACCCCGATGGCCACCTACACCGCGACCCAGTTCGACCGCGTCGAGAAGGACGGCGTGCACGTGGGCAACATGAACCTGTCGGTGTACTCGGCCAACACCCGCAGCTTCATCTCGCTCGGCTCGCTCGACGATGCAGCGGCCGTCGGCGACGACGTCGTGCTCACCTGGGGGGACGCCGACGGCGGCGCCAGCAGTCCCTTCATCGAGCGCCACGTGCAGACGCCGGTGCGGGCACGGGTGATCGACCGCCCGTTCACCGAGACGACGCAGGGCTCCGGCCACCGCTGAGCAGTGCCGGGGCGGGTGTACGAGCCTGCACGATTACATTGCCGATCGAACGATTACATGATGCTGAGCTGGCACTTAGTCTCAATGTGCCCGACCGGGGTCCCACGTCCCGTCTCGGTGGTCGATACCAGAGTGCCGTACCCGACGGCACGACGAGCACGATGGAGTGATCAATCGCATGGTGGACATCGCGCAGGCCGCACCCGCGGCGGTCGAGCCGGTCCTCGTCGTCTCGAAGGCCTCGAAGTCCTTCGGCGGCGCGCCGGCGCTGCGCGACGTCGACTTCAGCCTCCGTCCCGGCGAGGTCCACGCGCTGATCGGCCTCAACGGTGCCGGCAAGTCCACGCTCGTGAGCATGCTCTACGGGGCCTTCCGTCCCGACTCGGGCACGATCACCGTCGACGGGGTCGAGCACGGCGGCCTGAGCCCGCGTGCGGCGAAGGACCTCGGCATCGCGTTCGTGCCGCAGCGTCGCGAGATCGTCCCCGGCCTCTCCGTCGCGGAGAACATCATGCTCGGCGAGGTGCCGACCCGCGGCGTCGTCGTCGACTGGAAGGGCATCCGCCGCGACGCGGAGGCCGCGCTGGCCGCGCTCGACCTCCCGATCGACGTCACCCAGCCCGCCGGCGGCCTGACCACGGCCGAGCAGGTGATGATCGAGATCGCCCGCGCCAGCCGCCGGGGCGGCCGCATCCTGATCCTCGACGAGCCCACCGCGGCGATCGGCGGACAGCAGGCCGAGGACGTGCGCGCGCTCGTCAAGCGCCTGCGCGCCCAGGGCAAGAGCGTCATCTACATCTCGCATCACCTGGAGGAGATCGTGGACCTCGCCGACCGGGTCACGGTCATGCGCGACGGCCGCAACCGGCTGGTGATGGAGCATGACGAGATCGAGACCTCGGCGCTCGTGCGGGCGATGGTCGGCGACGTCGTGGTCTCCGAACGCCCCGAGAACCGGTCCGCGCCGGGTGCGTCCGCGCTCAGGCTCTCCGGCGTCACCGTCGGACACCGGCTCGTCGGGCTCGACCTCGAGGTGCGCGCGGGCGAGGTCCTCGGCGTCCTGGGGCCGGCCGGCGACGGCCAGGCGCAGCTGTTCCCGCTGCTGGCGGGCCTGATGAAGCCGGACGCGGGCACGCTCGACGTCTTCGGCACGCGCGTCCGGTTCGGCCGGGTGCGGGCCGCGCTGCGCAGCGGACTGCGGGCGGTCCCCGGCGCGCGCCTGCGGTTCGGGGTCGTCGGCGGCCTCACCATCAACGAGAACATCACGATGTCCTCCGACCGCGAGGACCGGCGGCTGTGGATGTTCTGGGCCGCGATGGCGCGCCGCGCCGCGGTGCTCCGCGCCCGCTTCGGCGTGGTGAGCATCGCCGCCAACCCGCCGGTGCGGGCGCTGTCCGGCGGCAACCAGCAGAAGGTGCTGCTGGCCAAGTGGCTGGCCAGGCGGCCCCGGCTCGTCTTCCTGGAGGAGCCGACCAACGGCGTGGACATCCGCGCGAAGGCGGACATCCACGCGATCGTCGACGAGCTCGTCGAGGAGGGCACGGCGGTGCTCGTCGCGTCCAGCGACGTGCACGAGGTCCTCCGTCTCGCCGACCGCGTCATCGTCATCAGCGCGGGCCGCGTCGTCGCGGAACGCGACATCGAGTCCACCAATCGCGACGAGCTCGTCGCCCTCACCGTCGGGGAGACCCTCTCGTGACCGACCTCAAACCCACCGACAGCACGTTCGCCATCGCGGCGCAGCGGCAGCCCAGCGTCTGGACCCGCGTCCGGCGCTCGCAGTGGATGAACCACGCCGGGCTGTTCATCGTGGTGCTGCTGGTGTTCGCGGCCACCGCGTTCGGATCCGACGCCTTCCTGAAGCCCACGACCCTCGCCAACACCGCCGAGCAGGTGAGCTGGCTGGCCGTCATCGCCGCCGGCCTCACGCTGCTGATGACCGCGGGCGGCGTCGACTTCTCGCTGGGCGGCATCGCCGGCGTCGGATCCGCCATCCTCGGGCAGCTCATCTCCGGCGGGACGGACCCGGTCCTCGCGGTCGTGATCATGCTCGTCGTCGCGACCCTGATCGGCGCCCTCAACGGCGTCATCGTCACCTTCATCGGCGTCGAGCCGTTCGTCGTGACGCTGGCCACGGCCACCATCCTCGCCGGCGCGCAGGTCGCCGTGCTCGGCGGCGGTCGCTCCGCGAAGACCGGCGACACGTTCACGTGGCTCCACAACGGCGACCTGTTCGGCATGCCGTACCTGGTCATCCTGGCGATCATCGTCATGCTGATCATCGGCCTGATGATGCGGTACACGGTCTTCGGCCGCAACGTCTTCGCGATCGGCGGCAATGAGGAGGTCGCCAAGCTCAGCGGCATCCCGATCAGCCGCGTGAAGATGCTGCTCTACACGCTCAACGGCCTGCTCGCCGGCATCGCCGGCATCATGCTGCTGGCCAACGTCGGCACCGCCAGCACCAGCCTCGGCGGCCTCAACCTCGAGCTGCAGGCGGTGGCGGCGGTCGTCATCGGCGGCACCGCCCTCGCCGGCGGCTACGGCACCATGATCGGCACGGTCCTCGGCGTCATGCTGCTGGGCCTCGTCGGCAAGGCGCTCGGTCTGCTGAGCGTGGACTCCTCCTTCCAGCAAGTCTCCGTCGGCGCGGTCCTGCTGATCGCGGCGATCGTCGGTCACCTCCAGAAGCGCCGGAGGTGACCTCGCACAAGCCTGGTGACACACCACCAGGACGACGGCTCGGGGGCTGTCGTTCACAGCAACAAGCGCCGCGATCCGGCGTGACCCGGAAAGATCCGACACGAAGTGGCGTCGGGGACCGGGCCGGGCGGATGCGGCATCCAAGAGAGGAACGCACATGCGTGCATTTGTGAAGCCCGCGATGGCCCTGTCCGCCGTCGCGATCGCGGCCGTCGCCCTGGCCGGCTGTTCCGGCAGCGGCAGCTCCGGCAGCTCCGACTCCGGCGGCGGCCTGACCATCGGATTCATCAACGGTTCGACCGACGACTTCGGCGTCTGCCTCCAGAACGGCGTCCAGGAGACGGCGGACGCCGCCGGCGACACGGTCAAGGTGTTGAACTCGAACCACGACGCGGCCGAGGAGGTCTCCAACGTCCAGGACATGATCGACCAGGGCGTCGACGTCATCATCCTGCAGTCGATCGACTCCGACTCGCTCGGCACCGCCGTCACCGACGCCGCCGACGCGGGCATCCCGCTGTTCATCACCTCCTCGGTGCCGGACGACCCGAGCGCCGTGCTCGGGGTGGCCACCAGCGACATCGCCGGCATCGGCGCCGACGCGGGCGGCTTCGTCGCCGACGACGCAGCCGGGGCGGCCGTGACGGTCGGCATCGTCGCCGGTGCTCCGGGCTACTACAGCGACACCGAGGTCGGCGGATTCACCGGCGCGCTGCCGTCGACGGCGACGGTCGTCTCGACGCAGCCGAACTACACATTCGACCAGGCCGGCGCGCAGTCCGCCGCGGCGACCATCCTGCAGACCAACCCCGACGTGGACTACATCTTCGCCCTCACCGAGGTGATGGCGGCCGGCGTGGCCACCGCCGTCGCCGACGCCGGCTCGGACGCCAAGATCGTCACCGTCAACGGCACCGACGACGGCCTGGCCGCGGTCGAGGACGGCACCTACGCCGCGACCGTCTCCAACTCGGCCTACGAGCTGGGCCAGATCGCGGTCACCAACTCGATCGCGCTGCTGGCCGACCCCAGCGACTCCAGCATCGACCACATCGCGACCGTGCCCTACCTGCTGATCACCAAGGACAACATCGCGGACGCCACGCCGTACTGCAGCGCCGCCAGCTGATCCGCCCCGACGGCGCCGCGACCGACGAGGTCGCGGCGCCGTCGTCGTCCGTCGTGGTCGGTCAGGCCTCCGCGCCCGGTGCGGAGGCCGTCGGCGCGCGCCCCGCGCCGTGGAGGCGCCGAGGAGGGCTCGGATAGGCTGCAACAGGGCTTCCCCCGCGCAACGAGCCCGAGGAGCGCACTATGGACCGACTCGTCGTCATGAAGACGTTCGTCACCGTCGCCAAGTCGTCGAGCTTCAGCCAGGCGGCGCGCGAGCTGGCGATCTCCGGCTCGCTCGTCTCGCGCCACGTCGCCGACCTCGAGCGTCAGGTGGGCGTGAGACTGGTCAACCGCACCGCGCGTTCGGTGAGCCTGACCGAGGCGGGCCGGCGCTACGCCGAGTTCGCCGAGCGCATCCTCGACGAGATCGACGAGGAGGACAACTCCCTGTCCCAGTCGCGGGACGCCCCCGAGGGCATGATCTCCGTCATCTGCCCCAAGTGGATCGGCACCCTCGAGGTGGGGGACGCGATCGCCGCCTTCGTGCGGGAGCATCCCAAGATCGACATCCGGTTCGAGCTGGGCGGCATGAGCGACCGCAACTACGACTTCCTCGACCGGGGCTACGACGTCGCCTTCCACACCCGCGACCTGCGTGACTCGAACGTGCTGATCCGGCGCGTGTCGGAGCTGCCGTTCGTGCTGGCCGCGTCGCGCGAGTATGCGCGCCGGCGCGGGCTGCCCCAGACGGTGGCCGAGCTCGCCGATCACGACTGCCTGCTGCACCCGAACGATCCGGTGTGGCGGCTCGGCGAGGGCGAGGACACCGTGCACTACAAGGTGCAGCGCGCCAAGGCCGTCGCGAACTCCTATCTCGTCATCGAGAAGCTCGTCGAGGCGGGATGCGGCATCGCCCTGATCCCGCGTCGCCCGGCGTTCGAGCGGCTCCAGAGCGGCGACCTCGTCGAGGTGCTGCCCGAGTTCCCGCCGCCGGACCGCGCGCTGTACGCCGTCCGCGGCCCCGGCGGGCACACGCCGGAGCGGGTGCGGATCTTCCTCGACTTCATGACCGCCTGGTTCCGGTCGAAGCAGCAGACGGCGCTCACGTCCGTCTGATCGGGCACGGCATCGCCGTGTCCGGAGCGCCGGCACGGCGTCGCGGATTCTGAGGAGATCCCGGATTTCGAGGAGCCGCACCGCGCGTACGGTCCGCTGCATCCGGAATCTCCTCAGAATGACGACGGTGCCGAAGGGGAGCAGGGCGCCGGTCGGCTGGCCGACCCTGCCTCTGACTGGTTATATATGTATAATCAGTTCACGGAGGTGCTCATGGACCCGGCTCCTGGCGACGACGCCTTTCTCACGCTGGCGGACCTTCTCGTGGACATCGCCCGCGAGATCCGCATCGGCGCGTCCCATTCCGCCCCCGTCGTGCCGCTGACGCAGACGCAGGGCCAGGTCATGCGCTACATCCACAACCATCCGGGGTGCTCTCCGTCCGCCATCGCCGACGGCAGCGGCCTGCAACGGGCGAACGTGAGCGCCGCGCTGCGCGACCTGCGCGGGCGCGGCTACATCACCTCGGTGCGCGACGACGCGGACGGCCGGGCCGTGCGCATCCACGCCACGCCCCTGTCGGAGGAGGTCATCTCCCGCCTCCGACGCTCCTGGGCCGATGTGCTCGAGCGCGCCTGGGAGCTCACGCCCGAGCTGGACGGCGACCTCGAGAGCATGCTTCGCAGTCTCGCCCGCCTGCACGCGGGCCTGGATGCAGAGCGCGCAAGCAATACGTTCCGCATCCCCTCTCCCGCCGAGCCGGCGCCCGACGCAGACTCGACTTCGATCCCTGCCCCACGCTGAAAGCCGGCCCTCAATGTCGATCGAACGCATCGAATCCGTCACCTACGGGGTGGAAGACCTCGACGAGGCCACCCGCTTCTTCCAGGACTTCGGCCTGACCCTCCAGGAGCAGACGCCGCAGCGCTCCGTGCTGACCACGCAGGTGGAGCAGCGGATCATCCTCCGCCCGCTGGACGACCCGACGCTGCCGCCGCCGGTCGAGAACGGCCCCGGCATCCGCGAGGTCGTCTGGGGCGTCGACTCGCAGGAGTCCGTCGACGCGCTCGTAGCCGACCTGCGCACCGACCGCGAGGTCGTCGTCGACGACGAGGGCACCGCGCACACGCTCGACGAGACCGGCTTCGGCCTCGGCCTGGCCGTCACGCACCCGAGGCACCTGGACTACGACCCGCGCAAGTACAACAGCTCCGGCCGGGTCGAGCGCTGGAACCAGCCGCAGACGGAGATCGCCGACGTCCGGCCGATCCGCGTCTGCCACGTCGCCCTGAACATCCCCAAGGAGGGCAAGGACGAGGCGATCGACTTCTACCTGAAGCGCCTCAACTTCCGTGCCACCGACATCGTCGAGCCCATGGGCGTGTTCATGCAGGTCGAGGGCGACGACGACCAGCACAACTTCCTGCTGTGCCACCGTCCCGACCGCGCCGGCACGAACCACACCTCTTATGAGGTCAGCGGCTTCGACGACGTGATCGAGGGCGGCAACCACATGATCGAGAAGGGATGGCGGGAGGCCCGGCGCCTGGGCCGTCACACGGTCGGCTCGAACGTCTTCCGCTTCATCCACTGCCCCGCCGGGGGTCGGGTCGAGTACGCCGCCGACATGGACCGCGTCGACGACTCCTACGGGCCCAACGTCCACGAGCAGACGCCGCCGCACCACATCTGGGTGCTGGCGACCAACAACGACCCGAAAGCCCCCAACACGTCGGAAGGAACCGCCCTCGTATGACCATCACCACTGACGCCCCCTCCGTCGCCGCCGACACCTACGCGAAGGCACGGCTCGGCCTGTTCATCGACGGCGAGTGGCGTGCGGGTGCCGACGGCCGCACCTTCGACGTCCGGAATCCGGCGACGGACGAGGTCATCGGCCAGGTGCCGCGCGCCGAGGCGAGCGACCTCGACGACGCGCTCGCCGCCGCGGAGCGCGCCTTCCCGCTGTGGCGCGACACCTCCGCGTTCGAGAAGAGCCGCATCCTCATGAAGACCGTCGCGCTGCTGCGCGAACGCGCCTCGGAGATCGGCACGCTCATGGCGATCGAGCAGGGCAAGCCGCTCAAGGACGCCGTCATGGAGGTCGTCCGGGTCTCCGGCACGCTCGAGTGGTGCGCCCAGGAGACCCGGCGGCTGTACGGCCGGATCATCCCGACCGACGTCGACTCGCAGCTGACCGTGCGCTACGAGCCGGTCGGCGTCGTCGGCGCGATCGTGCCCTGGAACTTCCCGGCCGGTTCGCCCATGCGCAAGATGTCCGCCGCGATCGCCGCCGGCTGCGCCCTGGTCATCAAGGCCTCGCAGGAGGTGCCCGCCACGGTGTGCGCGCTCGCCCAGGCCTTCCACGACGCCGGGCTGCCGGCGGGTGTGCTCAACCTCGTGTTCGGTCGTGGCGCCGAGACCGCCGAGCACCTCATCGCCTCTCCCGTCACCCGCCTGATCGCCTTCACCGGCTCGGTCCCGGTCGGCAAGGAGCTGGGCGCCCGCGCCGGCGCCCTCATGAAGCCGACGATCATGGAGCTGGGCGGACATGCGCCCGTCGTCGTCGCCGCGGACGCCGACCCCATCGTCGCCGCACGCCGCACCTCCGCCGCCAAGTGGGCGAACGCGGGCCAGGTCTGCACCTCGCCGAGCCGCATCCTCGTGCACGAGTCGATCGCCGAGGAGTTCATCGCCGAGATGGTGCGCCAGGCCGCCGCGCTGAAGGTCGGCGACCCGCTGGCGGAGGGCACCACGATGGGCCCGCTCATCAACGAGAAGCGCGTCGAGGCCACCGAGCACCTCGTGAACGACGCCGTCGCGCACGGTGCGACGATCGCCTTCGGCGGCGAGCGCCTCACCGGCGAGGGCCGCAACGACGCCGGCTACTACTACGCGCCGACCATCCTCACCGGGGTGCCGCTGGACGCCGAGGTCATGAGCGAGGAGCCGTTCGGCCCGGTCGCCCCCATCACCACCTTCACCGACCTCGACGAGGCGCTGCGGATCGCGAACTCGCTGCCCTTCGGCCTCGCCGCCTACGGCTTCACCGAGTCCGCGTCGACGGCCGACATCCTGGCGCGCGGCTTCGAGGCCGGCATCCTCTCGATCAACCACTGCGGCGGCTCGGTCACCGAGGCGCCCTCCGGCGGCGTCAAGGAGAGCGGCCTGGGGCGCGAGTCCGGTCCCGAGGGCGTGCAGGCGTACCTGATCACCAAGCGCGTCAGCCACAAGCTGCGCTGACGGTCAGGAGGGAACCGGATGCTGCTGGCGCGGTGCACGCACGAGGGACGCGAGTTCCTCGGCCTGGTCGAGGGGGAGGAGGTCCAGGAGATCTCGGGCGACCCGCTGCGCGTGCCGTTCGCGCAGCTGACCGCGGACCCGGCGGCGCTCGCGGCCGGCCTGCCGCGGCATCCGCTGGCCGCGGTGGAGCTGCTGCCGCCCGTTGTGCCCGGCACGTTCTACGCGGCGGGGTTCAACTACAAGGCGCACAACCGCCACCACGAGGAGCTGGGCTACGACCCGGTGAAGGTCGGCGACCGGCCCGAGGTCGGCTACCGCGCGCAGAGCGCGCTGGTCGGCCACGGCGCCGACATCGTCAAGCCGCAGGGCGTCGAGGGCCGGTTCGAGACCGAGGCGGAGGTCGTGGCCGTCTTCGGCGCGACGCTGCGTCACGCCACCCGCGAGCAGGCCATCGACTCGGTGTTCGGCTGGACGATCGGCAACGACGTGTCGGCCCGCGAATGGCAGCACGCGGACCGCACCTTCTACCGCGCCAAGAACGCCGACACCTTCAAGCCCATGGGTCCCTGGATCCAGACCGACGTCGATCCGCTCGCCTCGACGACGACCGTGTCCCGCAACGGCCGGCTCGACGCGCAGTTCGCGACCGGCGACATGATCTTCGACCCGTACGACTTCATCGTCGAGATGACGAAGTACATCACGATCCACCCCGGCGACGTCCTCTGGATGGGCGCCGACGGCAACACCCCCATGGCAGTGGGCGATGTCATCGACATCGAAATCTCCGGCATCGGCACACTCACCAACACCGTCGTCGGCGAAGCCGCCGACACCCACACAGAAAGGACGCGCTCATGAGCACCACCGAGACGGACGCCGGCCCCGCCGACGTCGCGAAGGGCTTCGCGCTGCCCGAGCCCAAGTTCGACGCCGAAGGGCGGAGCATCGAGCCCCGCTACATCCACCACGTGAACTTCCCCACGACCAACGTCGACCGCACGATCGAGTGGTACACGAAGGTCTTCGGCCTCAAGCGCGTCATGCCCAAGAGCAACACCCGCGTCGTGCTGCTGACCAAGGGCCGCTTCGACCTGCACTTCACGCCGGTCGAGGAGATGGACCGCATGGCGCCGTACCACTACGCCATGGAGGTCGACGACTGGGACGGCTTCCTCGGCCACCTCAAGGACCTCGGCATCCGTTACACGCGTCCCGTCGAGCGGCCGGAGAACAACTCCAAGTTCTGCTACATCCACGACCCCGATCACACGATGATCGAGATCGTCTTCCACGGCCGCCGTCCGGTCTGAGCGCCGCCCCGCTTCGCCCCGGCACCGCGCGCCCACACCCATGCCCCCGAGGAGGGACATCCATGCCCACCGTCCACAACAACGGCACCACCGTCTACTACGAGGTGCACGGCGAAGGGTCGCCGATCCTGTTCGTGCACGGCTCCGGCGGCCACCACGCCGCCTGGTACCAGCAGGTCGTCGCGCTGCGCGACCAGCACACCGTCGTCACGATCGACCTGCGCGGCTTCGGCAACTCCGACAAGGACGAGACCTACGACAGCCAGAACTTCCCCGGCGACATCGTCGCGGTCATCGAGGACGCCGACCTGACCGACGTCGTGCTGCTGGGACAGTCGATCGGCGCCGCCGCCGCGCTGAAGGCCGCGCTGCGCGTGCCCGACCGCATCCGGGGCGTCATCCTCGCCCACTCGCTGGGCGGCATCGACGACCCCGAGATCACCCCGCTGGTGAAGGCCGACCGCGCCGAGGCCGAGAAGCTGCCGGTGATCGACCGGCTGCTGACCACGGCGTTCCGTGAGAACGAGGCGGCCAAGACGTTCCTGTTCACCCAGATGGGCACCTTCAACAAGGCCCGGATGCAGGATCTGCGCAACCTCGCCAGCGACGGCCCGTCGATCCAGACCGTCGCGGCCGCCCCGTTCGGCGTCGCTTTCCTGGCCGGCGAGAAGGATGCCGTGCTCAGCCCCGCGACGGTGACCAAGGCGCACGAGCTGGTCGAAGGGTCGCTGCTGGAGATCGTGCCCGGCGCCCCGCACTCCATGTACTGGGAGCGCCCGGATCTGTTCAACGCCGCTGTGAAGAAGCTCGTCGACGAGCTGGAAGGAAACTGACATGCCCCAGAACGTCCAGCAGGACGACGCCGAGAAGATCGTCGAGGTCGCCGAGCGCGAGGCGCTGCGCCTCGGCAAGGGACTGTCGATCGCGGTCGTCGACTCCGGCGGGTTCATCGTGACCATCCGCCGCTTCGACGGCGCCCGCCCCATGACGCCGCTGATCGCGCTGTCGAAGGCCTACACGTCCGCCGTCATGCAGCGGCCCAGCGGCATGCTCACCGGCTGGTCGAAGTCCGACCCGGTGTTCTTCGGCAAGGTCGGCGAGATGGGTCAGTTCCCGATCGTCGCGACCGGCGGCGGCGTGACCCTCAAGCGCGAGGGGGAGTTCGTCGGCGGCGTCGGCGTCTCCGGCGGCACCCCGCAGGAGGACGAGGCGCTCGCGCAGTCGATCCTCACCGAGCTCGGCTACGAGACCGACTTCGACGAGTGGGCCGGTGCCAAGGGCGCCGGCGACCCGAAGCAGCACTGAAGGGACCGGGCCATGGCCAACCTGTTCACCTACCGGATCGACAACCACGGCGACAACGTCCGCCCGAAGTCGATCCTGGACGCGCGTTCGCAGCAGCGCAGCGGAGAGCTCTCCGACGACGAGCTGCGCGATGTCGAGGACGAGGCGCTCGTCGAGTTCCTCACCTACCAGCGTCACCTGACGCTGTCGTGCCTGTCGGACGGCGGTTACCGCAACGCCGACTACCGCAGCCCGGTCCTCTCGTCGGTGTCCGGGTTCGCCCGGGTGCCGGACCAGATGACCGCGAGCGGCCTCGGCGTCTGGAGGCTCACGGGTCCGCTCAAGCAGCGCACGCCGATCGCGAGCGACGACGCCCGCTTCCTGCTCGACCACACCGGCTTCCCGGTGAAGGTGAAGCTGCCCTCGGCGGCTCACATCGCCGCACAGACCTACGCCGAGGACAGCTACCGCGCCTACCCGGGTGCTGCGGCCCTCGGCGACGCCGTCGCCGAGATCCTGCACGACGAGATCGAGCTGCTGCTCGAGCTGGGCGTCAAGGTCGTCCAGCTCGACAACCCCGACTTCGGCGCCTATCTGACCGGCCTCGACCATCCGGAGCTGTCGTTCGAGGACGCGCTGCAGATCGACAACGCCGCCATCGCGGGGCTGGACAAGGACGAGGACCAGAAGATCGCGCTGACCATCGGCTGGGGCGACCACCTGGGTGCGGTCGACACGCCGCGCGCCGAGCAGCTGTTCGCGAGCGAGTTCGACAAGTTCGTCTTCCCGTACCACAACGACGCCGCGGCGGCGCAGAACCTGCCCCTGCTCGTCCCCAACGAGAAGCAGATCGCACTGGGCATCGTGGATGCCGACAGCGCCGAGCTCGAGGACATCGACACCGTCATGGCGCGTCTCGACCTCGCGATCGAGCAGCACGAGTACGACCGGATCGGGCTCCTGCCGAACAAGGGCTTCCAGCAGGCGGCCTACCTCCCGGCGAAGCTCACGATCGAGGAGCAGCGGCGCAAGCTGGAGCATGTCGAGACGTTCGCCACGATGATCTGGGGCAATGAGGCGTGACGGCGGCATCGTTTACCTATGGACATAGGCAAACGATGCTCGTAGCATCGCGGTAGCGGTTCGCGTCGGAGACGAGGAAGTCGAGGCACGCCATGGCGAGCAGTCTGCAGGAGCTCCTGGACGAGAAGGGGAGCGTCGTGCAGATGCTCCGTGACTCTCAGCTGGGCACGTACATCTACCCGGTCGTCCCGGCCGAGTTCACGAACTGGCGGCGGGAGCAGAAGGCGTGGCGGCACGCCGCCGTGCTCTACGACCAGACGCACCACATGGTCAACTTCTTCATCTCCGGGCCCGACGCGTTCGCGCTGCTGCGCGACACCGGCATCAACTCGTTCGCGAGCTTCCCGGTCGACACCGCCAAGCAGTTCGTGCCGACGGCGTCCAACGGCGGGGTGATCGGCGACGGCATCCTGTTCCACGAGGCCGAGGACGACTACGTCTACGTCGGCCGGGCACCGGCGGCGAACTGGCTGCAGTTCCACGCTGAGACCGGCGGCTACGACGTCGAGTTCCGCTACGACGACCGCTCGCCCTCGCGCCCCTACGGCAGGGCCGTGCACCGTGAGTACTACCGGTTCCAGATCCAGGGGCCGAACGCGTGGTCGATCATCGAGAAGCTCAACGGCGGCCCGCTCGAGCCGGTGCGCTTCTTCCACATGGGCCACCTGACGATCGCCGGCGCCCAGGTGCGCACGCTCCGCCACGGCATGGCGGGCGCCCCCGGCCTGGAGCTGTGGGGGCCGTACGCCGATCACGAGCGGATCCGTGACGCCATCCTCGCCGCGGGGCTCGAGTTCGGCATCGAGCCCTGCGGCTCGCGCGCCTACTCCTCCAACACGCTGGAATCCGGATGGATCCCCTCGCCGCTGCCGGCGATCTACACCGGCGGCGAGATCGAGCGCCGGTACCGCGAGTGGCTGCCGGCGAACGGCTACGAGGCGACAGGCGCGCTCGCCGGATCCTTCGTGTCCGACGACATCGAGGACTACTACCTGACCCCGTGGGAGCTCGGCTACGGCTCCTTCGTGAAGTTCGACCACGACTTCATCGGTCGCGACGCCCTGGAGCAGATCGACC
>NZ_JASGEL010000044.1:0-50735 GCF_047606385.1 Microbacterium sp.
CCGGCGCCGGCGCGCAGCGTCGAGGTCACGCCACGAGCCCTCGCACCAGCCCGCCGGCGGCGGCCGCGACGGCGTCGACCCAGTCCGCCTGCACCGGGCAGCCGCGGGCGGCGAAGGTGCCGAGCCGGAACGCGTCCGCATCCGCGAGGTAGCCGATCCGCTCGTTCACGATCGACAGCACGATCGCCGGCACCGGCGAGGCAGCGGCGATGACGGCCGCGGCCCCGCAGGTCACCTCGCCGCTGACGCCGATGAGCACGGCGTCGCCGAGCACGGCGGCGGTGACGATCAGCTCGACCTCGTCCACATGCTCCTGGCTCATGCCGGGCGCCAGATGCGTGCCGCGCTTGGGGCGGCAGCCCACCACGATCTGCGCGGCGGCGACCGGCGCGGCATCCGTCCACTCGTGCAGCCCTTCGCGGACCGCGATCGCCTGTGACCCCACCGCGGCTCCCAGCTCGGCGACGTGCGCGGCGACATCGGCCGCCGTGGGGTCGTCACCGGCGTCGCGAGCGATCTCGAGGCTCCACGCCGGGGCCTGATCGCCGATCGAGCCGGGCAGCCACAGGGCCTCACCGCCCACGGCCGCCTCGACGGCCGCGGTCGCGGCGCCGGCCAGGTCGGGGCCCAGCCGGCGGGTGCCCAGGCTCACGGTCGGGTGCACGGCGTAGGTCAGCAGCGTCGCCACGGCGCGGCCGTCGAGGGCGTTCAGCGCGAGCACTCCGAGGGTCTTGTCGCTCGGCCCGCCGGGGTTCGTGCCCAGCATCCACCGCCCGTCGACGAGCTCGTCGCGGTTCTGGTTCACGGACACCGTGCCGGTGCCGAACGCGAGGGTCACCGGCTCCAGCCGCGTGTGGGCCGCCGCGACGGCGACGGCGACGGCGTCGAACAGCGCCTCGGTGAAGCGAAGCGACTCGGGGCTCGGGTCCCGCGAGAGACCGCCGGGCGGGGTGAGCCCGGCGCGCGGCGCGTTGTGCGAATGGCTCGCGCACAGCAGCACGGCAGAGGCGGGGATGCCGGTTTCCGTCTCGATGCGCGCGCGCAACGCGTCCGTGCGCCCGAACTCGAGCAGGTCGGCGGCGACGATCGCGACCGGGCCGGTGCCGCCGTCGACGACGACGGCACGGACGAGCAGCCGTCCCTCGACCGCGGTGAAGTCCTCGCCCATCGCGTTCAGGCCGGCCAGGTCGGCCGGGGTGACGTCGGTGCGGGCGGTGCCGGCGCGCAGGGCGGGGATGCCGGTCGGCCGGGTCATGCCGATTCCTCCTCGAGCTGCGGGCGCTGCTGCACCGTGTCCTCCAACTCGAGCAGCAGCAGCCGCAGCGGGTAGACGGCCGCCTCGATGCGGTGCTGATCGGCCGGCGACAGCCGCGCGAGCGCCGACTGCAGCACGTCGGCGCGGTCGTGACGGAACGTCTCGAGCACCTCGTGCCCCAACGCGGTGGCCGAGACGACCGCCGAGCGGTTGTTGCCGTCCGCGGTCCGGCGCTCGACCAGGCCGGCATGGGTGAGGCCCTTGAGCAGATTGCTCACCGTGGGCCGGGCCAGGTGCAGCCGCTCCGCGAGCTGCGACGGCGAGATCCCGTCGGTCATCGCGATCATCCGCAGCAGCGTCACCTGCGACTCGTTCGCCGGCAGGCGCTCGAACGAGTCCGTCGCCCGGCGCATCGTGCGCCACAGCGCCGGCACGAGGTGCGCGAGCTGCTCGACGGTGCGCGCATCGGAGGCGGGGATCGGCTCGTGGTCGGCTTGTTCTCTCATGCGGCACGCTCCATGAATGCGGAATGGAAGGAGATCAGGCGCGCCCCGCCCGCGGCATCCGTCGCCCAGACCGCGCTGCACAGCGTGTCCGAGCCGTGGGGGAGGCCCTTGAGCTCCATGTCGGCGATCTGCCGGTACACGAACACGGTCGTGGTCGGCAGGTGGTGGACCGACTCGTCGGCGAAGTCCAACCGGTGGTACCGCACGTCGCCGCGCTCGATCTTGTCGATCATGTTCCGCCCGCTGTCGATGAATCCCGAGGAATGGATGTACACGCAATCCTCGTCCATGAGGCGTGCGAGCTCGGCCGCATCGCCGCTGAGCAGGGCGCGCCGCCGCCGCTCCTCGAGCGCCTCGACCGGGACGTCCGTCATCCCGTCACCCCGCCCTCCGTGAGGCCGGACAGGATCTTCCGCTGCAGGAAGATGTACGCCAGCAGCATGGGGATCGCGGTCAGCAGCACGTACGCGAACACGAGATTCCACCGGATGCCGTACTGACCGGCGTTCGCGAAGTTGAACAGCGTCAGCGGCAGCGTCTGGTTGCCCGCGCCCTTGATCATGTACAGGGCGAAGAAGAAGTCGTTCCACACGTTGATGACGGTCATGATCGCCGCCGTGAACAGCACGGGGCGCAGCAGCGGCAGGACGACGTGCCAGAACATCTGCCACCTGCTGGCCCCGTCCAGCTGCGATGCCTCTTCGAAGTCGTGCGGGAGGGTGCGGATGTAGCCGGTGGTGAGGAACACGATCACCCCGACGCGCGTGCCGATCAGCGCGAGGATGTAGCCGAGCACCGACCCGGTCAGGCCCGTGCGCGTGAGCAGCACGACCGTGGGGACGATGGCGGGCGGCAGCACGATCGACAGCGCCATCACGTAGTACGCCACCTGCAGCCAGCGCGACGAGGTCCGCGCGAACGCCCACGCGGCCATCGAGCCGAGCAGCAGCACGGCGATGACCACCGGCACGGTGACCAGCAGGCTGTTCCACAGGCCGGTGAGGTAGCCGCCGTCGCCGAGGACCGCGACCAGGTTGTCCCAGAAGGCCCACTCGGTCGGAAGGTCGACCGTGGGGGTGGCGGCATCGCGCTCGGTCTTCCACGAGTTGACCAGCAGCATCCACAGCGGGAGGGCGACCCAGAACAGGGCGACCACGGACAGCAGGACGTAGCGGAGCCAGGCGTTCGATCGACGACCCGTGCCCACCCAGGTGGCGGCGCTCATGCGTGGACCTCCCTCTTGCGCAGCCACCAGATGAGGGGGACCGCGATGACGATCGCCATGAGCGCGATGATGAAGCTCAGGGCGCTCGAGGTGCCGAACAGGCCCTGCCCGTACTGGGTGTACACGGCGACGTTGAGCACCGAGGTGGCGTCGCCGGGTCCGCCCTTCGTGGTCGCGAAGATGACGTCCAGCGCGCTCAGCGATCCGACGAGGGTCACGACGACGTTGAAGGTCATGGCCGGGGCGAGCAGGGGGAACTCGACCGAGCGGAACCGACGCCAGGGCCCGGCGCCGTCGAGCACGGACGCCTCGACGACGGAGCGGGGGATGCCGTTGAGGCCGGAGATGTAGACGAGCGTGACCAGGCCGCTCCACTTCCAGGCGTCGACGAGGCCCACGGCCAGCAGCGCCGTGCTGCTGTCGCCCAGCCAGGAGTGCGAGAAGCCGGGGATCACCAGGCCGATCACGGCGTTGACCGGTCCGTCGGGGGAGAGGATCGCCGACCAGATGTAGCCGGCGGCCAGCGGCGAGAACAGCACCGGCAGGAAGAAGATCGAGCGGAAGACCGTGTTGACGCGGTCGGTCTGCTGCAGCGCCTTGCCCAGCGCCAGCCCGAAGGCGTTCTGCGCGACCATCGTGATCAGCGCGAACAGAAGCGTGACGATCGTGGCATGTCCGAGGACGCCGAGCGAGGCGAGGGTCGTGAAGTTGTCGAGCCCGTTGAACGAGATGGTGTTGCTGTACCCGGTCCACTTGGTGAAGCTGAGCACGCCGTTCGCGACGAACGGGCCGGCGAAGAAGAACGCGACGAGCAGGATCGCCGGCAGCGAGAACCACAGCAGGTAGAGGCGGCGGCGGGAGCGGGGGCGGCCCGGGGCGGGCCCCGCCGTGCGGGACGACGAGCGTCCCCGCACGGCGGAGCCGGTGAGAAGGCCGGCTTCGCGGCTGATGGTCATGGGCGATTCCGTCCTTCTGCGCGTCCTACTCGGCGGCGGCGCGGGCCTGGTCGATGTAGGTCTGGAACTCGTCGGCGGCCTCCTGCGCGGTCGACTGGCCCGCCAGCACCTTCATCGCCACCTTGCTGTAGTTCCCCCAGCCCGGCACCGTCATGTTCACCGACGGCGACTTGTCGTCGGCGGCGAGCAGGTCGGCCGCCTGCGCGTACAGCCCGGTGAACTCCGGCGCGGTCGCGGTGCTCAGCGTGGGCACGACCTGCCCGGCGTCCACATAGTCCTGGTAGCCCTCCGTCGTGACCCACTCGATGAAGTCGGCGGCCGCGCGCTCCTTGGTGCTGTCCCCGGTGTCGGGCACGAAGTAGGTGCCCTGCGGGCCGGGCGCGTAGGAGCCCAGGCCGTCGGAGGCGGAGATCGCGCCGAAGGACACGCTCTGGTCGGCGTTCGGGTCGGCCGCGTAGA
Organism: Microbacterium sp.; assembly: GCF_047606385.1. Classification (GTDB taxonomy): domain Bacteria; phylum Actinomycetota; class Actinomycetes; order Actinomycetales; family Microbacteriaceae; genus Microbacterium. The sequence goes on from NZ_JASGEL010000044.1 coordinate 4,402, forward strand.
ACTGCGAGATGAAGTCCGAGGGCAGCACGGTCATCGCGGCGTCCCCGCTGAGGACCGCCGAGATGGCCTGATCGAAGGTCGCGGTGGTCGCGTCGTCGTTCAGGCAACCCTGGTCCTGCAGCTGGGTGAGCAGATCCAGCCCGGAGACCATCGGGCTGCCGTCGTCGCCGGCCTTCGCGCTGCCGTCTGCGAGCGACGCCGCGTAGTCGCCGTCGACGTTCGCGTCGGCGAGGTAGGTGAAGGCGGTGAGCATCTGGATCGGGAACTCGGATCCACCGGCCACGTAGACCGGGTCGGTGCCGGCGGCGGCCAGCGTGGAGCACTCCGAGAGCACGTCCTCGTAGCTGGTGGGAGCATCCAGACCCGCCGCGGCGAAGGCGTCGGCGTTGTAGAAGACGCCGAACGCGGACAGCGGACCCAGGATCGCGGCGTAGGTCTTGCCGTCGATCGAGCCCGCCTGGGTGGCCAGCGACCCCTCGGCGCTCACGAAGGAGAGCGAGCTGAGGTCGATCATGTTCTCGGAGACGTTGAGCTGGGCCATGTCCTGCGGGTTCGCGTGGTACTCGAGGATGTCGGGCCGCTCGCCGGTGGCCCACTTCGTCTGCACCGCGTTGGTGTAGGTGTCGTTGGGCAGGGTGACCAGTTCGATCGTGTTGCCGGAGGCGTCCTCGTATGCCTGGTAGAGGTCGAGCAGGGCCTGGGTGTCGCCGGACGTGTTCCACAGGGTCAGGGTCACGCCGGTGGGCGCGTCGCTGTCCATGTCGAGGGTGTCGGCGTTCGATCCGGACGAGCAGGCCGCGAGGCCGAGGGCGACGGCTGCCGTGGCGGCGCCGACCGCGAGCATGCGGCGGGGAGTGAACGTCATTGTCGTGTGTCCTCTTCGTTGAGTAGTGCCATGTGAGGTGCGATTGCGTCGGCGCGGCTACGTCGACGGGACAATTTTGCATAAGAAACCGTTTCTTTGCAAACATGAATCTTGCGACTCCTCCCCGCACGGATGGCGCCACTTTCCGACGACGGCGCCTGAAATCTCTGTAGCCGAGCGCAGGAACTGGCGCCATTGCGGCATGTCGCGGCCCGGCGGATCCTGCGGGTCAGCGCAGGGATGCGGCGATGCCGGCCAGGAGCATCTCGAGCTGTCGCTCGAACCGCGCGTCGCTGTCGTCGCGCACGTGCCCCGCCGCGACGACGAGCGGGGCGTCGGCGCCGATCGCGGCGTCACGGGCTGCGAGGCCGTATCGCTCCGGGTCGGAGGCGGCGGACTGCGAGCGCTCCTGCTCCTCGATGACGAAGCCGACGGTGAACGCCGTGACGACCTCGGCGGCGTCGATCGCCTGCTCCAGCGTGACGCCCTGCGTGGTCCACTGCTCGAGCCACGGCTCCTGCGCGCGCAGCACGGCGGGATCGGTGAGGCGCGTCCCGCTGAAGGTGCGCGCGCCGTCCCGGTGCGAGAGGTATTCGGCGCGCAGCGCGCGGGCGTAGCGGGCGAGACCCGAGCGCCAGTCGCCGACGGGGTCGAGCCCCACGGCGGTCTGCACGCGGCGCTGGATCTCGGTGCCCATCTCGTCGAGCAGCTCCTGTTTGCCGCGCACGTGCCAGTAGAGCGCCGGAGCCTTCACGTCGAGGCGGGCGGCCACGGCGCGCACCGTGACGGCGTCGATGCCGCCCTCGTCGAGCACCTCGAGGGCGGCGGCGACGAGCCGGTCGCGTGTGATCCCTTTCGCCATGCTTGACACCTTAATCGTGTTAAGCGCATACTCGACGTAAATGAACTTAGTTAAGGAGACATCATGCGCGCTGCCGTCCTGACCGGACCCGACACCATCCCCGCCTGCGCCGAGTTCCCCGAGCCCGAGGGCGACACCCTCGAGCTGGTGGGCGCCGGCATCCACCAGGTCGTCCGCTCGATCGCGACCGGCCGCCACTACGGCAGCGACCACGTCTACCCGCTCGTGCCGGGCGTGGACGCCGTGGCCCGCACCGCCGACGGGCGGCTCGTCTACACCGGTTGGCCGCGCGCCCCATGGGGCACGCTCGCCGAGCGCATGGCGACGCCGATCGGGCTGGACCTGCCCGCCGGCGCCGATCCGCTCGCGGTCGCCGCCGGCATGAACCCGGGCATGAGCGGATGGATGCCGCTGGTCCAGCGCACAGGCGAGACCGGCGCGCTCGGAACGGTGCTCGTGCTCGGCGCGACGGGCATGGCCGGCCGCCTGGCCGTGCAGGCGGCGTTCGCCCTCGGCGCGGAGCACGTGATCGCGGCCGGGCGGGACGCCGGCGCGCTGGCCGAGCTGACGGCATCCGGCGCCCAGGCCGTCTCGCTGGCCGATCCCGAGGCGCTGCGCGACGCGGTCGGTGCGCACACGCCCTCGCTCGTGCTCGACTACGTGTGGGGGCCGGTCGCCGAGGCCGCGTTCGCGGCGCTCGGGCGCCGGGGGCTCGACGACGACACCGCCGACATCTCCTACGTGCAGATCGGTGCGCTCGGGGGAGTGGACGCCGCGGTGCCCGCCACGCTGCTGCGGTCGCGGCGCATCCGGCTCTCGGGCAGCGGCGCCGGCTCGGTGTCGACCGAGCGGCTGCTGGCGGAGCTGCCGCGGATCATGGCGCTGATCGCCGACGGCACGCTCACGGTGCCGTACACGGCGTATCCGCTCGCACGGGTCGCCGAGGCCTGGACGCACGCGGGCCGCACCCGCGCAGTCGTCACGCCCTGACCCGGCCTCAGGCCGTCGCGAGCTCGAACGCCCGCCACATCCGGGCGTACGCGCCGTCCTGCTCGAGCAGCTCGGCGTGCGAGCCGACCTCGGCGACCCGGCCGTGCTCCAGCACGACGATGCGGTCCGCGCCCATCGCCGTCTGCAGCCGATGCGCGATCAGCACCGTGGTGCGGTCGCGCGAGAGCCGGTGCATCGCGTCGGTCACGCGTGCCTCGCTCGCCAGGTCCAGGTTCGAGGTGGCCTCGTCCAGCAGCAGGACGGCGGGCTCCACGAGCTCGGCACGGGCCAGCGCGATGAGCTGACGCTGGCCCGCCGAGAGCGACTTGCCGCGCTCCGCGATCTCGGTGTCGTAGCCGTGCGGGAGGGCGACGATCATCTCGTGGGCGCCGACGGCGCTGGCCGCGCGCTGCACGTCGGCGGGGGCGGCGTGCGGCCGGCCGTAGGCGATGTTCTCCGCGACCGTGCCGGTGAACAGGAACGACTCCTGGGGCACGTAGCCCAGCTCGGAGCGGAAGGCGCCGAGGTCGAGCCGCCGCAGGTCGACGTCGTCGGCGGTCACCGCGCCCGCATCCGGATCGTAGAAGCGGGCGACGAGCTTCATGACCGTGGACTTGCCGGCGCCCGTCTCGCCCACCAGCGCGACGGTCTCGCCCGGGCGGATCGTCAGCCGCACGCCGGAGAGCGCCTCGGCCGGCCGGCGCGTCCGCATCTCGGTGCCCGGCCCGCGGCGGTCGGCGGGACCGCGCCGCGCCTCGCTGGAGACGGGAGCGGTCGGATAGGCGAAGTGCACGTCCTCGACGGCCATCCGGCCGCTCAGCGCTCTCACGGCGACGGGGTCCGCCGGCTCCGGGGTGAGCGTCTCCAGCCGCATGAGCTCGGAGATGCGCGCCATCGACACCCGGGTCTGCTGCCACGCGTCGAACACCTGCGACAGCTGCTGGATGGGCGAGAAGAACATGTCGATGTACAGCAGGAACGCGATCAGCGCGCCCGTGGTCAGCTGGCCCTGCGCGACCAGGACCGCGCCCAGGCACAGCGCGATCGCATCGGCGACCGCCGAGAGGAACTGCACGAACGGGAAATAGGTCGCCACCAGCCGCTGCGCGCCGACGCGCGACTCGAGGTAGGACTCGCCCTGGGCGTGGAACCGGCGCATCGTCGCCGGCTCGTGCGTGAAGGCCTGCGACTCGCGCACGCCCGACAGGCTCTCCTGGAAGGACGCGTTCACGACCGCGATGCGATCGCGCGACTGGTCGTACAGCACCCGCGATCGACGCCGGAAGATCACGGTCGCGATCGCCAGCGGCACGATGACCGTGAGCACGGCCAGCCCGAGCGGCACGTCGACGACCACGAGCGCGACGCCGACGCCGACGAAGGTCACGAACGCGACCAGCGCCCCCAGCAGGCCGTTCTCCAGCAGGCTCGCGAACTGGTCGACGTCGGTGGTCATCCGCGTCATGATCCTGCCCGCCATCTCACGCTCGTAGTAGTCGAGCGAGAGCCGCTGCAGCTGCGCGAAGATCCGGATGCGCAGCGAGAGCATCACCCGCTGGGCCACCCGCCCGCTGAGGAAGGACGAGGCGATGCGGGCGAACAGGTCGAGGACCGTGAGGACCAGGTAGAACGCGGATGCCGAGAACAGGACGTCCATCGCGCTGGTGGTGACCCCGTCGTCGATGCCGACCTTGACCACCGCCGGGCCGAGCAGCCCGGCCACCGCGTCCAGGACGACGAACAGCAGAGCGATCGACAGCGGTCTGCGGAACTCGCGCAGCAGCGTCCGCAGCGAGAAGTCGCGTTCGTGGCGGCTCTCGCGCTCCATGACCACCGCCGGACGGTCCTTCGGCGGCGGCAGCTCGGCGACCCTCGCCATGAGCTCCGGAGTCGCCGCGAGGCTGCCGCGGAGGTTGCGGCCGCCGCTGCCGCCGCCGAGTCCGGCGCCGAGCCCCGGGGTGGTGCCGGCCAGCACGCGCGCCTGCCGTCCCGCGGCGAGCGAGGCCATCTCCACCCCCGCCTCGGCGGCGGGCGCCAGCGCGTCGACATCGCCGTGCCGGGCGGCATCCGTCGCCCGGAACAGCGCCTGGTAGACCTCGCTGCGGCCCGCGAGCTCGTCGTGGGTGCCCTGGTCGACGACGCGGCCGCGGTCGAGGACCACGATCCGGTCGGCCAGATGCAGGGTCGAATGGCGGTGCGCGACGAGGATGACGGTCCGCCCGGGCATCACGTGCAGGAGCGCGTCGTGGATCGACTGCTCGGTGCGGGCGTCGATGGCGCTGGTCGCGTCGTCGAGCACCAGGATCGCCGGGTCGCGCAGGATGGCGCGCGCCAGGGCCACGCGCTGGCGCTGTCCGCCCGAGAGGCTGAGGCCGCGCTCGCCGACGACGGTGTCGTATCCGTCCGGGAGGGCCATGATGAACTCGTGCGCCTCGGCTGCGCGGGCCGCGGCCTCGATCTGCGCGTCGGTGGCGTCCGGGGCGCCGTAGGCGATGTTGTCACGCACCGACTCGCTGAACAGGAACGCCTCCTCGAACGCCATGCCGATCGCCTGCCGCAGCGAGCCCAGCCGCACGTCGCGCACGTCGACGCCGCCGATCGCGACCGCTCCCGCCGTCGGGTCGTAGGTGCGCACGAGGAGCTTGCCGACCGTGGACTTCCCGCTGCCGCTCGCGCCGACCAGCGCCACGCGCTCGCCGGGCCGTACGGCCAGGGTGAAACCGTCGAGGATCGGGTGGTCCCCGGTGTAGCCGAAGCCGACCTCCCGGAACTCGATCGCGCCCGGCCGGGGCGGCAGGTCCACCGCGCCCGGCCGGTCGGAGATCGAGGGGGCGAGGTCGAGCAGCTGGAAGATGCGCTCGAAGCCCGCCCGGGCCTGCTGCGCGATGGTCAGGACGCCCGCGAGCTGGCGCGAGGGCGCCATGAGGCCCGCGATGTAGGTGGAGAAGGCGAGGAAGGTACCCAGCGTGATGGCGCCGGTGAGGGTCAGCGCGCCGCCGAGCGCGAGGACCGCGACCTGGCCGAGCACCGGCACCGTCTCCAGCAGCGGCTGATAGCGGGACTGGATGCGGACGCTGCGCATCTGCGAGCCGTACAGGCGCACCGAGGCCGCCGTGAGCCGCTCCAGCTCGCGACGCTCCTGGCCGAACGCCTTGACCACGCGCACGCCGCCGACGTCCTCGTCGACGATCTCGGCGACCTCGCCCTCCTTCTGCTGCGCGTCCCAGGAGGCGGGGAAGGTGCGCACCCGCATCAGGTACGTGATCCACAGCAGCGCCGGCACCATCACCAGGCTGATCACGCCCAGCAGCGGCGAGAGCACGAACATCACGACGATCGACAGCAGCATCGTCAGGCCGTTGCCGAACACCAGCGGCAGGAAGTTCAGGAAGCCCTGCGCCAGCGCGGTGTCGGAGTTCGCGCGCGCGACGAGCTGGCCGGTCGACATGCTCTCCAGTGCCGCGGCATCCATGCGCTGCAGGTGGTCGTGCATCTCGTTGCGCAGGTCGTTCTGGATGTCCAGGGCGACGCGCCCGCCCTGGAAGCGCCGGATCCGGGTGAAGACGAAGCCGAGCACGGCGAGGACGAGAAGGCCGGCGATCCAGATCCACAGCGGCGAGTCGCCGGCCACGATGACCTCGTCGACGATGCCGCGCGCGACCAGCGGAGTGGCCGTCTGCACCGCGGCGGCCAGGATCGCCGCGACCAGCGCGGCCACGAGGTGCCGGCGGTGACGGGCGAGGTAGCGTTCGAGGCGCCGGATCCAGCCCTGCGGCGCCCGGCTCATCGAGCCGCCTCGGACCCCGCGCAGGTGCCGTTCTCGCGCGCCGCGCGCCGCTCCTGGTGGCGAGCGCGGACGCCCTCGCCGAAGACCGCGAGCGCCGCCAGGGTGGCCTCCGCATCGGGCGTATGGCCGGCGATGTCGAGCACGACCCCCGCCAGCGCGGCGCGGGCGTCCTGCAGGGTGCGGGCGCCCCGGTCCGTGAGGGCGAGGTCGACGGCCCGGCGATCGTCCTCGCGGGTCTGGCGCGCGAGGAGTCCTCGACGCACGAGCGAGTCGACGGTGGCGCTGACGGCCGGCTTGCCGAGCGCGAGCATGCCGGCGAGCCGGGAGGCGCGGTCGATGCCGTCGGAGATGGCGGACAGCATCCGGAAGTCCGCCATGCTGATGTCGGGCAACGCCCGATCGAGCATGCGCGCCGAGCGTGTCAGCGCGCGCACGGCCTCGTCGAGGTGCTCCGGCTCAGTTGGTTCGATCACTGAACCATTGTGCACCCGTTTCGGGAGTCGCCGGTCAGTGCTCGCTCTTGATGGTGAAGTAGGAGCCGCGGATGGTCCCGGCGAGCTTGGACTTCTGCCGGGCGAACTTGAACGACGCGAGCTCGGCCGGGACCTCCATGCCCTCCGAGAGCTTGAAGCCGACGGCGCGCTTGCCGGGGTCGTCGAGCGTGTACATCACGTTGAGCGCGAGCCCGCTCTGATAGAACACGTAGGCGAACCGGATGCCGCCGGCCTCGAAGCTCGTCGCCTCCAGCGCCGGGGACGAGATGACGATCCCTCGCTCCTCGTCGAGGATGCGGCGCACCCAGTCGATCGTCTCCTGCGCCGCCTCGGCCGGCTCGACGGTGAAGTCGTGATCGAACTTGTTCTTGATGTAGCGGGCCTCGTTCGCCCGCAGCCCGGCGAGCGCCGGGGCGACGGGCGAGGACTCCAGCCCCACGGGCGAGACGGTGTGGAAATCCACCTGGTATGACATGACGCGTGTCCTTCTCGATGCGGGTGATCAGCGCTGCTGGATGCGGATGAGGTTGCCGGCGGGGTCGCGTACCGCGCAGTCCCGCAGCCCGTAGTCCTGGTCCTTGGGCTCCTGCACGACCTCGACGTCGCGGGCGACGAGTCGCTCGAACAGGGCGTCGAGGTCGTCGGTGGCGAGGTTGACGCCGAAGTAGGTGCCCTTGGCGACCAGCTCCTGCAGCATCGCCTTCTCCTCGTCCGTGAGGCCGGGCGCGACGGTCGGCGGGACCAGCACGATCGCGGTGCTGGGCTGGTCGGCGGGGCCGACCGTGATCCAGCGCAGGTCGCCGTAGCCGACGTCGAGACGCACCTCGAAGTCGAGCACGTCCCGGTAGAACGCGAGCGAGGCGTCGGGGTCGGTGTGGGGCAGGAAGCTGGAGTGAATCGTGATGTCCATGTCGGTCACGCTAGCCACGCGCGTCGGCCGGCGCTTCTCGATTCCTGACCGGTCTGGAGATCTCGCGCACGATGCATGGCAGCATCCCCTCGGCAGGATGGGAGCCGCTCTCGCGATAGACGCTCGGCGGGACCCCCACGAGCTCGGCGAAGCGCGTGCTGAACGTGCCCAGCGAACCGCAGCCCACCGCGTGGCAGATGTCGGTCACGGACAGGTCGGTCGTGCGCAGCAGCGTCATCGCGCGCTCGATGCGACGGGTCATGAGATAGGAGTACGGCGATTCGCCGAAGGCGCGCTTGAACTGGCGGCTGAGATGGCCCGCCGACATATAGGCTCCCGTGGCGAGCGCCTCCACGTCCAGCGGCTGCGCGTACTCGCGGTCGATCCGGTCGCGCACGCGCCGCAGCGTCGCGAGCTCCCGCAGTCGCACATCCTCGGTCACGCCCCCTATCGTCCCACTCCTGGGATCCGGTGTGACCGTTCCGGCTGGTGCGGACATGATGAAGCGTGGAGGACGAATCGGATGCCGTCGTGTGGCGCCGGCTGCTCGGCGGTGACGCCCGCAGCTTCGGGACGATCTGGGACCGCCACCGCGACCGTGTCTTCCGTCACTTGATCGCCGCGGGCACGGCGCGCAGCGACGCGGAAGACCTGACGGCGGTGGTGTTCCTGGAGCTGTGGCGCCGTCGCGGCGCCGCGCGGCTGGTGAACGACTCGCTGGCGCCGTGGCTGATCGTCACGGCGCAGAACGTGCGGCGCAACGCCGCGCGGGCAGCGCGCTGCGGACGCGCGGCTGCTCGCGATGACCGCGCTGGAAGGGTTCACCGTGCGTGAGGCCGCGGCCGCACTGGGCATCTCCGAGCCGGCCGCGAAGATGCGGCTGAGCAGGCTCCGGACACGCATCGTGGCGGCCGTGGACGTGCAACGGCTGCCGGAGGGAGGCACGTCATGATCCGAGGATTCGATCTCCGTCGCTCCGAGGCGATCCGCGCCGGTCTGATCGTCCACGCGACGGGTGCGCGGCGCCGGATCCGTCGAGGACTGTGGGGCATCGGGCTCGTGCTCGCCGGTGTCATCGCCGGTGCAGGCGCCTCGGCCGCGGCCTTCGCCGCGACCGGCACACTGGGATCCGGGACGACCGCAGCCGGCGTCGTCATCGAGCAGCCGGACGGCTCCGGCGGCTCCGGCGACGCGGCCCTCGAGCCGATCGACGCGCCGCCCGGCACAACGCCCGGGGCATCCGTCGCCTCGATGCTCGGCGCCCCGCTCGCACAGACGATCGTCGCCGAGACCCGTCTCGATCTGAGTGATCGACCCGCGGCGGCGACGCATGTGCGGGTCACCGTCACCTGCCTCACCGCAGGCTCGATCTCGTGGGGGACCGATCCCGCGGGGAACAACCCGTCCAGCTCCTGCACCGTCGCCGACCTGGGCGCGGAGCCGGCCAGCGCATGGATGGACGTTCCGCTCGACGCCGCCACCGACGCGCTGTACATCACCCCGGGCGAGGGCGCCGAGGCCTCCGTCGTGCTGCAGTACGAGACGCTCATCCCGACCAGGCTCGGCGTCAACGCGAACGGCGAGACCTACGGCATCGAGACGGCTGCGCAGGGACGCCCCGACCTGATCCTCGTGCAGGGCACGGCGTCGGACGGCACCGCCGTGGCGGGGTACGTCCGCGCGACCGAGCTGGACGCCGCGGACGGCGCATCCGGCTTCGCCATGACGACCGAGCCCCGCGACATCCCGGTATACGAATCCGACGGCACGACCCGGATCGGCATCTTCCACGTCGGCGACTGAACACCACCGGCCGGACGCGTAACCACGGCGCAACAGATCTCGGCGATGCTGTACCCATGTCGATCAAGGTGGCGTTGCGCCACGACACCTCCTACGAGTTCGCCCGCCCCATCACGGTCGGCCCGCACCTGGTGCGCCTTCGCCCCGCCCCGCACTCGCGCACGCCCATCGAGGCGTACTCGCTCGAGGTGAGCCCGAAGGAGCACTTCGTCAACTGGCAGCAGGACCCGTTCGGGAACTGGATCGCGCGCCTCGTGTTCCCCGAGAAGATCGACCACCTGCGGATCACCGTCGGGCTCGTCGCCGACATGATGGTCGTCAACCCGTTCGACTTCTTCATCGAGGAGTATGCCGAGCGGTTCCCGTTCGACTACGCCTCGGAGCTGGCGGCCGACCTCGCGCCCTACCTGCGTCCGGTCGAGGGCAGCGACCGCGCCGACGGGTGGCGCCGAGAGCTGCCGGAGCTGCCGGCGGACGGCGTGCCCACCGTGACCTTCCTCGCGGACCTCAACGCCGCCGTCCACCGCGACGTCGCCTACAGCGTGCGCATGGAGCCCGGCGTGCAGACCCCGGACCAGACCCTCGAGCGCGCGATCGGCTCCTGCCGCGACAGCGCCTGGCTGCTGGTGAGCCTGCTGCGCCAGTACGGCCTCGCGGCCCGCTTCGTCTCCGGCTACCTCGTGCAGCTCACCGCCGACGTGCCCTCCCTCGACGGCCCGAGCGGGCCGGAGGCCGACTTCACGGACCTGCACGCATGGTGCGAGGTCTATGTCCCCGGGGCCGGATGGATCGGCATGGACCCCACCAGCGCGCTGTTCGCGGGCGAGGGGCACATCCCGCTCTCCGCGACGCCGCATCCGGCCTCGGCCGCGCCCATCGAGGGCGTCACCGAGCCGGTGGCGGTGCGCTTCGACTTCGCCAACGAGGTCACCCGCATCCACGAGGACCCGCGTACCACCAAACCCCTCACCGACGAGCAGTGGGCCCGGATCGACGCCGTGGGCGAGCAGGTCGACGAGCGCCTGCGCCGCGGCGACGTGCGGCTGACGATGGGCGGCGAGCCGACCTTCGTCTCCCTCGACGACAGCACCAGCCCGGAGTGGAACACCGACGCCGACGGCCCGCACAAGCGCGAGCTCGCGAACGTCCTCGCCGAACGGCTCCGCGAGACGTATGCCCGCGGCGGCATCGTCCACCGCGGGCAGGGCAAGTGGTACCCCGGCGAACCGCTGCCGCGCTGGAACATCGCGCTGCAGTGGCTCACCGACGGCACGCCGCTGTGGCACGACGCCGGCCTGTTCGCCGATCCGTGGTCGCAGGCCCGGGACGCCGACGGGCCCGCGCACGCGGAGACGCTGGCGCGGGAGGTCACCCGCCGGCTCGGCCTGCCCGCCTCGCAGCTGCTGCCCGCGTTCGAGGACCCGCTGGCGGACTTCGTCGCGGAGCTGCGGCGGCCGGCGGGTCCGCGCCCGGAGAGCGAGGATCCCGACGTCGCCGCGCTCGATCGCGACGTCACCGAGCCCACCGGCTGGGTGCTGCCGATCACCACCGAGGGCGAGTGGACGAGTCCGGCATGGCGCTTCCGCCGCGGGCGCCTGGTGCTCGGGCCCGGCACGAGCCCGGTGGGGCTGCGCCTGCCGCTGGACGCCGTCGCCTGGAGCGACCCGGACGCGCCGGCCGAGCCCTCGTACCTCGAGCCCGGCCCGGCGGTGGAACCGCGATCGCGCGCGGCGGCGGTCGTCGACCCGGAGGGGGCGGCGACCACCGCCCTCGCGTTCGAGCTCCGCGACGGCTGGACGCACGTCTTCCTGCCGCCGACCACGACCCTCGAGGCCTATGTCGACCTGCTCGCCGTCATCGAGGAGGCCGCGGCGGCGACCGGCGTCCGCCTCGTGGTCGAGGGATACGGACCGCCGCCGGACTCCCGCCTCACCCAGCTGATCGTGACCCCCGACCCGGGCGTCATCGAGGTCAACGTGCAGCCCACCGCCAGCTGGGCGGAGCAGCGAGCGCTGACCGAGACGCTCTACGACCAGGCGCGCCGCTCCCGCCTGTCCACCGAGAAGTTCGACCTCGACGGACTGCACACCGGCACCGGCGGCGGCAACCACATCACCCTCGGCGGCAGCCACCCGGCGGACTCGCCCCTGCTGCGCCGCCCCGATCTGCTCGCGAGCCTCATCGCCTACTGGCAGCGGCATCCGAGTCTCTCGTATCTGTTCTCCGGCCGCTTCATCGGCCCGACCAGCCAGGCGCCGCGGTTCGACGAGGGCCGTCCCGAGGCGGTCTACGAGATGGAGATCGCCCTGCACGAGGTGCGCCGGCTCGCCGCGCGCGCCGCGGAGCTGGGCGAGGAGCCGCTGCCATGGCTCGTCGACCGGGCGTTCCGCCACCTGCTGACCGACCTCACCGGCAACACCCACCGCGCCGAGTTCTGCATCGACAAGCTCTACAGTCCCGACTCCAGCCGCGGCCGGCTCGGCCTGCTCGAGCTGCGCGGGTTCGAGATGCCGCCGCATCCGCGGCTCGCCCTGGTGCAGGCGCTGCTGGTGCGGAGCCTCGTCGCGATGTTCTGGGACGAGCCGTTCACCGCGCCCCTGGTGCGCTGGGGGACCCGGCTGCACGAGGACTTCCTGCTGCCGCAGGGCGCCGCCCACGACATCGCCGAGGTCGTCGCCGACCTGCGCGCGGCGGGCATCGCGTTCGAGGAGACCTGGCTCGACCCGTTCACCGAGTTCCGCTTCCCCCGCATCGGCCTGGCCCGGCTCGCCGCGGGCGCCCAGGGACCGATCGAGCTCGAGCTGCGCCAGGCCGTCGAGCCGTGGCACGTGCTCGGCGAGGAGGCCGCCTCCGGCGGCACGGCCCGCTACGTCGACTCGTCCGTCGAGCGCGTCCAGGTCACGGTGCGCGGCGTCGATCCGGCGAAGCACCTCGTCACATGCCAGAGTGTTCCTGTGCCCCTGACCTCCACCGGCCGCCTCGGCGAGTACTACGCCGGCGTCCGCTATCGCGCCTGGCAGCCCTGGTCGGCGCTGCACCCGACCATCGAGGTGCACGCCCCGCTCGTGTTCGACGTGGTGGACGCCGACGCCGCCGTGTCCCTGGGAGGCGCCACCTACCACGTGGTCCATCCCGGCGGCCGTGCCTACGACCGTCCCCCCGTCAACGCCAACGAGGCCGAGGCCCGCCGGGCCAGCCGGTTCGAGCCGCACGGGCACACCACGGGCCGCATCGACGTCGCGGCGCTGCGCGAGGCCGGCCGCCGCGCCCACAGCTCCGACTACCCGCACACCCTCGACCTGCGCAGGGTCAGCGCCGGGTGAGCGCCGCCACCCGTGCCGGGAGACGGACGCCGACGGTGAGCGTGCTGCACGAGTACGTCGCCTCGATCGGTGCGCCGACGCTGCCGCTGCCCGGAGCGCAGCCGGCGCGGTTCGACGAGGTCGTGGACGCCGACGGCGCGCTGCGTCCGCCGTGGCGGGCGATGGCCGCCGCCGCGTACGACCTGACGGCCGAGGAGCTGCGTCGCGTCGACGAGGAGATCGCGACGCTGCTCGACGACGACGGCGTCACCTATGAGCATCCGGATGCCGGCAGCATCCGCTGGGGGCTCGACCCGGTGCCGCTCGTGCTCGACGCCGCGACCTGGAACCCGCTCGAGGTCGGTCTGGCGCAGCGCGCCGAACTGCTCAGCGCCCTGCTGACCGACCTGTACGGCCCGCAGCGGGTGCTCAGCGAGCGCATCGTGCCGGCCGCGGCCGTGTTCGGGCACTCCGGCTTCGCGCGCCCGCTCGTGCGCGCAGGCGTCGACCCGCATCCGCTGGTGCTGTCCGGTGCCGACCTCGGCCGCGACGCGGCGGGGGAGTGGCGCGTGCTCGCCGACCGGGTGCAGGCGCCGTCGGGCCTCGGCTTCGCGATGGAGAACCGCCGCGTCATCTCGCGCGTGCTGCCCGACCTGTACCAGGAGGCGGGGCTGCATCGCATGGAGCCGTACTTCGCGGCGCTGCGCTCCTCGCTGCTGCAGGCGGCCCCCGAGGGCGCCGTCGACCCGCGCGTGGTCGTCCTCTCGCCGGGCCCGCGCTCCGAGACCGCCTACGACCAGGCGTTCCTCGCGAACGTGCTGGGCTTCCCGCTCGTGCAGGGCGGCGACCTCGTGATGCGCGACGGCTTCGTGTGGATGAAGCCGTCCGGGTATCCGCATCGCGACGCCGTCGAGCGCGTCGACGTGATCCTGCGGCGAGTGGATGCCGAATGGTGCGACCCGCTGGAGCTGCGCGCCGGGTCGCGGCTCGGCTTCCCCGGCCTGGTCGAGGCCGTGCGGCGCGGGCACGTGCGCGTGGTCAACGCCCTCGGCGCCGGCGTGCTCGAGAACCCGGCCCTGCTGCCGTTCCTGCCGGCCGTGTGCGAGCGCCTGCTCGGCGAGCAGCTGCGGCTGCCGTCCGCACCGGTCTGGTGGTGCGGCGAGCCGGAAGGGCTCGGCCGCGTGCTCGGCCAGATCGGCACCGACCAGCTCAGCATCCGCACGATCGACGGCCGCTCGGCGGAGCTGGCGGCGATCCCGGCCGACGAGCTGCGCCGCCGCATCCGCGACGAGCCGCACCGCTATGTCGGGCGCGAGCTGCTGCCGCTGTCACAGGTGCCGGCCTGGTCGTCGCTGGCCAGCGCCGACGGCGGCGCCGTGCCGCGCCAGGTGACGCTGCGCACCTTCACGATCCGCGACGGCGGCGCCTACCGGCCGCTCGTGGGAGGCCTCGCGACGCTCGCGGGAACCGCCGGGAACGCGCCGATCACCAAGGACGTGTGGGTGCTCAAGGCCGCCGCCGCCGATCCCGACCAGGGACTGTCGGGCTTCGCGCCGCTGAGCCTCGCGCGGGCGACGCCCGTGCTGGCCCCGCGTGCGCAGGAGGACATGTTCTGGGTCGGGCGCTACGCCGAGCGCACGGAGGATCTGCTGCGCCTGGTCATCACGACCCGCGCCTTCGCGGAGCAGCTCGACTACGCGTCCTCGACCGCGGGCGGCAGCACGACGACCGCGCTGCATCGCGCCGCCGAGCGCCTGGCCGGCCGCCGGCATGCCGACCCGGCGGACGAGCTGCGGTCGCTGCTGCTGGACGCCGATCGTCCCGGCTCGGTCGCGCACTCGCTTGAGCGGCTGCGCGAGGCGCTGGAGGAGGTGCGCGACCAGCTCTCCGGCGACGTCTGGCGCGTGTTCGGCGCGGTCGAGCGCTCGGCGGCGACACTGCGCGGCTCACGGCACGCGCAGCGCATCCCGGAAGCGGCGGGCCGGATGCTGACCGGTGTGCTGTCGCTGCACGGCGTCACCGCGAACATGATCCAGGACTCCGGCTGGCACATGATCGAGATCGGCCGCTACCTGGAGCGGACCCTCCAGCTGTGCACGCTGCTGTCGGCCACGATCGCGGGCACCGCCGCCGGCGACGCCGAGCGTGCCGTGCTCGAGGGCACCCTCATGACGGCCGAGAGCTCCGTCACCCACCGCCGCCGCTACCGCGGCGACGTCCGCATCCGCGGGGCGCTCGAACTGCTGCTGACGGACGCCGAGAACCCGCGCTCGATCGCGTTCTCCCTCGCGCGGGTGCGCGCCCACCTGCAGGCGCTGCCGGCATCCACCGGCTCGACCCGCCCGGAACGGCTGCTGGAGCATCTCGAGGACGTCGTCGACACGGCCGATCTCGCCGACCTCGCCGTGCGGGAGGGCGGGGAGCGTCGTGCCCTGACCGCGTTCCTCGGCGACGTCGCCGATCAGGTGCAGCGCCTCTCCGACGCGATCCTCGCGGTGCACGTGGCCAGCGGCCCCGCGCCCCAGGCGCTGTCCTCGCTCGCTCTCGTCGAGGAGCAGATGAGCGCATGAGGTACCGCGTCACCCATCGCACCGACTACTCCTACGACGCCGACGTCAGCGGCAGCTTCGGGTTCGCGCACCTGACCCCGCGCGCGCTGACCTCTCAGCGCACCTCCGATCACCGCGTCGCCATCGAGCCGGCACCCGGAGACCTGCGCACGCACGTGGACGGCTACGGCAACACGGCCACCTACTTCCATGTGACCGAGCCGCACCGCCGGCTGACGATCGACGCGTCCACCGAGGTCGACGTCCTCGCGCCGGTCTACGACGCGCAGGCGCTGGCCGCGCCGTGGGAGAGCGCACGCCCGCTCGCGCATCCCGGCACGCGCGGCGCGTGGGCGGCGACGGAGTTCGCCCTCGCCTCGCCGAAGGTGCTGCAGGTGCCGGACGCGACCGAGTACGCCGCCGCGTCCCTGCTGCCCGGACGCCCCATCGGCGAGGCGGTGACCGACCTGATGCACCGCATCAAGGCGGACTTCCACTACGACGGCACCGCGACCACCGTCACCAGCACCGTGCCGGACGTGCTCGCCAAGCGCGCCGGCGTGTGCCAGGACTTCGCCCACCTCGCCCTCGCCTGTCTGCGCGGTCACGGTGTCGCCGCCCGCTATGTGAGCGGGTACCTGGCGACCACGCCGCCGCCGGGACGGGCGCGGGTGGTGGGCGCAGACGCCTCGCACGCCTGGGTGGCGGTCTGGCTCCCGGCGTCCGACCAGTGGCTCGCGTTCGACCCGACGAACGACCAGTGGGTCGCCGACCGCCACGTCACGGTCGCCTGGGGACGCGACTACGGCGACGTCACTCCGGTCAAGGGCGTCATCTACACCGAGGCGAAGCGCTCCACGCTGCGCGTGTCGGTCGACGTCGCGCCGCTCGAGTCGTACGCCCCCGCCTGAGCGCAAGCCCGGGACGCCGCGGGCCCGGGTATGACATGCTCGCGGTGTGAAGGCCTTCCAGTGCCGCGTGTGCGGCAACGCCCTGTACTTCGAGAACTCCGTCTGCGTGTCGTGCGGCACCGGCCTCGGCTACTCGCGTGACGAGGCGGCGATCGTGCCGGTGGACGCGGACGGCCGCTACGTCGACGCCACCGGCCTCGTCTGGCACGTGTGCCGCAACCTCAACCTGTCCGGATGCACGTGGCTCGCCCCGCTCGAGGGCGGCCAGTGCGCGGCCTGCGACCTCACCCGCACGCGACCGAACGACGCGGATGCCGCCGGCATCGAGCTGTTCCCGGTCGCCGAGCGCGCCAAGCGGTGGCTCATCGCCGAGCTCGACCGGCTCGGGTTCCCGGTCGTGGGCAAGGACGAGGACCCGGAGAGCGGCCTGTGCTTCGACCTGCTGTCCAGCACCGCCGAGAACGTCGTGATCGGACACGACGGCGGCGTCGTCACGATCGACCTGGCGGAGGGCGACGACGCCTACCGCGTGAAGGTGCAGGAGCAGCTCGACGAGCCGTACCGCACCATGCTCGGCCACTTCCGGCACGAGGTCGGCCACTACTACGAGTGGCTGCTCGTGGAGGGGACCGATCGGATCGAGGAGGCGCGGCGCCTGTTCGGCGACGAGAGCGCCGACTACCAGGCGGCCATCGACCGGCACTACGACCAGGGCGCGCCGGCGGACTGGGCGGAGTCCTTCATCTCCACCTACGCGACCATGCACCCGTACGAGGACTTCGCCGAGACGTGGGCGCACTACCTGCACATCTGCGACACGATCGAGACGGCCGCCGCGTACGGGCTCACCGCGGTCGGCGGCGTCGACGCGTTCTCGGTGTTCCGCGACCTGGTGACCGGGGTGTGGATGCCGCTGTCGATCGCGTTGAACATGATCAACCGGTCGATGGGCACCGACGATCTCTACCCGTTCGTCATCCCCGGCCCGGTGCTCGACAAGCTCGAGTTCGTCGCCTCGCTGCGACCGGCAGCCTGAGATCGGCGCGTGCCGCTGCCGGGCTGACGCGCGGCCCCGACGTACCGTGAGGACGGAGGGATCATGGCGCGCACCGGCGGACGCAACAGCTTCATGGCCTGGCTCGGCGGTATCGCCTGCCTCGGTGTGATCGGCGCGCTCCTCTACCTCGCGGTGCCCGGCATCCCGGGCGCGATCGCCATGGTCGGCGACACGCTGCGGGCGGCTCACCCGGCGACCATGGTCTCGGCGCCTGCGGCCACCACCGCCGACACAGCGGCGTCCGGGTGCCGCGCGCTCTACTCCGACGCGCTCTGGGCCGAGCTGACGCAGATGGCCGGTGGCGACCCGGTCGAGTCCATGGCGGCGCCGGCGACGGGCTCGACGGCGCTCGCGGCCGCCCTGTCGCCGGCCGTGCGGGTGACCTGCACGTTCACGGCCGGCTACGACGGGCGCATCGTCACGACGGTCTCCGATGTGGCCGCGGACGCGGCATCCGCCGCCCGCACCGCCCTCGTCGCCGACGGCTTCTCGTGCGCCTCCACCAGCGGGGGCGGCGTCGACTGCACGCGTACCGATGACGACGTGGTCGAGCAGGACGTGGTCCGCGGCGGGGTATGGGTGACCACCACGTTCACCGGCTGGCAGCCCACGGGCTACGCCGCCGGCATGGCCGCTCAGCTCTGGTAGCGGCTCAGCGATTTCGGCTTCACGCGTCATACGGGGTGTTCGGCTGCTCCCCGGTGCTGTGCACCGCCAGCGGCCGGGCGGGGGATGGGACACGGGGAACGGCAACCTCGCATGGCACAGCTTCGGCCAGTACACGAACGAAGGCTTCGACTGCCTCTCGGGAATCTGCGGCACCCGGGCGATGGACGTAACCTTGACGTACTGAGCTGGAGCATATGAATCCAGGACGTGATATGACAACGAGCGGCACCGAGATCCAGCAGCTGCGCCTCATCGGCCTCTTGGCGGGGGGAAGCATCGCCTTGGTTCTCGGTGCCGCTGTCGTCTCGGCATCGGCAGCCGCATACGGGTTCCTCAATTTCGCCTATATGGCTTCAGGTTTCCTCATCGTCGGCGACCTCTTCCTGGTGCCCATCTACGTCCTGATCGGCGGCTCCCTGCTGGTATTCCTGCGGCGGCGAGAAGCTCCGTTCAGCAGCGTTGTGAGTTCGTTCGCCTGGTGCGGGCTGGCGATCGCCACTGCGTTGACGATCATTCTCGGAGCGACCACTCAGTCGTGGGGTGTCGCGGCCCTTGCCGTGCTGTGCACCACGGCCTGGTGCCTGATTCCATCCCTTCTGCTGCTCAAGGTCTTCTCCCGGCATCACCGCACGGCTCTCGCGGTCTTTCTCGTCTGCTCCGCCCTCGCCGCCGGTGCCGGACTACTCATCCTCCTGCGATGACAGAAAGCCGACGGATGACCCGGGGACCCGCGTCATGAATAGACGCGGGTCGGCGGTCATGCACTGCGAAGGGGAGTTCTCTTGGTGACGTTCATCGATGATGCATGCGAGCATCGCGCACGCTCTGCCGCCCGACTATCTCGCCTGTTTCTCCATATCCGCGCCCGGAGGGGCCTCTCGCAGGAACAGGTCGCCCATGCGGCCGGCATCGCCGTCGTCACCTACCGTGAGCTCGAACACGGCCACAGTAATGGCGGAGAGAGTTCGAACCCCACCCTTGAAACGTTGACGCGAGATTCACCGCACTCGAAATCGATATCCGCGACGTGGCCATTGTTGACGACCCCGCGCGCGCCATTCTCGGCGGTCAGCTGGGGCCCGGGGCGTCGGCGTCGCACTAAACGACCTAAGTCGGGGTCGAGTCTCTGATCTGACAGGTTGCGGCGGCCGTGATCGTGATTGTCGCCATCGCCATCGCCACCGCCACCGCCATCGCCATCGCCATCGTCAGCGTCGGTCTGGCCTTGGGGCGTGTCGAGATGGGAGACTGGCGGAATGGAGCGCATCACGATCGACCCGGGTATCTGCGGTGGCCGGCCGACGATCCGCGGCATGCGTATCCGCGTGCAGGATGTGCTGGAACTGCTCGCAGCGGGTGTCCCGGAGTCGGAGATCCTCGCCGACTACCCGGACCTGGAATCCGAAGACCTCCGCGCCTCGATCGCGTACGCGGCCCGTGAGATCGCGCACCCGGTACTGCTCGCCTCCTGAGATGCGCTTCGTCATTGACGCGCAGCTGCCGCCGGCACTGGCGGCGGTGTTGCAGCGCGAAGGCCACGACGCCGTCGCGGTGCGGGATATCGGGTTGCGGGAAGCGTCGGACGGTGACATCTGGGGCCACTGTGCCCAGACCGGTCAGGTGATCGTCTCCAAAGACGACGACTTTGCCCGTCGTGCGCGCGACACCACGACCGGGCCGTCGGTGGTGTGGCTGCGGGTGGGGAACGCGTCCAAGCGCGCTCTCGAAGCGTGGTTCGTTCCGCTGCTGCCGGCCATCCTCGACCAGTTGGACGCCGGAGAACGCCTCGTCGAGGTGCGGTAGTCGCGGTCGCGGCCCCGTTCAGCCGAACAGCGACGCGACGATGCTGTCGGTGTAGCCCGACGGCGCCAGGTTCGAGTAGCTCGTGTCGATCATGATCCCATCGCGGTAGAACAGCGTCCGGCCGTCGGTGACCGGGTAGGTCGCGTCGGTCCAGGTCTTCTCGCAGCGGGTGCCGCTCGACGGCGTGTAGCAGGTGAAGCCCTCGTCGGTCACGAGCTCGTTGAGCATGTCCAGAGCCGGGCCGCTGCTCATCTGCGAGATGGTCGTCTGCAGGTACGTGGTGTCGGCGGCGGGGTCGCGCCAGAGGCACACGAGCGATCCGTCGGCCTGCACACCGGTGGACACCCCGGTGTCCGGGTCGTTCAGCGGGGTGTCGGCGAGCTGGGAGAGCACGGACGCGGACAGGATCGCGCGGCAGTCGGTCGGCACCGCCACGGCGGTGGCCGTCGCGCTGGCCGACGCCGAGGCGCTCGCCGTGACCGAGGGCGTGATCGTCTCGGTCGGGCTCGCGGTGGTCTCCGGGTCGGGTGCGCAGGCGGTGAGGACCGTCGCCAGCGCGGCGACGGCGAGGAGCAGCAGGCGGGGGGACATGCCGACACGCTAGCGGGCGCGGACGAATCGCCGCGACGGCTGCGCGCCTGCGCGGCCTGGGAGCGTGCGCCGGTTACTCTCGGCCTCGCGGGCGAGTGTCCCGCATGAGGAGCGGATTGCGATGAGTGACCCGAACACGACCCCCGAGGACACCTCGCTCGACGAGGCCGTCGCGCGTGCGAACGAGGGGCTCGCGGATGCCGAGGCCGCCGGCCGCGACGCGGTCGCCGACCCGACCCCCGCCGACGTCCCGGCCGTCGAGCCGGTCGTGGCCGAGCCCGTCGCGGAGGCGACGGCGTCGGAGCCCGCCGCCGAGCCCGTGGTCGCCGAGCCCGTCGAGCCCGCGGCTGTCGAGCCGGCCGTCGTGGAGCCCGTCGCCGAGCCGGTCGTGGCCGAGCCCGTGGCGGAGACGCCGGTGGTGCTCGAAGAGCCCGTCGTCGCGGAGCCGGCCGCCTGGTACGACCGCCCCGAGGAGGAGGCCGCGCCCGCGGCGTCCGAGCCCGTCGTCGCCCCCGCCGACACGTTCGTCGCGACCACGGTCGCCGCCCCGATCTTCGTGCAGGCGCCCGAGGCTCCCCGCCCCCGCGGCAACCGCGGCGCGGCGGGCGCGATCGGCCTGCTCGCGGCCGTGACCTTCGCCGTGATCACCTTCGGCATCCAGTTCGGCGCCGCGTTCGTGCTCGGCTCGGTCGACGGCGCGCACGCGGTGAGCTTCGCGACGGCGCTGGCGACCTCGTGGGTGTTCTGGGTGCCCGTCGTCGCGTTCTTCATCGGCTTCTGGTTCCTCGGCGCGATCCTCAACCGCGCGCGGTGGGGCCACTGGGTGATCTGGGGCCTGCTCGTCGCCGCCGTCGCCTACGGTGGCTACATCCTCGGCGTGCTGTTCGAGGCGCCGTTCTGGCAGCTGACGGCGAGCCAGGGTCGCAGCCTGCTGGCCGACAGCTGGTTCGCGCCGTTCGCGATCGTCGCCTTCGTCGTCGCCCGCGAGGTCGCGATCTGGTTCGGCGCCTGGGTCGCGGCGCGCGGCCGCAAGGTGACCGAGCTCAACGAGGTGGCTCAGGCCGAGTACGAGCGCACGCTCGAGGCGGGCCCGCAGCTGTACCAGCAGTGAGCGAGAGCCAGCCTCCCCGGCCGTCGGTGCGCCCGGCGGTGGCGCTGGCGTTCTGCCTCGTCGGCTACGTCGCCCTCGTGATCGCGGGCCTGGGGCTGGCGAGCCTCGCGACGGACTCCGACGTCATCTCGGCGCCGGGGATCGGCCAGTCGCCGGGCGCGGTGGGGATGCTGGCCGCCGCCGCCGCGTTCGCCGGCGTCCTCTGGTGGGTGATCCGACTGCGCCATCCCGCGTTCGGCTCGGTCGTGTTCGTGATCGCGGCGACCTACGTCGCGTACGTGATCGTCACCGGTCTCGCGGTGACGATCGAGGCCGCCGACATCGCCGCCGGTCTCGCGGTCGCCGGCCGGCTCGCGATCGGATGGCCGGGTGCCGTCGTCGCGGCGGCGGCGCTCGTGGCCGGATGGGCCGGCATCGCGCTGGTGCGCACGCGGGCGGGCCGGCCGCGGTGGCCGTGGGAGCGCCGCGGCGACTGAGTCCGCGGAATTCCGCAGGATCCGAGCGCGGGCCACTACCGTGGAATCGTGGAGCGATCGCTCGAGACGCAGGTGAGCCAGGCGGTGGACGCGTGGCTGCGCTGGCTGCCCCGCTGGGAGCCGGCCACGCACCGCGGCCGGGTCGCTCCCTGCCGCCGCTGCTTCGGGTCGCCGATCCTGTCCGCCGCTGGTGTCGGCTCGGACGTGCCTCACGGCGTGCAGCACGGGCTGTCCACCCGGCTGAAGGCGATCGTCGACCACGCCGTCGCCGAGTACACGTCGCGCAACCTGCCGTTGCTGCAGGCCGAGCTCGACCAGCAGGCGGCGCGCAATCGCGCCCGCAGCTACCGGCCCGCCGAGAACCTCGACCCCGAGTTCGAGGGGCTGCCGCTGGATCCGGACCCGACCCCGGACGCCCCGTTCCTGTTCACGATCGCCGGGCTGGCCGCGCAGGCGGACGCCGACGTGCCGGCCCTGCCGCCGCTGACCGACGAGGCGAAGGTCGCGCTGCGGCAGGAGGTCGGGCTGGCCGACGACTATGCCAATATGATCGGCCGGGAGGTCTGCGCGATCCTCCTGCACCATCGATTGCGCATCCAGGCCGCGATCACGCAGTACGTCGAACCGCAGATCGCCGCCATGCTGGACGAGCTGGCACGATCCCTCGACGCGCCCTTCGACCCCCGGGACCTCGACGGTCCCCGACCCTGAGGCCCCACATGCAGCTCCATCTCCTCGCCGCGGCAGAGTCCGGCTCCGGCTCGCTCGTGCTGGTCCTGCTCGCCGGGCTGCTGCCCTCGCTCGTCGTCTACGTGTGGACTGCGCTCGCGCTCGCGCGCGTGTTCGCCAAGCTCGACGTCGCCGGCTGGAAGGCCTGGGTCCCGATCTACAACGCCGCCGTCTTCCTGCGCCTGGGCGACTAC
The DNA here is from genome assembly GCF_047606385.1 of Microbacterium sp. Lineage (GTDB taxonomy): Bacteria > Actinomycetota > Actinomycetes > Actinomycetales > Microbacteriaceae > Microbacterium. The sequence goes on from NZ_JASGEL010000044.1 coordinate 27,505, forward strand.
AGCGGCTGGCTGCTGCTCCTGTGGCTGATCCCGATCTTCGGGCCGGTCTTCGTCTACGTCGCGATCGTGACCGCGGCGCACCGCATCGGCCAGCGCTTCGGGTACGGCGGCGGCATGACGGTGCTGGCCGCGCTGCTGTTCCCGGTGTGGGCCAGCGTCCTCGGCTTCGGCGGCGCGGTGCCGGGGCCGCGCCGCAGCGGATACGCGTTCCTGGCGGCGGAGGACGCCGAGAGCGCGCTGCGCTCGATCTCGCCCGGCTTCGGGCGCTCTGCCGCGGCAGGCTACGACGCGCGCACGGACCTGCTCGCCCCCTCCGCGTGGATCCCGCCGGCGGCCCACGATGGCGCCGCTTTCCCGCAACGGCCACAGGAATATCAGGCGCCATCGGCGGAGACAGGCGCCATCGCACCGGAACCCGCGCCGGCGGCGGAGCCCGCTCCCGCCCCGGTCGCGCCGGCGCCGGCCGAGCCGGAGCCGGTCACGTCCTGGTGGATGCCGGCTCCGGAGACCCCGGGGCCGGTCGTGCGCGAGTCGTACGTCGGCGAGCCGGACGCCTTCCCCGAGGAGTCCGGCGCCGTCTCCGCCGTCTACGGCTCGCCGATCGCCGGCACCCCGCGCTCGGCCACCTCCGCGGTCTCGGCGTTCCGCTCCGGGATCGGCGATGCCGACCCGGTCGACGACGACACCATGATCGCGTCGCGCCGGCGGCCGGCCTGGCTGCTGCGGCTTCCCGACGGCACGGCGGCCGACCTCACGGCGGATGCGGCGGTGCTCGGACGTCGCCCGGGCCCGGTCCACACCGCACCGGGCGCGCAGCTGATCGCGGTCGTCGAGGGCACCCGCACGGTCTCCAAGACCCACGCGCTGCTGCGCCGGCAGGGGGACGGCTGGGTGATCTCCGACCTCGGCTCGACCAACGGCGTGCTGATCGACGGCGTCGAGCTCGCGCCGGGGGAGTCGGCGGAGGTGGCGGGGGAGTTCCTCCTCGGCGACGCGCGGCTGCGGCTGGACCGTCGCGAGCCCTGAGACCGTTTGACCGCGCTCCAGCGCCCGCGTATCATTGAGCGGGTGTGCGCTCGTGCGCGCCCTGCGTCGCGCCTCGGTGCACGCGGGCCGCAGGCTCGCATCATCTCAGGGAACGACCTGCGAACAGGTCACCCCCACGGCATACCCATCACTCGCGTCAGACATCCTGTCGCACCGGTGGGTGGATGTGGGCCCGGTCCGACACGGAGCGACATCTCCGCCCGGGCAGGGCGAGACCACTTGCTGTCACCGTGCAGCACAAACAAGGAGAGAACGTGCCAACCATTCAGCAGTTGGTTCGCAAGGGGCGTGCGCCGAAGGTCTCGAAGACCAAGGCTCCCGCGCTGAAGGCGAACCCGCAGCAGGCGGGTGTCTGCACCCGCGTCTACACGACCACGCCGAAGAAGCCGAACTCGGCCATGCGCAAGGTCGCCCGTGTCAAGCTCCGCAACGGCACCGAGGTGACCGCCTACATCCCGGGCGAGGGCCACAACCTGCAGGAGCACTCGCTGGTGCTCGTCCGCGGGGGTCGCGTCAAGGACCTCCCCGGCGTGCGCTACAAGATCGTCCGCGGCGCCCTGGACACCCAGGCCGTGAAGAACCGTAAGCAGGCTCGCAGCCGCTACGGCGCGAAGAAGGGCTGAGAACCATGCCTCGTAAGGGTCCCGCCCCCAAGCGTCCCGTCGTCAACGACCCGGTGTACGGCGCTCCGATCGTCACCCAGCTGGTCAACAAGATCCTCATCGACGGCAAGAAGTCGCTGGCCGAGTCGATCGTGTACGGCGCCCTGCAGGGCGTCGAGGCGAAGAACGGCCAGGATGCCGTCACCACCCTCAAGAAGGCGCTGGACAACGTCCGCCCCACCCTCGAGGTCAAGAGTCGTCGCGTCGGCGGCTCGACCTACCAGGTGCCGGTCGAGGTCAAGCCGCACCGCGCGAACACCCTCGCGCTGCGCTGGCTCGTCAGCTACGCCAAGGGCCGTCGCGAGAAGACGATGACCGAGCGGCTGCAGAACGAGATCCTCGACGCCTCGAACGGCCTCGGTGCCGCGGTCAAGCGCCGCGAGGACACCCACAAGATGGCCGAGTCGAACCGCGCCTTCGCGCACTACCGCTGGTAACAGCCTCCTGGATGCGGGGGCCGGCGACGGCCCCCGCATCCACCTGTCACAGATAAGGAAGACACCCCGTGGCACAAGACGTGCTCACCGACCTCAAGAAGGTCCGCAACATCGGCATCATGGCGCACATCGATGCCGGCAAGACGACGACGACCGAGCGCATCCTGTTCTACACGGGCGTCAACCACAAGATCGGCGAGACCCACGACGGCGCTGCCACCACCGACTGGATGGAGCAGGAGCAGGAGCGCGGCATCACGATCACCTCCGCGGCGGTGACCTGCTTCTGGAACGGCACCCAGATCAACATCATCGACACCCCGGGCCACGTGGACTTCACGGTCGAGGTGGAGCGCTCGCTGCGCGTCCTCGACGGCGCGGTCGCCGTCTTCGACGGCAAGGAGGGCGTCGAGCCCCAGTCCGAGACCGTGTGGCGCCAGGCCGACAAGTACGACGTGCCCCGTATCTGCTTCGTCAACAAGATGGACAAGCTGGGCGCCGACTTCTACTTCACGGTCGACACCATCGTCAACCGCCTGAAGGCCAAGCCGCTCGTGCTGCAGCTGCCGATCGGCGCCGAGAACGACTTCGTGGGCGTCATCGACCTCGTCGAGATGCGCGCGCTGGTGTGGCCCGGCGACGCCAAGGGCGACGTGACCATGGGCGCCAAGTACGAGGTGGCGGAGATCCCCGCCGACCTGGCCGACAAGGCCGCCGAGTACCGCGAGAAGCTGCTCGAGACGGTCGCCGAGAGCGACGAGGCCCTGCTGGAGAAGTACTTCGGCGGCGAGGAGCTCACGGTCGCCGAGATCAAGGGCGCCATCCGCTCCCTGACCGTCGCCGGCGAGCTGTACCCGGTGCTCTGCGGCTCCGCGTTCAAGAACCGCGGCGTCCAGCCCATGCTCGACGCGGTCGTGGACTACCTGCCCTCGCCCCTGGACGTGCCCGCCATCGAGGCGCACGACCCCAAGGACGAGGAGCGGATCATCGAGCGCCACGCCGACGCGTCGGAGCCGTTCGCGGCCCTCGCGTTCAAGATCGTCTCGCACCCGTTCTTCGGCCGGCTCACCTACATCCGCGTCTACTCGGGAGCGCTCGACTCCGGCGCCCAGGTCGTCAACGCGACCAAGGGCAAGAAGGAGCGCATCGGGAAGATCTTCCAGATGCACGCCAACAAGGAGAACCCGGTCGACTCGGTCACCGCGGGCCACATCTACGCGGTCATCGGCCTCAAGGACACCACCACCGGCGACACCCTCTCCGACTCCGCCAACCAGGTCGTCCTCGAGTCGATGACGTTCCCGGAGCCGGTCATCGAGGTCGCCATCGAGCCCAAGACCAAGGCCGACCAGGAGAAGCTGGGTGTCGCCATCCAGAAGCTCGCCGAGGAGGACCCGACGTTCCGCGTCGAGCAGAACTCTGAGACCGGCCAGACCGTCATCAAGGGCATGGGCGAGCTGCATCTCGACATCCTCGTGGACCGCATGAAGCGCGAGTTCAAGGTCGAGGCCAACGTCGGCAAGCCCCAGGTGGCCTACCGCGAGACGATCCGCAAGACCGTCGAGCGCCACGACTACACGCACAAGAAGCAGACCGGCGGCTCGGGTCAGTTCGCGAAGGTGCAGTTCGCGATCGAGCCGATCGAGGTCACGGCCGAGAAGATCTACGAGTTCGAGAACAAGGTCACCGGTGGCCGCATCCCGCGCGAGTACATCGAGCCGACCAACCAGGGCTTCCAGGACGCGATGGCGGTCGGCGTGCTCGCCGGTTACCCCATGGTGGGCGTGAAGGCGACCCTGCTCGACGGCGCATCGCACGACGTCGACTCCTCGGAGATGGCGTTCAAGATCGCGGGCTCGATGGGCTTCAAGGAAGCCGTCCGCAAGGCGAACCCGGTGCTGCTCGAGCCGATCATGGCGGTCGAGGTGCGCACCCCCGAGGAGTACATGGGCGACGTCATCGGCGACCTGAACTCCCGCCGCGGGCAGATCCAGTCGATGGAGGACGCCGCCGGCGTCAAGGTGGTGCGCGCGAACGTGCCGCTGTCCGAGATGTTCGGCTACATCGGCGACCTGCGCTCGAAGACCAGCGGCCGCGCCGTCTACTCCATGGAGTTCGACAGCTACGCCGAGGTCCCGCGGGCCGTGGCGGACGAGATCATCCAGAAGAACAAGGGCGAGTAACACCGTCCAGGATGCGGCGGGGCCGCACCCGCCGCATCCGTTCTGCTGGTCCACAACTTCACACGAACCCTCTCTACTAAACTGAGAACAACCCCGTAGAGAACCGGTCGCAATCCAGCGCCCGGCACATCTACACGACCGTCCTATAGGAGGACCCAGTGGCCAAGGCCAAGTTCGAGCGGACCAAGCCGCACGTCAACATCGGAACGATCGGTCACGTCGACCACGGCAAGACCACGCTCACCGCTGCGATCTCGAAGGTGCTCGCCGACAAGTACCCGTCGGCCACCAACGTGCAGCGTGACTTCGCGTCGATCGACTCCGCTCCGGAGGAGCGTCAGCGCGGCATCACGATCAACATCTCGCACGTCGAGTACGAGACCCCCAAGCGCCACTACGCGCACGTCGACGCGCCCGGTCACGCCGACTACATCAAGAACATGATCACCGGTGCCGCTCAGATGGACGGCGCGATCCTCGTGGTCGCGGCGACCGACGGCCCGATGGCCCAGACGCGCGAGCACGTGCTGCTGGCCAAGCAGGTCGGCGTCCCCTACCTGCTCGTCGCGCTGAACAAGGCCGACATGGTCGACGACGAGGAGATCCTGGAGCTCGTCGAGCTCGAGGTGCGCGAGCTGCTCAGCTCGCAGGACTTCGACGGCGACAACGCGCCGGTCGTTCGCGTGTCGGGCCTCAAGGCGCTCGAGGGCGACCCGGAGTGGACCGAGTCGATCGTCAAGCTCATGGAGGCCGTCGACGAGTCCATCCCGGACCCGGTGCGCGACAAGGACAAGCCCTTCCTCATGCCGATCGAGGACGTCTTCACGATCACCGGTCGTGGCACCGTCGTCACCGGTCGTGCCGAGCGCGGCACCCTGGCCATCAACTCCGAGGTCGAGATCGTCGGCATCCGCCCGACGCAGAAGACCATCGTCACGGGCATCGAGATGTTCCACAAGCAGCTCGACGAGGCCTGGGCCGGCGAGAACTGCGGTCTGCTCCTGCGCGGCACCAAGCGTGACGACGTCGAGCGCGGCCAGGTCGTCGTGAAGCCGGGCTCGGTGACCCCCCACACCAACTTCGAGGGCACCGCGTACATCCTGTCCAAGGACGAGGGCGGCCGTCACAACCCCTTCTACACGAACTACCGCCCGCAGTTCTATTTCCGTACCACGGACGTCACCGGCGTCATCACGCTGCCCGAGGGCACCGAGATGGTCATGCCGGGCGACACTACGGACATGACCGTGGAGCTGATCCAGCCCATCGCCATGGAAGAGGGCCTCGGCTTCGCGATCCGTGAGGGCGGCCGCACGGTCGGCGCCGGCACGGTGACCAAGATCATCAAGTAGGTCTCCGGACTCAGCGCAAGGGGTCGGGCCTTCGGGCCCGGCCCCTTGCGCTGTTCCTCCCGGATGCGGGAGAGCGGGGAGCGCGCGACACGCCCGGGTTTGCGACACGCCCGGGCGACACGTAGACTAGTCAGGTTCCACACTCCGACGTCGCCTTCCGGCGCGCCGGATCACTGCCAGGGCAGTGCATAGAGAGCGTTCCACGCGAACTCTAGGCCGCGGGCAGCAGAACAGCACACCCCATCTCCGCTCCGGGAAACCGGCGCCTCGGCGCGTGCGGGATGGGGGCCGGGGAGACCCGGTCTGACATGAGAACAGCGGTGCAGTATCCCGCGAGAGCGGAGAAGTGCCCCGGCGCGTAAGCGCCGCCGTGCGTCCGATGCCCCCGAACCCGGTGCGGTATGACGCGAGAAAGAGAGTGAGCAGACAATGGCGGGACAGAAGATCCGCATTCGCCTGAAGTCGTACGACCACGCCGGTCTCGACTCGTCGGCGCGGAAGATCGTCGACACCGTGACCCGTGCCGGTGCGACCGTCGTGGGGCCCGTGCCCCTTCCGACCGAGAAGAACGTCGTCGCCGTCATCCGGTCGCCGCACAAGTACAAGGACAGCCGCGAGCACTTCGAGATGCGCACCCACAAGCGCCTCATCGACATCATCGACCCGACGCCCAAGGCCGTCGACTCGCTGATGCGTCTCGACCTCCCGGCCGACGTCAACATCGAGATCAAGCTCTGAGGCGCGTCATGTCCGACATCAACACGAAGACTTCCAAGGGACTGCTGGGCACCAAGCTCGGCATGACCCAGGTGTGGAACGAGCAGGGAAAGCTCGTCCCCGTCACCGTCATCGAGATCACCCCCAACGTGGTCACGCAGGTGCGCACCCCCGAGAAGGACGGCTACTCGGCCGTCCAGATCGCGGCCGGCGCCATCGACCCGCGCAAGGTCAACAAGCCGCTCGAGGGCCACTTCGACACCGCCGGGGTCACCCCCCGTCGCCACCTCACCGAGGTGCGCACCGCGGACGCCGCTGACTATTCACTCGGTCAGGAGCTCACCGTGGACGCGACCTTCGAGGCCGGCCAGCTGGTCGACGTCGTCGGCACCAGCAAGGGCAAGGGCACCGCGGGCGTCATGAAGCGCCACAACTTCAAGGGCGTCTCCGCCTCGCACGGTGCGCACCGCAACCATCGCAAGCCGGGCTCCATCGGTGCCTCCTCGACGCCCAGCCGCGTCTTCAAGGGCATGCGCATGGCCGGCCGCATGGGCGGCGAGCGCGTGACCGTCCTCAACCTCACGGTGCACGCCGTGGACGCCGAGAAGGGTCTGCTGCTCGTCAAGGGCGCCGTCCCCGGTGCCCGTGGCCGCATCGTCTACGTCCGCACCGCAGTGAAGGGGGCCTGAGCACATGGCTGACTCGACTCTCGCGCTCGACGTCCGCAAGGCAGACGGCAAGAAGGCCGGCTCGGTCGAGCTGCCCGCCGCCCTGTTCGACGTCAAGACGAACATCCCGCTGATCCACCAGGTCGTCGTCGCGCAGCTCGCGGCGGCTCGCCAGGGCACCCACTCGACCAAGCGTCGCGGCGAGGTCTCCGGCGCCGGCCGCAAGCCGTTCAAGCAGAAGGGCACGGGCAACGCCCGGCAGGGCTCGATCCGTGCGCCGCACATGACCGGTGGTGGCATCGTGCACGGCCCGAAGCCGCGCAACTACGCCCAGCGCACCCCCAAGAAGATGGTCTCGGCCGCCCTCCTGGGCGCGCTCAGCGACCGCGTCCGCGGCGAGCGGCTGCACATCGTCGAGTCCTTCGGGATCGACGGCGCACCCTCGACCAAGGCCGCCGCGGCGGTGCTGTCCGCCCTGGGCGGCACCAAGAACGTGCTCGTCGTGATCGAGCGCGCCGACGAGCTCACCGTCAAGAGCGTGCGCAACCTCGCGTACGTGCACGTGCTGAGCTTCGACCAGCTGAACGCCTACGACGTGCTCGTCTCCGACGACATCGTCTTCACCCAGGCCGCCTACGACGCCTTCGTCGCGTCCAAGACGGCCACCGAGGAGGTCTCGGCATGACCGCCGTGAACAAGGACCCGCGCGACATCATCCTGAAGCCGGTCGTCTCGGAGAAGAGCTACGGCTTGATCGACGAGGGCAAGTACACGTTCTACGTGGATCCCCGTGCGAACAAGACCGAGATCAAGCTCGCGGTCGAGAAGATCTTCGGCGTCAAGGTCGCCGCGGTCAACACGATCAACCGCGTCGGCAAGGCCCGTCGCACCCGCTTCGGCATCGGCAAGCGCAAGGACACCAAGCGCGCGATCGTGACCCTGCGCTCGGGCACCATCGACATCTTCACGGCAGTCGGCTGACGGTCGGGACGAGGACGAGAGAACAATGGCAATTCGCAAGTACAAGCCCACGACCCCGGGTCGTCGCGGTTCGTCGGTCGCCGACTTCGCTGAGATCACCCGGTCGACGCCGGAGAAGTCGCTGCTGCGCCCGCTGTCCAAGACCGGTGGCCGCAACAACCAGGGCCGCATCACGACGCGGCACATCGGTGGCGGTCACAAGCGCCAGTACCGTCTGATCGACTTCCGTCGCAACGACAAGGACGGCATCGACGCCAAGGTCGCGCACATCGAATACGACCCCAACCGCACCGCGCGCATCGCGCTGCTGCACTACGTCGACGGCACGAAGCGCTACATCCTCGCGCCGAACAAGCTGTCGCAGGGTGACGTCGTCGAGTCGGGTCCGGCCGCCGACATCAAGCCCGGCAACAACCTGCCGCTGCGCAACATCCCCACCGGTACGGTGATCCACGCGATCGAGCTGCGTCCCGGCGGCGGCGCGAAGCTGGCCCGCTCCGCCGGCGCCAGCGTCCGCCTGGTCGCGAAGGACGGCCCGTACGCGCAGCTGCGGCTGCCCTCGGGCGAGATCCGCAACGTCGACCTGCGCTGCCGCGCGACGATCGGCGAGGTCGGCAACGCCGAGCAGTCCAACATCAACTGGGGCAAGGCCGGCCGCAAGCGCTGGAAGGGCGTGCGCCCGACCGTCCGCGGTGTCGCCATGAACCCGGTCGACCACCCGCACGGTGGTGGTGAGGGCAAGACCAGCGGTGGTCGCCACCCGGTTTCGCCGTGGGGTCAGCCTGAGGGCCGCACCCGCCACGCGAACAAGGAAAGCGACAAGCTGATCGTCCGCCGCCGTACCGCCGGCAAGAAGCGCAAGTAGGAGTAGAGGAAGATGCCTCGCAGCCTGAAGAAGGGCCCTTTCGTCGACGAGCACCTGCTCCGCAAGGTCGTCGTCCAGAACGAAGCCGGCACCAAGAACGTCATCAAGACCTGGTCGCGTCGCTCGATGATCGTCCCCGCCATGCTGGGGCACACGATCGCCGTGCACGACGGACGCAAGCACATCCCGGTGTTCGTGTCCGAGACCATGGTCGGCCACAAGCTGGGCGAGTTCGCGCCCACCCGCACCTTCCGCGGTCACGTGAAGGACGACAAGAAGGGGCGGCGCCGCTGATGGTCGAGTCCATTGCACGCGTGAAGCACATCCGCGTCACCCCGCAGAAGGCACGCCGTGTCGTCGCGCTGATCAAGGGCAAGCAGGCCGAGGAGGCCCTGGCGATCCTGAAGTTCGCGCAGCAGTCCGCGAGCGAGCCGATCTACAAGCTCGTCGCCTCCGCCGTGGCCAACGCCCGGGTGAAGGCCGACCAGCAGAACGAGTACCTGGACGAGGCCGACCTGTACGTGAAGAACGCGTACGTCGACGAGGGCACCACGCTCAAGCGTTTCCAGCCCCGTGCCCAGGGCCGCGCGTTCCAGATCAAGAAGCGCACGAGCCACATCACGGTCGTGCTGGCCACCCCCGAGGTCGACGAGGCCGCGGCGGGCGCCACGAGCAAGAAGGCGAGCAAGTAATGGGACAGAAGGTCAACCCGTACGGCTTCCGCCTGGGCATCACCACCGACCACGTGTCGCGCTGGTTCTCCGACTCCACCAAGCCCGGTCAGCGCTACGCCGACTACGTGGCCGAGGACATCCGGATCCGCAAGCTCCTGCAGTCGAAGCTCGACCGCGCGGGCGTGAGCAACATCGAGATCGAGCGCACGCGTGACCGCGTCCGCGTCGACATCCACACCGCGCGCCCGGGCATCGTCATCGGCCGCCGCGGCGCGGAGGCCGAGCGCATCCGCGCCGACCTCGAGAAGCTCACCGGCAAGCAGATCCAGCTGAACATCCTCGAGGTCAAGAACCCCGAGGCCGACGCGCAGCTGGTGGCCCAGGGCGTGGCCGAGCAGCTGAGCGCCCGCGTGGCGTTCCGCCGCGCGATGCGCAAGGGCCTGCAGGGCGCGCAGCGCGCCGGCGCCAAGGGCGTCCGCATCCAGGTCTCCGGCCGTCTCGGCGGTGCCGAGATGAGCCGCTCGGAGTTCTACCGCGAGGGCCGGGTGCCGCTGCACACGCTCCGCGCGAACATCGACTACGGCTTCTACGAGGCCAAGACCACCTTCGGCCGCATCGGCGTGAAGGTCTGGATCTACAAGGGCGACCTGACCAACAAGGAGCTGGCCCGCGAGCAGGCGAACCAGAAGCCGGCCCGCGACCGTCGCCCGCGTCGCAACGAGGCCCCCGTGGCAGAAGGAGCGTCGGCGTAATGCTCATCCCCCGCAAGGTCAAGTACCGCAAGCAGCACCACCCGGGCCGCAGCGGCCAGGCCACCGGCGGCACGAAGGTCTCCTTCGGCGAGTTCGGCATCCAGGCGCTGACCCCCGCCTATGTGACCAACCGTCAGATCGAGTCCGCTCGTATCGCGATGACCCGTCACATCAAGCGCGGCGGCAAGGTGTGGATCAACATCTACCCCGACCGTCCGCTGACCAAGAAGCCCGCCGAGACCCGTATGGGCTCCGGCAAGGGCTCGCCCGAGTGGTGGGTCGCGAACGTCAAGCCGGGTCGCGTCCTCTTCGAGGTCGCCGGCGTCAACGAGCAGCTCGCTCGCGAGGCCCTGACCCGTGCCATCCACAAGCTGCCGCTGAAGGCACGCATCATCAAGCGCGAGGAGGGCGACGCGTAATGGCGATCGGCACCAAGCAGCTCGCCCCGAGCGAGCTCGACACGTTCGAAGACCAGCGTCTGGTCGAGGAGCTGCGCAAGGCGAAGGAAGAGCTGTTCAACCTGCGCTTCCAGTCCGCCACCGGGCAGCTCGAGAGCCACGGCCGCATCCGCGCCGTCAAGCGCGACATCGCGCGTCTGTACACCGTGATCCGCGAGCGCGAGCTCGGGATCCGTGCGACCCCGGTCGCGGTGGAGGCTCCGGCCAAGGCGAAGAAGAGCAAGGCCAAGAAGGCGGACGCCGACGAGGCCGTGAAGGAAGAGGCTGAGTGATGGCCACCACGAAGAAGGCCGAGGAGGCCGTCGTCGAGACGGCCGGGCACGAGCACGCTGCCCACGACGTGCGCGACGCCGACGCCCGCGGATACCGCAAGGCCCGCCGCGGCTACGTTGTCAGCGACAAGATGGACAAGACCATCGTCGTCGAGGTCGAGGACCGCGTGAAGCACCCCCTGTACGGCAAGGTCATCCGCCGCACCTCCAAGGTGAAGGCGCACGACGAGGGCAACACCGCCGGCATCGGCGACCTGGTGCTCATCAACGAGACCCGCCCGCTGAGCGCCACCAAGCGCTGGCGTCTGGTGGAGATCCTGGAGAAGGCCAAGTGATCCAGACCGAGACCCGCCTCAAGGTCGCCGACAACACCGGCGCCAAGGAGCTGCTGACCATCCGGGTGCTCGGCGGTTCGAACCGCCGTTACGCCGGCCTGGGCGACGTCATCGTCGCCACGGTCAAGGACGCGATCCCCGGCGGCAACGTGAAGAAGGGCGACGTGGTCAAGGCCGTCATCGTCCGCACCGTCAAGGAGACCCGTCGTCCCGACGGCTCGTACATCAAGTTCGACGAGAACGCCGCCGTGATCCTGAAGAACGACGGGGAGCCCCGCGGCACCCGCATCTTCGGCCCGGTCGGTCGTGAGCTTCGCGACAAGAAGTTCATGAAGATCGTCTCGCTCGCCCCGGAGGTCATCTGATCATGGCGAAGATCAAGAAGGGCGACCTGGTTCAGGTCATCTCGGGCGCCAAGCCCGAGCGCGGCGGCGACCGCGGCAAGCAGGGGAAGGTCCTCGAGGTCTTCCCGGAGCAGAACCGCGTGCTCGTCGAGGGCGTGAACTACGTCACCAAGCACAACCGCGTGGGCCAGTCCCAGCGCGGCACCAAGACGGGCGGCATCGAGACCTTCGAGGCCCCCATCCACATCTCCAACGTCGCCCTCGTCGACCCCTCGACCAAGAAGCCGACCCGCGTCGGCCGCCGGGTCGAGGAGCAGGTCAAGGACGGCGTGAAGCGCACGGTCCGCGTGCGCTACGCGAAGAAGTCAGGCAAGGACCTCTGAACATGAGCACCACCGCTGCCGTGGAGGCTGGCACGAACCAGCCCCGCCTGAAGCAGAAGTACAACGCCGAGATCAAGAAGGCGCTGCAGGACGAGTTCGGCTACACCAACGTCATGCAGATCCCCGGCCTGGTCAAGGTCGTCGTGAACACCGGTGTCGGCGAGGCCGCTCGCGACAGCAAGGTGATCGACGGGGCGGTCGACGACCTCACCCGCATCACCGGCCAGAAGCCGGTCGTCACCAAGGCCCGCAAGTCCATCGCGCAGTTCAAGCTGCGCGAGGGCCAGGCCATCGGCGCGCACGTCACGCTGCGCGGCGACCGCGCCTGGGAGTTCCTGGACCGCCTGGTCAGCCTCGCGCTGCCGCGCATCCGCGACTTCCGCGGGCTGTCCGACCGCCAGTTCGACGGTCACGGCAACTACACGTTCGGTCTGCAGGAGCAGTCGGTCTTCCACGAGATCGATCAGGACAGGATCGACCGCGTCCGTGGGTTCGACATCACCGTCGTCACCACGGCGAACACGGACGACGAGGGCCGCTCGCTGCTGCGTCACCTCGGCTTCCCGTTCCGTCAGAACGACCCTCAGGCCTGAGCACCACCCATCACGAAGGTCGGCTGTCGTGTAACGGCATCCGAAACCGCTGAACGAAGGAAACACCATCATGACGATGACAGACCCGGTCGCAGACATGCTGACCCGGCTGCGCAACGCGAACGCCGCGCACCACGACGAGGTGTCGCTGCCCAGCTCCAAGCTGAAGACCCACATCGCCGAGATCCTCCAGCAGGAGGGCTACATCTCCGGCTGGCAGGTCGCAGACGCCCGCGTCGGCCAGACCCTGACCCTGACGCTGAAGTACGGCCCCAACCGCGAGCGGTCGATCGCCGGCATCAAGCGCGTCTCCAAGCCCGGCCTGCGCGTGTACGCCAAGTCGACCGAGATCCCCAAGGTCCTCGGCGGGCTCGGCGTCGCCATCCTGTCCACCTCCTCCGGTCTGCTCACCGACCGTCAGGCCGAGTCGAAGGGCGTGGGTGGGGAAGTCCTCGCCTACGTGTGGTGATCTGACATGTCGCGTATCGGACGTCTTCCCATCGACATCCCCGCCGGCGTCACCGTGACCGTCGACGGCCAGGACGTCGCCGTCAAGGGCCCCAAGGGCGAGCTCGCGCTCACCGTGTCGCGCCCGATCGAGGTCACGGTCGAGGAGAACCAGGTTCTCGTCAGCCGTCCCGACGACGAGCGTGCCTCCCGGTCGCTGCACGGCCTGACCCGCACCCTCATCAACAACAACATCATCGGTGTCACCCAGGGCTACACCAAGGGCCTCGAGGTCGTCGGCACGGGCTACCGCGTCGCGCAGAAGGGCGGCTCGGTCGAGTTCGCCCTGGGCTTCTCGCACCCGGTGCTCGTCGACCCGCCGGCCGGCATCACCTTCACGGTGGAGGGCAACAACAAGCTCACCGTGAGCGGCATCGACAAGCAGGCCGTCGGCGAGGCGGCCGCCAACATCCGCAAGATCCGCAAGCCCGAGCCCTACAAGGGCAAGGGTGTGCGCTACGCCGGCGAGGTCGTTCGGCGCAAGGCCGGAAAGGCTGGTAAGTAACCATGGCTGTGACTTCCAAGTCCGTCGCGCGGGGGCGTCGCCACGCCCGGCTGCGCAAGAAGGTCGTCGGCACCGCCGAGCGGCCGCGCCTGGTCGTGACCCGTTCCGCCCGCCACGTCTTCGTCCAGCTGGTCGACGACGGTCAGGGCCGCACCGTGGCCAGCGCGTCCACGCTCGAGGCCGACCTGCGCGGCTTCGACGGCGACAAGACCGCCAAGGCGCGCAAGGTCGGCGAGCTCGTCGCCGAGCGTGCGAAGGCCGCCGGCGTGTCGGACGTCGTGTTCGACCGTGGTGGCAACCGCTACGCCGGTCGCGTCGCCGCTGTCGCCTCCGGCGCCCGCGAAGGAGGGCTGAACCTGTGAGTGAGATCAAGGAGACCACTGTGTCCGACGGCACCGTGACCGACGCTGCTGCGGCCGCGCCCGCAGAGGCCGAGACCCAGACCGAGCCGCGCGAGGCGCGCCGGGGCGCGCGCGAGCGCAACCCCAACCGCGACCGCAACGCGAACAACCGCAACGACAGCCAGTTCCTGGAGCGCGTCGTCACGATCAACCGCGTGTCGAAGGTCGTCAAGGGCGGTCGCCGGTTCAGCTTCACCGCCCTCGTGGTCGTCGGAGACGGCAACGGCGTGGTCGGGGTCGGCTACGGCAAGGCCCGCGAGGTGCCGCTGGCGATCTCGAAGGGCGTCGAAGAGGCCAAGCGCAACTTCTTCCGCGTGCCGCGCACAGGCGGAACCATCCCGCACCCGGTGCAGGGCGAGGCCGCTGCCGGCGTGGTGCTGCTGCGTCCCGCCGCCGCCGGTACCGGTGTCATCGCCGGCGGTCCGGTGCGCGCCGTGCTCGAGTGCGCCGGCATCCATGACGTCCTGTCGAAGTCGCTCGGCTCGTCGAACACGATCAACATCGTGCACGCGACCGTCGAGGCGCTGAAGCAGCTCGAGGAGCCGCGTCACGTCGCCGCCCGCCGTGGCCTCGACTTCGACCAGGTCGCCCCCGCCCGACTCGTCCGCGCCGAGGCCGAGGCCGCCGCGGCGCAGAAGGCAGGTGTCTGATGGCCGCGCGGCTCAAGGTGACCCAGGTCAAGTCCAAGGTGAGCGAGAAGCAGAACCAGCGCGACACGCTGCGTTCGCTCGGTCTGAAGCGGATCGGCGACTCCGTCGTCCGTCCCGACGACGCCCAGACGCGCGGCTACGTCCGCGCGGTCGCCCACCTCGTGAAGGTTGAGGAGATCGACTGATGGCCGAGAAGGCTGAGAAGGCGACCGAGGCGGTCGTCGACAAGGAGAAGAAGGCGCCCGCCAAGAAGGCCGCCGCCAAGGCTCCGGCGAAGGCGGAGTCGAAGGACGCCGCGACCCGGCCCGGCGTGCTGAAGGTGCACCACCTGCGTCCGGTTCCCGGCGCCAACACCGCGAAGACCCGCGTGGGTCGCGGCGAGGGCTCGAAGGGCAAGACCGCCGGCCGCGGCACCAAGGGCACGAAGGCCCGGTACCAGGTCAAGGTGGGGTTCGAGGGCGGTCAGATGCCGCTGCACATGCGCACCCCGAAGCTGCGCGGCTTCAAGAACCCGTTCCGGGTCGAGTACCAGGTCGTGAACCTGGAGAA
This sequence comes from Microbacterium sp., assembly GCF_047606385.1. GTDB lineage: Bacteria > Actinomycetota > Actinomycetes > Actinomycetales > Microbacteriaceae > Microbacterium. The sequence continues at coordinate 42,840 of NZ_JASGEL010000044.1, forward strand.
GCTCGCGGAGCTGTACCCGACCGGTGGCGACGTCACCGTGGGCGACCTGGTCGCCAAGGGCGCGGTGCGCAAGAACGAGAAGGTCAAGGTGCTCGGCACCGGCGACATCGCCGTGAAGCTGAACGTCGCGGTCGACAAGGTCTCCGGTTCCGCGGAGCAGAAGATCGTCGCCGCGGGCGGCACCGTCAAGTGACAACCCGGTGGGGGTCGGAGCGTGCTCCGGCCCCCACTGTCGTTCCGGGCGAGTGCGCAGCCGCGGACAGGGTGGGCTAACCTGGACGTCTGTGCGTGCTGTGCGCGCCGGAACCTTTTCTGGAGGACCCCCACGTGTTCAGCGCTATCGCGCGTGTGTTCCGCACGCCTGACCTGCGGCGGAAGATCGCCTTCACCCTGGGCATCATCGTGCTCTACCGCCTCGGTGCGCACGTGCCGTCGCCGTTCGTCGACTTCACGAACGTGCAGGAGTGCCTCTCGGACTCCTCGAACACCCAGGGGCTGCTCTCCCTGGTCAACCTGTTCTCCGGCGGCGCGCTGCTCAAGCTGTCGATCTTCGCGCTCGGCGTCATGCCGTACATCACCGCGACGATCATCGTCCAGCTGCTGCGCGTGGTCATCCCGCACTTCGAGACCCTCTACAAGGAGGGGCAGGCCGGTCAGGCGCGGCTGACGCAGTACACCCGCTACCTCACGATCGCGCTCGCGCTGCTGCAGTCCACGACCCTCGTGACGGTCGCCCGCAGCGGCCAGCTGTTCGGCACCACCAGCTCCACGTCCTGCTCTCAGCTGCTGACCAACGACGCCTGGTGGGCGCAGCTGCTGATGATCATCACGATGACCGCCGGCACCGGCCTGATCATGTGGTTCGCCGAGCTGGTCACCGAGCGCGGCATCGGCAACGGCATGTCGCTGCTGATCTTCACCTCCATCGCCGCGCAGTTCCCGTCCGAGATGTGGACCATCTGGCAGTCCCGCGGCTTCGAGACCTTCCTGCTGGTCATCCTGGTGGGCATCGTCATCGTCGCCCTCGTGGTGTTCGTCGAACAGTCGCAACGGCGCATCCCGGTGCAGTACGCCAAACGCATGGTCGGGCGGCGCACCTACGGCGGCACGAACACCTACATCCCCATCAAGGTCAACATGGCCGGTGTCGTCCCCGTCATCTTCGCCTCGTCGCTGCTGTACATCCCGGCTCTGATCGCGCAGTTCAACCAGACTCCCGATGCGAACGGCGAGGTCGCCGGCTGGGTCACCTGGATCAACAACTACCTGACCAAGGGCGACCACCCGCTGTACTGGCTGCTGTACTTCCTGCTGATCGTCGGGTTCACCTACTTCTACGTCGCCATCACGTTCAACCCGGTCGACGTCGCCGACAACATGAAGAAGTACGGCGGCTTCATCCCCGGCATCCGCGCCGGCCGGCCCACCGCCGAGTACCTCGACTACGTGCTCACCCGCATCACGCTGCCCGGCTCCATCTACCTGGGCCTCGTGGCGCTCATCCCGCTGATCGCGCTGTCGACGCTGGGCGCGAGCTCCAGCTTCCCGTTCGGCGGCACCTCGATCCTCATCATGGTCGGCGTGGGCCTGGAGACGGTGAAGCAGATCGACGCGCAGCTGCAGCAGCGCCACTACGAAGGACTCCTCCGATGACGGCTCGCCTGCTGATCGTGGGGCCCCAGGGCTCGGGCAAGGGCACTCAGGGCGTGCGCATCGCCGAGACGTTCGGCGTGCCGGCGATCTCGACCGGCGACGTGTTCCGTGCGGCCATCAAGGACGGGACCGAGCTCGGCGCCCGGGTCCAGTCGATCATCGAGGCGGGAAACCTCGTGCCGGACGAGCTGACCAGCGCCGTCGTGCGCGAGCGGCTGGGCCAGGACGACGCGGCCGGCGGCTTCCTGCTGGACGGGTACCCGCGCAACCTCGGCCAGGTCGCCGACCTGGACGACTTCCTCGCCGCGCGGGACGAGGGGTTGGACGCCGTCATCGAGCTGGACGTGCCCCGCGAGGAGAGCATCGCCCGTCTCACGCTGCGCGCCGCCGAGCAGGGTCGCACCGACGACACTGAAGAGGTCATCGCCAAGCGGCTGTCGATCTACGAGACCGAGACCGCGCCGATCCTCGGCGTGTACGGCGAACGTGGTCTGGTCGCCCAGATCGACGGCGTCGGCTCGCTCGACGAGATCACCGAGCGGATCGTCACGGCGCTGATCGCCCGCGGCCTCACGCCGCTGTCCTGATGGTGCTGCGCCGGGGCATCTACAAGACGCCCGCTCAGCTGCGGGCGATGGTCGAGCCGGGGCTGATCACGGCCGCCATGCTGCAGGCGGTGCGCGAGCTCGCCACCCCCGGCGTGACCACGGGCGAGCTGGACGCCGCGGCCGCGCGGGTGGTGCGCGAGCGCGGCGCGCGCTCGAACTTCCAGCTCGTGCGCGGCTACCGCCACACCACGTGCGTGTCGGTGAACGAGCAGGTGGTCCACGGCATCCCCGGCAGCCGCGTGCTCGAGGCGGGCGACATCGTCTCGATCGACGCCGGCGCCGAGTACGAGGGCTGGAACGGCGACTCGGCGATCACGATCGTGATCGCCGACCCGTCCCGCCCCGAGCTGGTGGCCGCCCGTGAGGAGCTGTCGCGCGTCACCGAGCAGTCGATGTGGGCCGGGATCGCCGCGATGGCCACCGGGACCCACATCGGCGAGATCGGCGCCGCGGTCGAGGACCACGTGGTCCGCGCCGGCCACGGCTACGGCATCCTGCGCGACTACGTCGGGCACGGCATCGGGCGGCGGATGCACGAGTCGCCGAGCGTGTTCAACTACCGCACGCCCGACCCGGGGCCGCGGATCCAGCCCGGGCTGGTGCTCGCGATCGAGCCGATGATCGTCGCCGGGGGAGAGGACACCCTCGTCGAGGACGACGACTGGACCGTCTCCACGGTCGACGGCTCGGACGGCTCACACTGGGAGCACAGCGTGGCCGTGCACGATGGTGGTATCTGGGTGCTCACGGCACCCGATGGTGGGGCAGCGGGTCTGGCGCCGTTCGGCGTGCGCCCGCGCGAGATCGGATAGGACGGATATGGCTGCCGCACAGGGCAACCCGAAGGGCAAGGGGCAGGGAAACCGCCCGAACGGGCAGGGGAACCGCCCGGGATCACAGGGCAAGCGGCCCGGCACGCCGGTGCGCGGATACCGGCCGCCGGCGAAGAAGACGAACTGGTTCGCGATCTGGGTGAGCGTCGCCTCGGCGGTCGTGGTGATCGCCATCGTCGCCGCCGTCGTGCTGATCAACAACAAGTCGTCGGAGCCCGCCGTCGCCCCCACCGCGTCGAACATCGACACCAGCACCGGCTCGGTGAGCTTCGGCACGGGCTCGAACACCGTCGACACCTACATCGACTTCCTCTGCCCGTACTGCCAGCAGTTCGAGGAGTCCGAGGGCGACACCATCCAGCAGCTGATCGACGACGGCGAGATCACGCTGAACGTGCACCCCGTCACGATCCTCGACAACTACTCGTCGGGCACCTACTACTCCAGCCGTGCGGCCGGGGCGTTCTTCTCGGTCGCCCAGTACGACCCCGCGAGCGCCTACGCCTTCCTGACGGCGCTGTACGAGAACCAGCCCGAGGAGAACTCGACGGGTCTGACCAACGAGGAGCTCGTCCAGATCGCCGAGGACGCCGGCGTGAACATGACCGACGAGTTGGAGAGCAGCATCCTGAACAACGAGTACCAGTCGTTCGCGCAGGAGATGTCGGATTCCAGCGGCATCAGCGGCACCCCGACGGTGCTCGTCAACGGCACGAAGATCAGCGTCACCTACGACGCGCAGACCGACATCGTCGACCAGTTGAACTGACCACGCCGCTCCCATCGTGCGCCCGCACGGGCGCATGATGGGAGGCATGGCGCAGCCGACCTCCTCGCAGCGGATCCGCGAGCACGTCCAGCGTCTGGGCGAGCAGCATCCGCCCCTCCGGCTCGACGCGGTCGACCGCCGCATCCGCGATCCGCGTGGCGTCGCCGCTCGCTACGGCCATGTCATCGACTATCTCGCCCGCGTCGAGCTCGAGGTCGACCGCAACGTGCTCGAGCTGCTCGTGCTGCTGCCCGACGTCAGCGACGTCGACCGGATGTTCTATGCCGACGTCTGGCAGCCGCAGGAGATCCAGCACGGCCTGATCCTCGACCGTCTGCAGCAGGACCTGGGGCGCCCCGCCGCGGAGCCCCAGCTGGAGGTCTCCTACCGGATGAAGGTCATGGGCGCCCTCGCCCATCTCTCCGCCATCCAGGACGTCGCGCGCCTGCTGTACTACCTCACCGGCGCGAGCACCGAACGGCAGGCGGTGCTCGCCTACAACGTCATCCACGACGGAATGGTCGAGCTCGGCGAGACGGCCATCGCGGACACGATCATCGCGCCGATCCGCCGGCAGGAGCCCGGGCACTTCGCGTTCTACCGGATGAGCGCCACCGAGCTCGTGCACAGCGGGGCGCTCCGACCCTGGCAGCTCTATCTCGCGCGCGTGCTGCGGAAGAAGACGTACAACCTCGTGGGCACGAACGGGCAGGATCGCTACCGCGCGCAGATGGGCGGCGTCGCGGCCGCCCTCGGCTTCGACAGCGACCTGGTGAAGTACGCCCGCGAGGTCGGCCGCATCGAGGCGCAGCTGCTGTGGGCGCACGAACAGGGGATGGAGTTCCCGCCGTACGTGCTCGCCGCCCTCCGGGAGAGCATCGACCTCTACCGGGAGCGCGGCTTCGTCGGCTGACCGCCCGCCGCCCGCACGGCGTCGAGGTCGGCCAGCGGTCCCAGCGCGGGCACCAGGTGGCGCAGCTTCTCCGGGTTGACCACGCCGTGGATGGCGGCGATCCGCCCCTCCCGCACATCGAGCGACATGACGCCGACCACCCCGCCGCCGACGGGGAGGTCGGCGAGGATGACCACGCCCGCCCCGCCGTTGATCGCGCGCGACTGGATGCGGACGGGGAAGACCGCGCGGCGCCGGAACGACGCCAGCAGCTTGGAGACCGCCTCGATGCCGCGCACGGGCCGGCTGACGGCGTATCCGGGGGGCACCTTCCCGCCGCCGTCGGCGGTGGCGACGACGTCCGTGGCCAGCAGGGACACGAACTCGTCGACCGAGCCCGACTCGACCGCGGCGATGAACCGGGCCACGAGCCGCTGCTGTCTCGCGGCGGACGCCGGATACCGCGGCACGCGCCCGGACACGCGTGCCCGCGCCCGCGACACCAGCTGTCGCGCCGCCGCCGGCGAAGGTCGGTCGAGCACCGACGCGATCTCGTCGTAGGAGTAGTCGAGCACGTCGTGGAGCAGGAAGGCGGCCCGTTCGCTGGGCGTGAGCGTCTCCAGCAGCACGAGGAACGCGAAGGACAGCTCCTCGGCGAGCTCGGCATGGCCCGAGGTGTCGGCGGCGCCGTCCAGGAATCCGCCGACGAGCGGTTCCGGCAGCCATTCGCCCACGTACTCCTCTCGCCGGGCGCGCGCCGATCGCAGCTGGTCGACGGCCAGGCGCGTCGCGACCGTGGTGAGCCACGCCTCGGCGTTCACGGGCTGCGCCGCCGGGTCGAGCCGCAGCAGCCGCTCGATCGCCGACTGCGCGACGTCCTCGGCGTCGACCACCGAGCCGAGCATGCGGTACGCGGCGCCGAAGGCGACGCGATACAGCGACTCGGAGATCTCGGTCATGACTCGATCATCTCGCGGCGGCCCTCGGCCTGCGCGGGGACGTGAGCGCGTCGCACGGGCGAGTAAGGCCCGGGATGACGGGCCACGAACAGGTTGCCCCGGTGCACGTACTCCTTCACGAACCGCGCCGCGCGACCGGTGACGATCCGGTCGGTGGGGCGACCGTCCGGCGTCAGCCACTGCAGCAGGGCGTCGTGGCGCCCGAGGCTGATGCACTCCGCGAAATAGCGGCCCGCGAACGGCGCGGCAGTCGCGCCGGCGAGCTCCTCGGCGATCCTCTGCGGAGCGGCCAGCGCCATGAGGGCGCCCGTACGGCAGCCCATCTTCAACGGCACGCCGTCGGGGCCGGGCACCCGGGCGGCGTCGCCGATCACCCACACGTCCCGATGCGAGAGGGAACGGAACGTCGCGTCGACGCGCGCGCGGCCCCGCTCGTCGACGTCGAGACCCGCCGCCGCGAGCAGCGGGTTCGCCCGGAAACCGCCCGCCCAGAAGGTGAGCGCGGAGGGCAGTTCGCGCCCGTCGGCCATGATCACGGCGTCCTCGTCGACGCGTGCCACGCGGCCGACCTCCGAATCGATGCCGAGACGATCGAACGCCCGAGCCAGGTGGCGTCGCGCGGGCGCGCTCAGCCAGTGGCCGGCGACGCGCGAGCTCGCGATCGTGATCCGGAGCCGCGGATGCGACTCGGCGATCTCGGTCGCGAGCTCGATGCCCGTCAGACCGCCCCCGATCACGGTGACGCGGGCGTCGTCGGCGAGCCCGGCGAGCGTCTGCGCCGCGGCCTCGATGGACGCGACATCCGTCAGGCTGTGCGCATGCTCGTGCACGCCGGGCACCGGGCCGACGTCGATGACGCTGCCGAGCGCGACGACGAGGGAGTCGTAGCGCAGCTCCTCGCCGCCGGCGAGCACCACGGCGTGCCCTGCCAGGTCGATGCGCTCGACCCGGCCGATGGTGAGCCCGACGCCCGACCCGCTCAGCGCATCGGCGATCGACAGCAGCGGATACCGCTGACCGGCTGCCAGCTGGTGCCAGCGCATGCGCTCGTCGCGCACCGCGTTGCCGGTGACGAGGGTGACGGATGCCTCGTCCTCCCGTATCCGCCGCGCGAGCCGTCCGGCGGCCACGATGCCGGTGTAGCCGCCGCCCAGAACGATGATCCGATGTCTACTCATACCAATCCGACGAGACACGGGGGCGGACTGTGACAGGCGTCGCCGGATGCGTCGGGCTCAGGCGGACGCGGCCTCCCAGACGAACCCGTCCGGATCGGTGAACGATCCGGCGTCGCCGCCGATCACGAGCCGGTGCGACCCGGTGCCGTCGGGGGCGACACCGGCGTTCTTGGCGAGGGCGGCGCGCTTGATGAGCGCGAGCCTGACGGGTCCGGTGTCGAACTGGACGTACGTGCGGCCGTAGCTCTTGGCCACGACCAGGCCACGGTCCGCGCAGAACTGCCTGGTCGCGGCCACATCGGTCACGCCGAGCTGGAGCACGAAGTCGTCGACCTGCCGGGTGGCGGGGCCGGTGTCCTTCTTCGACGAGGACGCGAGCGTCCAGATCGTGCCGTCGGGCGCCTGGACGACGCCGCCGTAGCCCCACAGCGACTTCGCCGCCGGTTTCACCACGGTGGCGCCGCCATCGACGGCGCTCCCGACGAGAGCGTCGACGGTGCCGGGCTGAGACACGACCAGCGACAGGGTGAGTCCCCGGAAACCGGACGTCGGCTCCTGCGATGCCCGCACCCGCACCCGGCCGAGGCCCTCGAAGGCGGCGGCGTAGAAGGCTTCGGCCGCCGACGGGTCTGCGGCCTCGACGGTGACGAACTCGATCGTGGTCATATCGGCACGATAGCCCGCGCCGACGGAGCCGGCTTCTCGAATCCTGATCGATCCGACGCGTCGATGTCGGAGGCCGGTGGGACACTTCTCGCAGGTCGGGAGAACACCTCTCCCGATCACGGATGATCCGCCGAGTGCCCCGGCGGAGAGGCGGCGCGACCACGTCGCCTGGCATGAGACGAGGGCACGATGCGTGGCGATCCATACGTGGGTTTCAGTGACGGCGATCTCGCCGAGCTGGCGCAGATCGTGCGGGACGTCGAGGCCGCGCAGGCCGCGGCAGCGGCGGCGCAGGCCGCGCAGACCCGGGCTCTGGCCCGCGCGTCCGGGCTGGCGGA
>NZ_JASGEL010000045.1:0-3433 GCF_047606385.1 Microbacterium sp.
CTGTTGCCCGCGGGGCCCCTCGCCGTGCAGGCCCGGGGCGTCGCGGTGCGGCGCGGGGGCCGCCGCATCCTCGCCGACGTGCAGCTGGGCGTCGACCCGGGCGAGGTGGTCGCCGTGCTCGGCGCCACCGGCTCGGGCAAGAGCACGCTGCTGAGCCTCATCGCCGGGCTGCGCGACGCGGAGGACGGCGAGCTGAGCCTCGGCGGGGTGGGCCACGTCGACGTCGCCGAGGACGCGCTGCGACGATCGGTCGCCGTGGTGCCGCAGACGTCCTTCCTGCTGCACGAGAGCGTGCGCGAGAACCTCGTGCTGGGTCGGCGGGGTGCGGGCGGCGGCCCGGTGACGGATGCCGAGATCTGGGCCGCGCTCGAGGTCGCCGCGGCGCGGGAGGTCGTCGAGGCGCTGCCGGACGGGCTGGACACCGTGCTCGGCAGCCGCGGCGCGACGCTGTCGGGCGGCCAGCGGCAGCGGCTGGCGATCGCCCGGGCGCTGCTGGGGCGGCCGTCGCTGCTCGTGCTCGACGACGCGACGGCGGCGCTCGACCCGCACGTCGAGCACGAGGTGCTCTCCCGACTCGCCGGCCACCTGCACGAGCGTCGCGCGCACGGCGATGCGCCGACCGTGCTGCTGGCCGCGAACCGGGCGCCCGCCCTCGCCCTCGCCGACCGTCTCGTGCTGCTGGACGCCGGCGCGGTCCGGGCGGTGGGCACCCGCGACGAGCTCGCGGACGACCCGCTGTTCCGTGCCCTCGTCGAGGCGTACGACCGCGTCACGCCGGCGGAGCAGGCCTCGTGAGCCGGGCGCGCGGGTCGTGGCGCGTCATCCGCGAGGGGCTCGCCGTCACGCCCGAGATCCGGCACGGCCTCTGGCTCACCCTCGTGCTCGCGCTCGTGGCGGGATCGGGGCGCGTCGTCGTCGCGGTCGGCGTGCAGCTCGTGGTGGACGGCGCGCTGGCCCCCGGCACCGCCGTGCAGGCGACGCTGCCGGTCGTGGTCGGCTGCGCCCTCGCGGTGGTCGTGGCCGGCCTCTCGTCGATGTGGATGAACCGGCGGCTGGTGCGGGCCAGCGAGGACGCCCTCGCCTCGCTGCGACGCCAGGCGTTCGGCCGCATCCTGCGCCTGCCGTCCGAGGGCGGCGCCTCGCGGGCGACGCTCGTGTCCCGGGTGACGAGCGACGTCGACGCGATCAGCCAGTTCACGCAGTCGGGCGGGGTGTCGCTCGTGACGAACGCGTTCCAGGCGCTCATCGCCGTGGTCGTCATGCTCTGCTATTCATGGCCGCTCGCGATCGCCGTGCTGCTGCTGTCGGCGCCGGCGCTCGCGGCGATGCAGCTGCTGCACGGCGTCATCGCCGAGCGGTACCACCGGGTGCGCGTCGCGGTCGGCAGGCTCTACGGCGGCGTCGGCGAGGCGATCGAGGGCATCGAGGTGATCCGCGGCTTCGGAGTGGCCGATCGGGTGCAGACACGCACCGACGCGCTGATCGGCGACGTGGAGCGGGCACAGCTGCGCACCGTGCTGCCCATCGGAGTCAACACCGGCATGGGCGAGCTCGTCAACGGGATCGTGACCGCGACCGTGGTCGTGGCCGGCGCGGTGCTCGGCGTCGGCCTGCTGCCGGACGCTCTGCCGGCGCCCGCCGAGGGCGAGCTCATCGCGTTCCTGTTCCTGGTCACGTTCTTCGTCCGGCCGCTGCAGTTCCTCGTCGGCCAGCTCGGCGACGCCCAGAACGCGGTCGCCGGGTGGCGACGGGTGCTCGAGGTGCTGGCGGACGCCGACGCCCTCCCCGACGGGGACGCCGTGATCCCGCCGGGCCCGGTCCGCGTCGAGGTCGACGGGCTCGGGTTCTCCTACGACGGGCGGCCGGCGCTCGCCGAGGTGGACGTGCGGATCGAGGCCGGCGCGCACGTGGTGATCGTGGGGGAGACCGGGTCGGGCAAGAGCACGTTCGCGAAGCTGCTGACCCGGCAGCTGCGGGCGGACGCCGGCGGAATCCGTCTGAGCGGCACGCCGATCGACCAGGTCGCCGCCGACGCATTCTGCCGTCGCGTCGCCGTGGTGCCGCAGGACGCGTTCCTGTTCGACCGGACGGTCGCGGAGAACATCGCGGCGGGCGAGGACGAGCCCGATCTCGCCCGCGTGGACGCGGTGCTCGCCGAGCTGGGGCTGACGGAGTGGGCCCGCGCGCTGCCGGACGGCATCCGCACGCGGGTCGGGCAGCGCGGGCAGTCGCTGTCGGCGGGCGGCCGTCAGCTGGTCGCGCTCGCCCGGGCGGCCTACCTGGCCCCCGACCTGCTCGTGCTCGACGAGGCCACCAGCGGCGTCGACCCCGACACGGACGTCCGGGTGCAGCACGCGCTGCGCCGCCTCGCGCGCGGGCGCACGACGGTGACGATCGCGCACCGGATGGCCACGGCCCGGCAGGCCGACCGCATCCTGGTGTTCGCCGAGGGGCGCCTGGTGGAACAGGGGTCGCACGCCGAGCTGATCGCGGCCGGCGGGCGGTACGCGCTGCTGCACGGCCAGCGTCCGCCGGACCGATCGGCCGCGGCGATCGGTACCCATCGCCGGACATCGTTGGACGCCGCCACCGGCGGCCGCGCACAGTGGAAGAGCATCCGAGAAGAGGAGCCGTCATGACCATCACCGCCCCCGTGTCCGATCTGCCTGCCCAGAAGCCGGGCGCGCTGGCCATCGGCTTCCACACGCGGGTGCCGTTCGCGACCGGCCAGGCCGGCGCGGCGCTGCATGACGGCATCCGGTTGTTCCAGCTCGGCGAGCAGCTCGGGTTCGATCGCGGCTGGGTCTACCAGCGCCACTTCGACAACTACCTCGCCTCGCCGCTGGTGTTCCTGCCGGTGGTCGCGCAGCACACCGAACGCATCGGGCTCGGCACCGCGATCATCGGCATCCGCTACGAGGACCCGGTGCTGCTGGCCGAGGCCGCGAGCACCGCCGACCATCTCACCGGCGGCCGGCTGCAGCTGGGGCTGAGCACCGGCCAGGGCGGGTTCGACGCCGCGTTCGGGCAGACGGTCAACGACGGGCGGGAGCAGTCGCAGCGACGTCTGGACACGTTCCTGCGCGGCATCCGCGGTGAGGCGGTCGGCGAGTCGCTGACGGTGCGCGGCGTGAGCGACTCGCTCATCGAGCGGGTCTGGTACGGCGGCGGCTCGGTCGCCTCGGCCCAGCGCATCGGCGGCCAGGGGCTGCGGCTCATGCTCTCGACGATCCTCACCGGCGACGTCCACGACTACAACGCAGAGCAGCTCGCGGCGATCCAGGCCTACCGCGCCGCCTACGCCGGCACACGGCCGCCGCGGGTCGTCGTGAGCCGCTCGATCCTGCCCGCGACGACGCCGGAGCTCGCGCGCCGCTACGCCGCCTACGACGAGGAACGGCGCACGCTCGGGCCCGCCGCCTCCCGCCCGGCC
>NZ_JASGEL010000046.1:0-9474 GCF_047606385.1 Microbacterium sp.
CACGCCGGGCCGGACTGGCCCGTGGGTCGCGCGGCGGCCGCGGTCCCGCCGGAGGCGGGCCTGCCGACGCTGCTGGTCGCCCGCGGCTCGCGCGGTTGGTACCTCGGCGGGGGGATCTCGCTGATCTGGCTCGTGTCGGTGGCGCAGACGGCGGTGACCGTCTCGGCGAACGCGCTTCAGGCCGCTCTCGCCGTCGCGCTCGTGATCCTGTTCGGCGCCGCCTTCCTCGTCGCCGCGCCCATCGTCTGGAGCCTTCACGGCACGGGTCGGCTGATCGTGCCGGCGGCCCTGTTCGCGCTGACCTTCTCCCTCTTCCCCTGGCTGGGCTGGCAGATACCGGCACTGTGGACCTACGTCGGCGTGATCGTCGGGATCGGCGTCCTGCGCTGGGCCGTCACGTTCTTCGTCGTCGTCGGGCTGGGCATGCTCGCCCTCGTCACCGCCGGCGCGAGCCGCGGATGGACGGAGAGCATCCTGTGGACTCCGCTCATCATCGTGTCGATCTCGCTGATGATGGCGGGCTTCAGCCGCAACCTCGCCGCGATGAACGAGCTGCGGGCGACCCAGCGTCAGCTGGAGCTGATGGCGGTGGAGCGCGAGCGCGGACGCGTCGCCCGCGACATCCACGACATCCTCGGTCATTCGCTCACGGTGATCACGGTGAAGGCCGAGCTCGCCGGGCGCCTGACCGAGGTGGACCCGCAGCGCGCCCGCGCCGAGATCGCCGAGGTGGAGACGCTCGCCCGCGCGGCCCTCGCCGACGTGCGGGCGACGGTCGCCGGGGTGCGCAGCGTCACGGTCAGCGGCGAGCTCGCCGCCGCGAAGGCGGCGCTGGCGGCCGCCGGCATCGCCGGGGAGCTGCCCGGCTCGACCGAGGCGATCCCGCCCGAACGGCGCGAGCTGGCCGGGTGGGTGCTGCGGGAGGGAGTCACCAACGTCGTGCGACACTCGCGCGCCTCGGTGTGCCGCATCCGGCTGTCGCCGCATGAGGTCGAGATCGCGGACGACGGCGTCGGCCCGCAGGACGGCTCGGCGGCCTCGTCGGGCATCCGCGGCCTGCGCGAACGCGTCGAAGCGGCGGGCGGGCACCTGGCGGTAGGGCGAAGCGACCTCGGCGGGTTCAGTCTGCGGGTCTCGATGTGAGCGGCGTGATCCGGCTGCTGATCGCGGACGATCAGGCCCTGGTCCGCGGGGCGCTGTCGGCCCTGCTCGGCCTGGAGCCCGACATCGAGGTCGTCGCCGAGGCCGGCCGCGGCGACGAGGTGGTCGAGCTCGCGCGCGAGCGACGGCCCGATGTGGCGCTCCTCGACATCGAGATGCCGGGGATCGACGGGATCACGGCGGCCGCGCAGCTGCGCGCCGAGCTGCCGGACTGCCACGTGCTCATGGTCACGACCTTCGGCCGCCCCGGATACCTCAAGCGCGCCCTGCAGGCCGGCGCATCGGGCTTCGTCGTGAAGGACACCCCCGCCCCGCAGCTGGCCGACGCCGTCCGTCGGGTCGCCCAGGGATTCCGGGTCGTCGACCCGCAGCTCGCGGCCGAGTCGCTGACGCAGGGCGACTCCCCGCTGACAGAACGGGAGTCGGACGTGCTCTCCGCGGCCCGCACCGGTGGATCCGTCGCCGACATCGCCCGCATCCTGCACCTGTCCGAGGGGACCGTGCGCAACCATCTGTCCGCCGCCATCGGCAAGACCGGCGGCCGCAACCGGGCCGACGCGGCCCGCATCGCGGAGCAGAACGGCTGGCTCTAGGGCCTCGGGCGCCGCGGACGAGGAGAACCGCCCGACGGCGCGGCGAGCCGCCAGTCGTCGAAGCTGAATCCCGGTGAGACGACGCAGCTGACGAGCACCTCGACGTCGGACGCGAGCCGTGCCGCCTGCCAGACGCCCGCCGGCACGAGGCACTGTGCGCGCTGGCCGGTCCCGACGGCCGGTCCGAGCAGGACGGTCTCGGCATCCCCCGGCTGCTCGCCGTCACCGCCGAGCGAGAGCTCCAGCACGCCGGGACCGTGCCAGAGCCACAGCTCGTCGCTCGAGACCACGTGCCAGGCGCTGTGCTCGCCCGGCGTGAGCAGATAGTGGATGCAGGTCGCCGCCGGGCGCACGCCGCTCGCGGTCGGCACGGCTCCGGGCGCGGTCCAGGTGCGGCGGAACCAGCCGCCCTCGGGGTGCGGCTGCAGGTCCAGGGCATCCGCCGTGGTCGGACGCTCGCCGGTCATCGCAGCCCCGGCATCCGTCCGAGCAGCCGCCGCAGCAGGCCGGTGAGGAACATCAGGAACAGGGAGGTGTACCCGATCGCCGGGATCAGCAGCGACACGCCCAGCGACAGCGCGAACAGGATCACCATGGACAGGTCCACCGCCATCCCGGCCGCCAGACTCTGGACGGCGATGCCGTGGAGCGCCGGATGCCGGCGCAGGTAGAGCCGGATGCCCAGCGAGACGAGACAGGTGAGCACCATGCTGCCGATGTACACCGCGATCACGACCTTGTCCTCGCTGTCCATCTGCCCCGACATAGCGGTCGCGACCGGCAGCCACACGATCGACAGGAGCCACAGCATGATCAGCCAGATCAGCCCGTTCGACACACGTTCGACGCGGGAGAACACCCGGTGGTGCGTGATCCAGAACATCGCGATGATCACGAAGCTGAGCACGAAGCTCTGCAGCTGCTGATCGTGGTCGACGATCCACGTCCACGCACCGCCCTCGCCCTCGGCGGGCTCGGTGACGCTCTCCATCAGCGGCAGGATCAGCAGCGTCATCGCGATCGCGACGACCGCGTCGGCGAACGCCTTCAGCCGCTCGGCGGGGAAGATGCGGTCCGGGGGCGCCTGCTCGGAGGTCGGGTCGCTCACGCCTCAGATGCTACGCGGCGCCCGTCAACCCGAAGTGCTCCAGCTCCGCCTCGTTCAGCATGCGCGAGCGGATGATGAACCGGTTGCCGGTCGGGCCCTCGACGCTGAAGCCGGCGCCGCGTCCCGGCACGACGTCGATCGTGAGGTGCGTGTACTTCCAGTACTCGAACTGCGCGGCGGAGATGAACACCTCGATGTCGTCGAGCCCCGGCACCTCGAGCTCGCCGAGCGTGACGTCGCCCGGGCCGGTCAGGAACATTCCGACCGGATAGCACATCGGGGCGGACCCGTCGCAGCATCCGCCCGACTGATGGAACATCAGCGGCCCGTGCTGCGCGGTGAGGTCGCGGATCAGGGAGGCCGCGGCGTCCGTCACCGCGACCCTGCGGTACACCTCGGTCGAGGCCATGCTGTCCTCCTTCCCTCCCTCCCCAAACGCCCTCCACCATGTCCCACTTTGGGGCGGAATAGCTTGCTCATTCCGCCCCAAACTGGGACATCAACCGCACCGAAGTGGGACACGGTCGGCGGATGGATGTGGATCAGAAGAAGCCCATCGCGCCTTCGGCGTAGGACACCAGCAGGTTCTTGGTCTGCTGGTAGTGGTCGAGCATCTTCAGGTGGTTCTCGCGCCCGATCCCCGACTGCTTGTATCCGCCGAACGCGGCGTGCGCCGGGTACTGGTGGTAGGTGTTCGTCCACACGCGGCCGGCCTCGATGCCGCGACCGGCACGATAGGCGATGTCGCCGGAGCGGCTCCATACGCCGGCGCCGAGACCGTACAGCGTATCGTTCGCGATGCCGATCGCGTCGTCGAAGTCGCTGAACGCCGTGACCGAGACCACCGGGCCGAAGATCTCCTCCTGGAAGATCCGCATGTCGTTCGTGCCCTCGAACACCGTGGGCGCGACGTAGTAGCCGCCGCTCAGCTCGCCGCCCAGGTCGACGCGCTCGCCGCCGGCGAGCAGTCTCGCGCCGCCCGCCTTGCCGATCTCGATGTACGACAGGATCTTCTCCAGCTGATCGTTCGAGGCCTGTGCGCCGATCATGGTGGCAGGATCCAGCGGGTTGCCCTGCACGATCCTGTCGACCCGGTCGAGCCCGTCGCCGAGGAACTCGTCGTAGATCGACCGCTGGATCAGCGCGCGCGACGGACAGGTGCACACCTCGCCCTGGTTGAGGGCGAAGAACGTGAAGCCCTCCAGCGCCTTGTCGTAGTACGCGTCGCGATCGCGGGCGACGTCCTCGAAGAAGACGTTCGCGCTCTTGCCGCCGAGCTCGAGGGTGACGGGGATGAGGTTCTGGGACGCGTACTGCATGATCAACCGGCCGGTCGTGGTCTCACCGGTGAACGCGACCTTGCGGATGCGCTTGTGCTGCGCGAGCGGCGCGCCCGCCTCGATGCCGAAGCCGTTGACGATGTTGACGACGCCGGCAGGCAGCAGGTCGCCGATGATCTCGAACAGGAACAGGATGGACGCCGGGGTCTGCTCGGCCGGCTTCAGCACCACGCAGTTGCCGGCGGCGAGCGCGGGCGCCAGCTTCCACGTCGCCATCAGGATCGGGAAGTTCCACGGGATGATCTGGCCGACCACCCCCAGCGGCTCGTGGAAGTGGTACGCGACGGTGTCCTCGTCGATCTGGCTGAGCGAGCCCTCCTGCGCCCGCAGCACGCCGGCGAAGTAGCGGAAGTGGTCGACGGCGAGCGGGATGTCGGCGGCCAGCGTCTCGCGCACCGGCTTGCCGTTCTCCCACGTCTCGGCCACGGCGATCCGTTCGAGGTTCGCCTCGATGCGGTCGGCGATCCGGTTGAGCACGACGGCGCGCTCGGCCGGGGTCGTCCTCTTCCACGACTCGAACGCGCGCCATGCGACATCCACCGCACGATCGATGTCCTCGATGGTGCCCCGGCCGACCTCGGTGAACGCCTTGCCGGTGACCGGCGTGATGTTCTCGAAGTACTGGCCCTTGACGGGCTCGACGAACTCGCCGCCGATGTAGTGGCCGTAGCGCGAGCGGTACTCGGCGACCGAACCGCGCTGCCCCGGGGCGGCGTAGACGCTCGAGACGCCCTCTTCGACGATGGTCATGTTGTGTCTCCCTTGACGGTCCATGGATCCGCGGCATCCCGCCGCGCCGGATGCCGTCACGGTAGGCCGCGGCACGTTGCATCCCGTTGCGATCGCCGGCATCGCCGCGAGACCTCATCTGCGCGCCGCGACCGTGGGGCGACACCACGGTCTCGGCGGCCCGATGCGGTCTCGCGAAACCGGGGGCTCAGGTCTCGAGGCGCTCGATGCGGGCGACGAGCCCGGCGCGACGCGGCGAGCGCGCCGGGAGCATGCTCAGGCACAGCCGCAGCAGCTCGGCGTCCTCGGCACCCGCCTCCGTGTCCGCGAACGCGAGCAGCACGTCGATGCCCGCCTCGGTCATCAGCGCCTCGCGCAGCGCGCCGCGCACGCTCTCGCGGAACTCCTCCACCCCCGGGGCCTGCGAGTCGGGGAGCACGTCGCCGCGGTAGGCCGCCAGCGCCACCCGGTGCGCGCCGCGATCGAGCAGCGACAGCATCTGATGCGCGTCGGTCTCGAGGTCGGCGCCGAGGCGGTACGGTCGCGACTGCGGCACGAGGGACGGCGCGAGGTGCTCGAGCACCTTCCGCAGCCGGACCATCTCGGCACGGAGCGTGACGGTGCCCATGCCCCCTCCCGGCGACGCCGCGCCCGGGGGTCGCGCGGGCACGGGATCGCCGTAGACGAGCTCGCCGAGCCGCTCGGCCGACAGCCCCTGCCGGTGCGTGGCGAGCATGAGCATCAGCTCGGCGTGGCGGGCGGTCAGCTCGGTCACCGTCTCGCGGCCGTCCTCGACGACGTCGAGCAGGGCTCGGTCACGGCCCAGCACCCGCAGGGTCGCGCGCACCGCTTCCGAGGGGCGCCGGCGCGGGCGCGTCGTCGCCGGCGGTCGGGCACGCAGCCGCGACAGCAGCAGCTCACCCTCCACCGCCCGGGCCGTGGCGTCCACCAGCAGCTGCGCCTGCGCCGTGACCGCCTGGTCGCCGCCGGTCACGTCGATCACGCCGAGCACCTGCCGGGTCTCCGGATCGTGCACCGGCGCCGCGGTGCACGACCACGGCTGCACGAGCCGGTTGAAGTGCTCCGCGCCGCGGATCTGCACCGAGCGGTCGAGGGCCAGCGCGGTGCCGGGCGCGGAGGTGCCCACCGCGTCCTCGGCCCAGTCCGCGCCCGGGACGAACCCCATCTCGCCGGTCAGGCTGCGCACCCGTCGGTCGCCCTCCACCCACAGCAGGCGGCCGGAGGCGTCGCCGACCGCGACCACCACGCCGGACTCCTCGGGGTCGCCGGGGACGAGCAGCTGGCGGATCATGTCGATGGCTCCCGCCAGCGGATGCTCGCTGCGCAGGCGTTCGAGCTGTGCCGTCGTCAGCGCGAGCGAGGGAAGACCCTCCGGACCGACGAGGCTGTCGACCGAGCGCCGCCAGCTGTCGCGCACGATCCCGCGCACGTCGCCCACGCGCGGGTCGTGATCGTTGCCGCGCAGGAACTCCTCGTGGGCGCGCTCGATGATCAGGCGCGACGCGTCGGGGCTGACGCCGCGCGGGCCGGACCACGGCGAGGACACGGGACTCCGATCGACGACGAGGGGGATCGCGGCCCAGTGTAGGCGCGGCCGTCCCCGAGCGACAGGCGTCGAGTGCGGACGGGCTCAGGCGTGCCCGCCGGGCTCGAGCGACGAGGTCGCCCACCGCCCCAACTCGGTCAGCAGCGGTGTGAGACCCCGGCCCGCGTCGGTGAGGGCGTAGCTGACCGTCACCGGCGGCCCCGGCTCCACGACGCGCGCGACGAGACCGACCGACCCCAGCTCCGCCAGCCGATCGGACAGCACGGCGTCGCTGATGCCGAGCGCGCGCCGGAGCCGCACGAACGACGCCGGTCCGTTGCCCAGCACGTCCAGGATCATGCCGTTCCAGCGCTTGCCCAGGATCGAGAACGCGAGCGACACCGCGGCGTCGCAGGCGCGCGGGTCGTGATCCTCGGGCATGACGACCATGCTACCGGTGCTACACTCCACAAAGTCGCTATGAAAATAGAAGCGACTATGTCGATGACCACGATTGGACCCCCATGACCCTGTTCCGTCTGGATGCCAGCATCCTGCCGCCGACCTCCGCCAGCCGTGCCCTCGGCGATCTGGTCGAGGCCGAATGGCTCGCCGCCCACCCCGGCGACGCCGTCGTGCGCCGCGACCTCGCCGACGAGCCGGTGCCCCCGCGCACCTGGGCGAACGCGGTCACCGCGGGGCACACCCCGGACGGCGAGCGCAGCGCCGAGCAGCGCGACGCGGTCGCTCTGGCCACCGCCCTCGCCGACGAGCTGATCGAGGCGGACGCGCTGCTGTTCACCGTGCCGCTGTACAACTTCGGCGTCTCGCAGCACTTCAAGACCTGGTTCGACCTCGCGTACGCGGATCCGCGCCTCGGCCCCGGCGGCACCAGCCTGCAGGGAAAGCCCGCCGTGCTGGTGACCGTCCTGGGCGGGAACTACGGCCCCGGAACCCCCCGCGAGGGCTGGGACCACTCGACGCCGTGGCTCCGGCGCGTGCTCGAGGACGTCTGGGGGCTCGATCTCCGGGTCGTGCAGCGGCCCTTCACCCTCGTGGGCGTGAACCCGGCCCTCGACCAGTTCGCCGACCTCGCCGCCGAGCTCAAGGCCGACGCCGAGCACCTCGCCCGGACGCACGGTCAGGAGCTGGCGAGCACGCGCGGCGCCGCCTGACCCCGCGGGCCGCTCGCGGATCAGCCCCGGGCGGCCCACCACGCCCGCAGCCGCGCCTCGGCGGCATCCGGCCCGATGATGCCCTCGTCCAGCCGCAGTTCCATGAGGAAACGGTAGGCCTCGCCGACCTCACGGCCGGGCGGGATGCCGAGCACCTCCTGGATGCGGTTGCCGTCGAGCTCCGGGCGCAGCCCGTCCAGCTCCTCCTGCGCGGCGAGCTCGCCGATACGCCGCTCGATGTCGTCGTAGGCCGCGGCGAGCCGCGCGGCCTTGCGCCTGTTGCGCGTGGTGACGTCGGCGCGGGTGAGGATGTGCAGGCGCTCGAGCTCGTCCCCGGCGTCGCGCACGTAGCGGCGCACCGCCGAGTCCGTCCACGCGCCCTCGGCATACCCGAAGAAGCGCAGGTGGAGCTCGATGAGCAGGGCGACCGCGTCGATCGTGGCGGAGTCGAACCGCAGCTCGCGCAGGCGCCCCCGCGCCATCCGGGACCCCTTCACGTCGTGGTGATGGAAGGTGACCGCCCCGCCGGGCTCGAGCCGGCGGGTGGCGGGCTTGCCGATGTCGTGCAGCAGCGCGGCCAGGCGCAGGGGCACGTCGGGCGCCGCGTCCGGGTGCCGCGCGTGTTCGAGGTCGATCGCCTGGCGCAGCACGGTGAGCGAGTGCTCGTAGACGTCCTTGTGGTGGTGGTGCTCGTCGACCTCGAGCCGCAGCTCCGGCACCTCCGGCAGGAACTGCGCCATCAGGCCGGTGTCCACCAGCAGCCGGATGCCGCGGATCGGGTCGTCGGTCTGCAGCAGCCGGACCAGCTCGCCCTGTATGCGCTCCGGGCTCACGATCCCGAGGCTCTCCCGCATCGCCGTCATCGCATCGACGACCGCGGGGTCGACCTCGAACCCGAGCTGCGAGGCGAACCGGGCGGCGCGCAGCATCCGCAACGGATCATCGCCGAAGCTGATCGCGGGGTCCGCGGGGGTGCGCAGGACGCCGCGCACGAGGTCCTCGACGCCGCCGTTCGGGTCGATCAGCGCCGGCCCGGGCACCCGCAGCGCCATCGCGTTGACTGTGAAGTCACGTCTGACCAGGTCTTCTTCCAGGGTTTCGCCGAAGGCGACGGTCGGCTTGCGGGTCTCGCCGTCATAGCTGTCGGCGCGATAGGTCGTGATCTCGACCGTCTCACCGCGCACGCGCGCGCCGATCGTGCCGAAGGCGCGGCCGATGTCCCACTGCGCGGAGCTGATCGGGGTGACGATCCGCAGGATGTCGTCGGGCCGCGCGTCGGTCGTGAAGTCGAGGTCGTGGACGCCGGCGCCGAGCAGCGCGTCGCGCACCGGGCCGCCGACGATCGCGAGCTCGAACCCCGCCTGCGTGAACCCCGATGCGAGCGTCGCGACGACGGGCGAGGCGGCGAGTGCGCCCAGGCGCGCGACACCCTCGGCCATGTTGAGCATGCCTTCGACCCTATCCACACAGGGTCAGGAACCCGGTGAACAGCAGCTCCCGCACCCGCGGGAGCAGATCGGCGCGCAGCGCGGCCGCCTCCACGTCGAGCAGCTCGGCGATCGCGTCGACCAGCGCCCCCGCCGGCAGGTCGCCGTCGCACGCCCCGACCAGCGCCGCCAGACCCGGATCCGCCTCGATCACCCGCCCGAACCCGCCTCCCTGCCGCAGCTCGATGACCGCCGGTGCCTCGACGCCGGGCAGGTGGTGACGCGCCTCGGTCACATCCGGGGCGACGAGCAGCGCGGATGCCGCCAGCGCCGCGTCGTCGAGCGCACGCAGCCGCGCATGCGCCGCCAGCGCGGCCGACACGTGCGCGCCCAGG
>NZ_JASGEL010000047.1:0-7194 GCF_047606385.1 Microbacterium sp.
CCCCGCATCCGCGAACCGGATGCGGGGGCGTCGACGGCCCCGGTTAGTCTGGGAGACATGAGTTCCGCCGCGACCGAGAGCCCGGTGCTCGAGGTGCCGTGGGGAGAGGTGTGGGGCCAGCCGGAGGCGGTGCGGATGCTGCAGGCCGCAGCCTCCGACGACGCGGCATCCAGCCACGCCTGGCTGATCACCGGGCCGCCCGGATCGGGACGGTCCACGCTGGCATACGCGTTCGCGGCGGCGCTCATCGCCGAGCCGGGCGACGAGGCGGCGATGCGGCAGGTGCTCGCCCACACGCATCCCGACCTGTCCGCGCTGCGCACGGAGCAGGTCGTCATCCGCATCGAGGAGGCCCGTCAGCTCGTCGAGCGCGCCTATTACGCGCCCTCGACCGGCCGGCATCGGGTCATCGTCGTCGAGGACGCCGACCGCATGGCCGAGCGCACCTCGAACGTGCTCTTGAAGGCGCTGGAGGAGCCGCCGGAGCGCACGGTGTGGATCCTGTGCGCGCCCAGCGACGCCGATCTGCTGCCCACCATCCGCTCCCGCGTACGGACGGTGCGGCTGCGCGAGCCGGAGGTGGACGACGTCGCGCGGCTCATCGCGTTGCGCACCGGTGCCGACGCCGAGGTGGCCGAGCAGGCGGCGCGCCATGCGCAGCGCCACATCGGCATGGCCCGTCGTCTCGCGACCGACGCCGACGCCCGCGCCCGGCGTGACGAGACGCTGCGATCGGTGCTGACGGTCCGCGGGATCGGCGACGCCGTCGAGGTCGCCGCCCGCATCGTGCAGGTCGCGACCGACGACGCGAAGGCGCTGACCGCCGAGCGCGACGCGGCCGAGCGCGCCGATCTGCTGCGCACGGTCGGCGTCGCCGAGGGCGCTGCCGTGCCGCCCGCCGTCCGCTCGCAGCTGAACGCGCTCGCCGACGAGCAGAAGCGTCGCGCGACGCGGAGTCTGCGCGACGGCATCGACCGGGCGCTGACCGATCTGCAGTCGTTGTTCCGTGACGTCGTGATGCTGCAGTACGGCCGCGCCGACGGGCTCATCAACGCCGAGCTCGCGGGGGAGCTGAGCGCGGTGGCCGATCGCTGGTCGCCGCAGCGCACGATCGCGGTCCTCGACCAGCTCGCGCTGACCCGCCGCAACCTCGAACGCAACGTCGCACCCCTGCTGGCCATCGAGAGCCTGCTGATCACCGTCGCTTCCGGGAGGACGCCATGAACCTGCCATCCCGTCGGACCGCGCGACTGGCGGCGGTGGTTGCCGGTCTGGCGGCGGCATCCCTCGCCCTGACCGGCTGCCTGTTCTCGTTCGTGCCGGACGACTCGGCGACGACCACCTCGTCCCCGGCGAGCACCGACGGCATCGACGCCGACCTGCTGCCGTACTACCAGCAGGTCGTGCAGTGGTCGAGCTGCGACGACGGCTTCCAGTGCGCGACGATCACCGCGCCCCTGGACTGGGACGACCCGAGCGTCGGCGACATCGAGCTCGCCGTCATCCGGCAGCAGGCCACCGACGGCGACGCGATCGGGTCGCTGCTGGTCAACCCCGGCGGACCCGGCGCGAGCGGGGTCGAGCTGATCGCGGACTCGCTCAGCTACGCCGTCGGCGACGTGCTGCCGCAGTCGTACGACATCGTCGGCTTCGACCCGCGCGGCGTGGGGGAGTCGACCGCGGTGACCTGCTTCGACGCGAGCGACATGGACGCCTTCCTGTTCGACATCCCCTCCGGCACTCGTGGTTCGGCCGAGTGGGACGCCGATCTCACCGCCGGCGACGAGGCGTACGCGCAGGCCTGCCAGGCGAACTCCGACGGGATCCTGGAGTACATCACCACCGAGCAGGCGGCCCGCGACATGGATCTGCTGCGCGGCGTGCTCGGCGACGACACCCTCAACTACCTCGGCTACTCCTACGGCACCTTCCTCGGGGCCACGTACGCGAAGCTCTTCCCGGACCGGGTGGGGCGGATGGTGCTCGACGGGGCGATCGACCCGTCCACCAGCGAGCTGGAGGTCTCCACCGCCCAGGGGATCGGTTTCGAGTCCGCGCTGCGCTCGTACATGGCCAGCTGCCTCGCCGGCAGCGGGTGCCCGTTCAGCGGCAGCGTGGACACGGCGATGTCCCAGCTCGGCTCGATGCTCGCCAGCGTGGACGCCGCGCCGCTGACCAACTCCGACGGCCGTGAGCTCGGCGCCGACGCGCTGCTGACCTCGATCGTGGCGGCGCTGTACTCCGAGAGCAGCTGGACGTATCTGACGTCGGCGCTCAGCGGCGTCGCGAAGGGCGACCCGTACGTCGCCTACCAGCTGGTCGACTACTACTACGACCGGTCCGACGGGGTCTACACGAGCAACTCGACCGAGGCGTTCACCGCCTACAACTGCATGGACTACCCGGACGATGCGACGGATGCCGATGAGGCCGCCGCGGCGGCGGAGCTCGCGGCCGAGGCGCCGACCGTCGCGCCGTACTGGAGCTCCGACGTGGACATCTGCGACTCGTGGCCGTACGCCGCGACCGGCGTGCGGGAGGAGATCTCCGCCGACGGCGCCGCGCCGATCGTGGTCATCGGCACCACCGGCGACCCGGCCACCCCCTACGACTGGGCCGTGTCGCTGGCCGACCAGCTGTCCTCGGGCGTGCTCATCACCCGCGTGGGCGAGGGGCACACCGGCTTCAACAAGGGCAACTCCTGCGTCGACGACGCGGTCGTGTCGTACTTCCTGGACGGCACCGTGCCCGACGACGGGCTGACCTGCGACTGAGGCCCGCGCCGGTTCGCGGCGTCCTGTGCGGCCATGTAGGATCGTTGATCGTGCGTTGCGCCCGCGCGATGCGCCACCTTAGCTCAGTGGTAGAGCATCCCACTCGTAATGGGAAGGTCGTCAGTTCAATCCTGACAGGTGGCTCCAGGACGGTGACGGCCGTCACACGACCGTGACGATCTCGTGCGACCGCGCGCGATATATGGCATCGACATGCACGAAATCGCCGCTGTCGCGGGACGGCTCACGCGGCGCCCAGCATCACCCCGGCGGTCAGGGCCAGCGCGAGTCCCACCCACTGCACCGGGGCGATCCGCTCCCGCAGCACGACGGCGGCCAGCGCGATCGTCCCGGCCGGGTACAGGGCGGTCAGCGCCGAGACGACCGAGAGGTCGCCGACGCGCAGCGCGATCAGCAGCAGCACGTTCGCGCCGGCGTCGAGCACGCCGCATCCGATGCCCAGCAGCACACCGCGCCGCGAGAGGCGCGGCCGGCCGGCCGTGCGACGCCCCGCGAGCAGGAGCGTGAGCACGGCGGCCCCGGTCGCGAGCGTGGTCACCACACGGTTCGCGACCAGCGGCAGCAGGCCGCCGGCGGATGAGGTCTGGTCCAGGCAGATGAGCAGCCCGCCGATCGCCAGGCCCGAGCCCACGGCCATCGCGAGGCCGAGACGGGTCGGGCGCACCGCGTCGCGCTCGGGGACGAAGCCGACCAGCACCACGGCGATCACCGCCACCAGGAGGCCCCCGTACCCGAGCACGCCGAGAACCTCGCCACCGACGACGAGCCCCCACAGCATCGGGGCGATGGCCGAGACGACCGCGGTCAACGGCGAGAGGATGCTCATCGGCCCGACCGCGAGGCACGCGTACAGCAGCACCAGGGCCATCACCCCGAACACGCCGGACACGGCACCCCACAGGATGTCGGCGGGAACCCACGCGAAGCCGACGATCGGGGCGACGACGGCGAGCAGCACCAGCCCGGTCACCGCCGCGACGGCCACCGCACGCAGCGCCGTCAGCCGCTTCGTGGCGAGCCCGCCGAGGAAGTCCGCGGCGCCGTACACGAGCGCGCCGACGAGGGCGAGAAGCGCGGCGGGCATGGTAGCACCAGCCTAGGGCGCCCATGTGCCCGCCATGCGTGCGCACATGGCTAGGTAGGCTAGCGACATGACGTCACGATGGCTGCGCATCGGCATCCCGGCCCTGCTCGTGCTGATCTGGCTGGTGGGCGGTTCGATCGGGGGCCCGTACTTCGGAAAGGTCGACGAGGTCGCCACGAACGACCAGTCCAGCTATCTGCCCTCCAGCGCGGACGCGACCCAGGTCAACGACCGCCTCGCGGATTTCACCGGCAGCGACGCCATCCCCGCGATCGTCGTCGTCACCGGCGACGGCGCGCTCACCGCGGAGCAGCTGAGCGCACTGCAGACCGTGGCGGACGACCTCGCCGCGATCGACGGCGTCTCCGGCACCGTCTCGCCGCCGGTGACGAGCGACGACGGCGACGCGGCAGAGATCTATGTGCCGATCGCGGCGGATGCCGACATCGACACCGTCGTGACCGCTCTGCGTGCCACGCTCGCCGATGCGCTGCCCGGCGGCACGCAGGGATGGGTCACCGGCCCCGCCGGCTTCACCGCCGACCTCGTGGAGGGGTTCCTCGGCATCGACGGGCTGCTGCTGATCGTCGCCCTCGCGGCGGTGTTCGTCATCCTGGTGATCGTCTACCGCTCGCCGCTGCTGCCGATCCTCGTGCTCGTCACCTCGACCTTCGCGCTGTGCGTCGCGCTGCTGACGGTGTGGTGGCTGGCCGCGGCCGGCATCGTCGTGCTGAACGGCCAGGTGCAGGGGATCCTCTTCATCCTGGTGATCGGCGCGGCGACCGACTACGCCCTCCTCTACACCGCACGCTTCCGCGAGGCGATCGGAAGCGGCCAGGGCCGGTGGCCGGCGACGCTCACCGCGTGGCGCGGGGCGGTCCTGCCGATCCTCGCGTCGGGCGGCACGGTCATCGCGGGTCTGCTGTGCCTGCTGCTCAGCGACCTCGCCACCAACCGTGCGCTGGGCCCGATCGCCTCGATCGGCATCGCGTTCTCGGTGCTGTCGGCGCTGACCTTCCTGCCGGCCCTGCTGGCCCTCGTGGGGCGTGCGGCGTTCTGGCCGTTCATCCCCACCACCGGCGGGGTCGGCATCCCCGACGACCTCTCGAAGCCGGTGAGAGGACTGTGGCCGCGTCAGGCGCGCGTCATCTCCCGGCACGCCCGCACGGTGTGGATCGTGTGCACGGTCGTGCTGCTGGTCGCCGCGGCGGGCGTGCTGCAGCTGAAGGCCGACGGTGTGGCCACGAGCGATCTCGTGCTGGGCGCCAGCGACGCCCGCGACGGACAGGAGGTGCTCGCCGAGCACTTCCCCGGCGGCTCCGGCAGCCCGGTCTACGTCATCGTGCCCGAGGACGACCTGGCCGGCGCTGCGACCGTGCTCACCGCCGCCGCCGGCATCGACGCGGTCGCGGTCACCAGCTCCGACGCCACCACCGGACAGGCGACGGTGACGGTCGAGGACGGCCAGGCCGTTCTCGGCGACGTCGTCCCGGGCCAGACCCCCACCGCGACGGTGTCGGACGGCGACGTGCTGCTGGTGGCGACCCTCGCCGACGAGGCCGACTCGGCCGCGGCGGCGGACACGGTCCGGGCGCTGCGGACGAGCCTCGACGACGCGCTCGGCGACGGCACGGCCCTCGTCGGCGGGGTGACCGCCGTCGACATCGACACCAACGACACCTCGATCCGGGACCGGACCCTGATCATCCCGCTCGTGCTCGCGGTGATCCTCGTCATCCTCATGCTGCTGCTGCGGGCGATCCTCGCGCCGGTGCTGCTGATCGGGTCGGTGATCGTCTCGTTCGCCGCCGCCCTCGGGGTCAGCGCGCTCGTCTTCGACCACGTCCTCGACTTCCCTGGCGCGGATCCGGCGGTGCCGCTGTACGGGTTCGTGTTCCTGGTCGCGCTCGGCATCGACTACAACATCTTCCTGATGACGCGCGTGCGAGAGGAGTCGCTCGCGCACGGCACGCGCCGCGGCATCCTGCGAGGGCTGGTCGCGACCGGCGGCGTGATCACCTCCGCCGGGCTCGTGCTCGCCGCCACGTTCGCCGCGCTGGGCGTCATCCCCATCCTGTTCCTGGCCCAGATCGCGTTCATCGTCGCGTTCGGGGTGCTGCTGGACACCTTCGTCGTGCGTTCGCTGCTCGTGCCGGCGCTGGCCTACGACCTGGGCCGGCGCATCTGGTGGCCCTCGAGGCTCTCCCGCCCGGGAGGTGCGCATAACTCAGGCAGAACCGACGCGGTATCGCCGGTCGGCGCTCCTGAAGGCCGATCTGCCTGAGTTATGCGCCGGAGGGGGAGCGTAGCCTCGAGCCATGACCAGAGCCCTCTTCCTCGTCGACGTGCAGAACGACTTCACCGAGCACGGGGCGCTCGCCGTGACAGGCGGGGATGCCGTGGCCCGTCGCATCAGCGAATTCCTGAGCGCGCACGCCGACGAATACGAGCTCGTCGTCGCGTCGCGGGATTGGCATGACGGCGACAATGACAACGGCGGCCATTTCTCCGATTCGCCGGACTTCATCGACACCTGGCCGGTGCACTGCGTGGGTGGCACATTCGGCGCGGAATACGACGAGGGATTCGACACCTCACGGGTGACCGATCACCTCAAGAAGGGCCAGGGAAAACCTGCGTATTCGCTGTTCGAAGGCGTCGGCGACGACGGGCGGACGGCGAACGACCTGCTGGATGCGCACGGCATCCGCGACATCGACATCGCCGGGCTCGCGACGGACTACTGTGTGCGCGCCTCCGCGCTGGACGCCCTCGCCGCCGGCCGTCGGGTGCGAGTGCTCACCGATCTGGTCGCGGGGGTGCACCCGGAATCGAGCGAACGCGCGCTCGCCGAGATCGTCCGCGCCGGCGCCGAATTGGTCGAATCCGATACCTGACCGTCTCTTCGCGTATTCCGCTCTGTCGGAATGCACGAGATATGCACGACGACGCGCATTTCGGCGACGATGAACGGTGAAAAGCGATTAGTCTGAGTAGTGCGTGTTCTCGAGGCAGAGAATACGTGCGATACCCGACCCATCGACCTTTCGGAAAGCAGGAACCCATGGCAAAGAGAGTTTCCGTCGAACTCGTCGACGATCTGGATGGCACGCCCATCACGAACGGCGAAGGCGGCACGATCGTGTTCTCGCTCGAACGCCGCAGCTACGAGATCGACCTGTCCGACGCCAACCAGGCGAAGCTGCGCGAGGCGCTGGCGCCGTTCATCGACGCCGGCCGGGTGGTCTCGGCCGCCGCCGCGCCGCGGCGCGCGCCCGCATCGGTGCTCGAGGCGTACGACGCGGCTCACTGAGC
>NZ_JASGEL010000048.1:0-22628 GCF_047606385.1 Microbacterium sp.
CCGCGCCCCGCTCTGCGCCCCACCCCCCGGGCCCGCCCCCCCGGGGGGGCGCCCGGCCCTGGCGTGTCGAGGGATCAGACGGTCAGCCGGTTGAACGAGGCGTCCACGCCGAGCAGCACCTTCCCGTAGAGCTCGCGGTTCAGCATCCAGTTCGCGGCGCCGTGACGGGCGGCCACGTTCGCGTCGCGCCACAGCCGCTGCAGCGGGTTGGACGTGGAGAAGGCGCCCGAGCCCACCGCCGTCAGCAGGCGATCGATCGCGGCGCATGCCGCGGTGACCGCGAAGCCGGTGTCCGCGCGCACGCGCGCACGGATCTCCGGCGGCATCACCTCGCCCCGCGCCGCCCAGTCGTCGATGTCCGCTCCGGCCCGGTACAGGTGCAGCCGCGCCGAGTCGACCAGGGCGGCCGCCTCGGCGATCTCGTTCTGCACCGAGACCGATTCGCTCTGCGGATCATAGGTCGTGCCGCCCAGCGGACGGGTCTTCGCGTTCTCGACCACCAGGTCCAGAGCGGCCTGCGCGAGTCCGAGGGGGGTGATGCCGATCACGACCGAGAGGACCGGGTGCACGGCGCTGCGGTAGAGCGGCTCGTCGTACGGCGTCGGATAGTTGTGGAAGTCGTTGCTGCGGAACGTGCTCGCGTCGATCGTGCGGTGCTCCGGCACGAACACGCGGTCGGCGGTGACCGACTCGGACCCGGTGCCGCGCATGCCGATGACGTTCCAGGTGTGACTGATCGTCACCTCGTTCGTGGGGATGCGGGCCTCGAGGATCCGCGGCGGCTGCCCGGGCTCGCCCGTCAGGCCGAAGAACACGCCGACCCAGCCGGAGTGCGGCACGCCGGACAGCGACGGCCAGGTGCCCGAGATGATGTAGCCCCCCTCGACCGTCTCGACGTCGAACGACGGTTTGCTGCTGCCGGAGATGATCACGTCCGGGTCGGCGAAGACGTCGTCCTGCAGCTGCGCGTTGCACAGCCCCACGGTCCACTTCGCGGTGTTGGCGTAGCCCGTGACCCAGCCGGTCGAGCCGCAGCCCTCCGCGAGGATGCTGCCGATCTCGATCAGGTCGCGGAATCCGATCTCGTAGCCGCCGTAGCGCTTCGGCGTGGTCAGGCGCAGCAGGCCCGCCTCGCGGATCGCGGCGATGACCGACGGGTCGATCCGGCCGGTCTCGTCGACCGCGGCGGCGTGCTCCTGCAGCAGCGGGACGAGGGCGCGGGCTCGCGCGGCGAGCTCGGCGGTCGTCGGGGCCGTGGGGGTGGGCGTGCTCATCTCTGTGATTCTCCTCGTTCGGGGGTCGGGCGGGCGCCGCCCCCTCGCCGCCCCCCCGACCGGGGTGGATGCCCGGCGTCAGCTCGCGGCGAACTGCCAGGACAGGCTCGCGTCGGGCGCGAACCCGTCGGGCGTCATCTGTACGCTCGTCTCGGCGAAGTTCTCCAGGCTGGCCACGTGGGGGTGGTTCGTGTACGCCAGCGCGACCGGCACGTTCCAGAGCGCGTCGTCGAGCGCTTTGGCGAGGTCGGTGTAGGCGGCGTCCTGGGTGTCCTCGTCGGACATCGCCGTCTCCGCGACCGCGGCGCTCACCGCGTCGTCCGTGCTGCCCGCGAGGTTCGCGATGGAGCCGGCGGTGAGGTTCAGCAGGTACTGGCTGTACAGGTTGATGTTCTGCAGGGGGAACGCCGTCGTCTGGTCGGTGCCGGCGAACAGGCTGCCGAGGAACGTGTCGAACGAGCCGGAGGCGACGTCGAGGTTCAGGGTGATGCCGACCTGGGCGAGCTGGCCCTGCAGTGCGACGGCGAAAGCGGAGTTCGCGTCGAGCGCGTCGGTGTCGAGCGCCGTGAGCGTGAACCCGTCGGCGTAGCCGGCCTCCGCGAGCAGCTCCTTCGCCTGCGCGATGTCCTGGGCGGTGACCTCCGTCTGGTACGAGCCGAGCTGACCGGGTGCGACGTTCGAGCTCAGCGGCTCGCCCAGATCCTGGAACACGGAGGACACGATCGCGTCACGGTCGATCGCGAGCGAGATCGCCTCGCGCACCCGGCTGTCGGACAGCGGCGCGGCGTCCCGGGCCTGCAGCATGAGGTACCAGATCTGGCCGGCGCCGGAGGCGTTGACGAAGCCGGCGCTGACGGCTGAGGCGACGTTGATCGCGCTCATGTTCATGGCGTAGTCGATCTCGCCGCTCTCCAGCGCGGCGAGCTGGGCCGCGGGATCGGTCGTCGGCTTGAGGACGACCTCGCTGAACTTGACCGCGTCGGGGTTCCAGTAGTTCGCGTTCGGCGTGAAGGTGTAGACGCTGTCGATGACGGTCTGGGACGCGTCCAGCACGTACTGTCCGGCACCGTGCGACTCCGTCATCAGGCTGTCGGGATCGGCCAGGCCGGTGGGGCTGATGATGAAGCCGAAGTTGTAGTCCTGGGTCAGGGAGAGCGCCGCGTTCGGGAACGGCTCGCTGTAGCTGATCCGCACGGTGTCGTCGTCGACGGCCGTGATCGCCGAGACGGGGCCCGCGGAGGCGAGGTTCTGGTTGCCCTCCAGGTCGAGGAAGCGCTCGAGCGATGCCACGACGGCGTCGGCGTCCAGCGTGTCGCCGTCCGAGAAGGTCACGCCGTCGCGAAGCGTGAACTCGAACGTCGTGTTCTGGTCGTCGGTGTAGCCCCACTCGGTGGCGAGGTCCGGGACGAGATCGCCGTCCGGAGCGAGGTAGATGGGCGTCGCGTACGCCGGGAAGACGTATGCGGCCGGGCTCGCGGTGTGCGGATCCATGTTGTTGGCCGTCTGGGCCATGCCGATCGTCAGGGTCTGCTGTGTGGTGTCGCTGCCGCTCCCGCCGCTGCACGCGGCCAGGGCGGTCGCGATGAGACCGCCCGCGGCGACTGCGGCGAGGAGCCGAAGGGCGGACCGTCGGCGTGGTGTTCGGATGGCTGACTGCATGTGGACTGCTACCTCCTGACGCGGCACCCTTGCCGCATTTCATTTTCAGTGACTGTAATATAGCCTTGGCCGGGGAGCAACGCCAGACCGGGAATGGCAGCCATGGCCCCGGCCCGTTGCGCGAGAAGCAGACACCGACGACGTTGAATGCGAGGACATCCGTGAGCAGAACAGTGACGACGAGGCGGCGGCGATGCTGAGGCTCATCGCCGTGCGTCTGATCTGGGCGATCCCGCTGCTGCTGGCCGCCTCGCTCATCACGTTCGTCCTCGTCGCGCTCGCGCCGGGCGACGCGGCGCGGACGATCCTCGGTGCGACCGCGACGCAGGCGCAGGTCGACGCCCTCCGGGAGTCGCTCGGTCTCAACCAGCCGTTGTGGCTGCAGTATCTGCAGTGGCTCGGCAACGCTCTGCGCGGCGACCTGGGCGACTCGCTGGTGTCGCGCCAGCCGGTCACCGAGCTGATCGCATCCCGCCTGCCGGTGACCCTGTCGCTGGCGATCGGCGCGACCGTCGTCTGCGCCGTCATCGGCATCGTGCTGGGCACCGTGAGCGCGACGCGCGGCCGGGTCGGTTCCGGGGTGACCGACGGCGTGGCGGTCCTCGGCATCGCGCTGCCGAACTTCTGGGTCGGCATCGTCCTGGTCGCGGTCTTCTCGGTCTGGCTCGGCCTGCTCCCCGCGACGGGATACGTCGCGTTCGCCAAGTCGCCGGAGCTGTGGGCGCGGTCGCTGGTGCTGCCGGTCGTGACCCTCGCCGTCGGCGGGGTGACCCTCATCGCGAAGCAGACGCGCGACGCCATGCGCGAGACGCTCGGACGCGACTTCATCGACTCGCTCCGCGCGGACGGCTGGTCCGAGCGGCGGATCGTCTGGCGGCACGGGCTGCGCAATGCGGCGATCCCGATCGTGACGGGCATCGGCGTGTTCTTCACGGGTCTGCTCGGCGGCACCGTGCTCGTCGAGAACGTCTTCGCGATGCCCGGCCTCGGAGGTGCCGCGGTCACCGCCGCGGTGGGGCACGACCTGCCGCTGATCCAGGGCATCGTGCTGACCTACTGCGTGATCGTCATCGTCGTGAACCTGGTCGTCGACGTCCTCTACGCCTGGCTCGACCCGAAAGTGAGAGTGCCGCGATGAGCGCCCCCGACAGCACCGCGGCGATCGTCGCGCCGCGTCCCGTGCAGCGGGGCATCGCCCTGCGCCTGCTGCGCCGTCCCGACGCCGTGATCGCGCTGGTGGTCTTCGCCGTGATCCTCGTCGCCTGCTACGGCGCGCCCTGGCTCGCCCCGCAGGATCCGTACGCGAACGACCTGACGAACACGATGCAGGCGCCGTCCGCGGCGCACTGGCTGGGCACGGACCAGCTCGGCCGCGACGTGCTGAGCCGGCTGATGTGGGGCGGGATCCCCTCTCTGACCGCGAGCCTCATCGTGGTCGTCGTGGCGCTGGCGATCAGCATCCCGCTCGGGGTCAGCTGCGGATTCCTCGGCGGCCGCTTCGATCAGCTCTGCATGCGCGTGGTCGACCTGGCGCAGGCGATGCCGGTGATGGTCATCATCCTGGTGGTCCTGGCGGTGTTCGGCGGGCAGTTCCTGCTCGCGAACATGGTGCTGGGCCTGCTGATGATCCCGCCGGTGCTGCGCAACGTGCGCGGCAGTGCGATCGCCGTCCGCCACGAGCTCTTCGTGGATGCGGCGAGGGTGTCGGGCGTGTCGTCGATCGCGATCATCTTCCGGCACATCGTCCCGCGTTCGCTGGGTCCCATCCTGGTGCAGGGGACCATCGTCGCCGCCATGTCGCTGCTGTTCACCGCCGGCCTGGCCTACCTCGGCTTCGGGGTCACTCCGCCCGAGCCCTCCTGGGGATCGATGATCGCCGAGGCCACGACCGTGCTGCGCGCGAACGCGTGGATGCTCGTCGCCGCCGGTGGCGTGCTGGCCCTCACGATCGGATGCCTCAGCGTGCTCGGCGACGCGATCCGCGACGTCTCGGTCGAGGCGTGGGCGCAGCCGGTCCGGCGCCGCGCGCACGTCGCCGCCCGCCCCGTCCGCGGGCTCGCCGCGGGAGATGCGACCCTGCCGCTGCTGCGGGTGAGCGGTCTGAGCGTCGCCTATCGCGGGCGGACGGCGGTGGACGGGGTCGACTTCGAACTGCCCGCCGGGTCGATCCTCGGCATCGTCGGCGAATCCGGCTCGGGCAAGACGACGGTGGCGCGCGCCGTGCTGGGCCTGCTTCGCGGCGGCGGCGAGATCACGGGCGGCGAGATCCTGTTCCGCGGCACCGACCTCGCCGTGCTCGACGACCGCGAGATGCGGCGCCTGCGCGGCACCGGCATCGCCTACATCTCGCAGGAGCCGATGGTCGCCCTCGATCCGACGATGAGGGTCGGCGCGATCCTCCGCGACAGCGTGCGGCTGCACCGCGGCAGCTCCCGGGCGGATGCCGAGAAGCGTGCGCTGGAGCTCCTGCGCCTCGTGCAGATCGCCGACCCCGAGCGCGTCGCGCGGCTCTACCCGCATCAGATCTCCGGCGGCATGGCGCAGCGCGTGTCCATCGCCCGCGCGCTCGTGGCCGATCCCGCGCTGCTGATCGCGGACGAGCCGACCACCGCCCTGGACGTCACGGTCCAGGCGGAGATCCTCGACCTCCTGCGCGAGCTGCGCGAGCGGCTGCGGATGTCGATCTTCATCGTGACCCACGACTGGGGCGTCGTCGCCGCGCTCTGCGATCGCGCGCTGGTGATGCGAGGCGGCCGGGTCGTGGAGGAGGGACCCTATGCGCGGCTCTACGACCACCCGCGGGACCCGTACACGGCGATGCTCATCGAGAAGGCGCGTCGACTCGCCGAGACGCCGGCCGCGGACGGGCCCGTGCCGGCGGAAGGAGGTGCGCGATGACCGGCTCCCTGCTGTCGGTGCGGGGCCTGAGCGTCGAGCTCGGCACGCGCCGGTCGCGCACCCGCATCCTCTACGACATCGACCTCGACATCGCCCGCGGCGAGACGCTCGGCCTCATCGGCGAGTCCGGGTCGGGCAAGACCACCCTGGGCCGGGCGCTCGTCGGGCTGCTCCCGACCTCCGGCGGAGCCGTCCGCTTCGAGGACGAGGAGCTCGCCCGCGGTTCCCGTCGGCTCGACGGCCGGATGCAGATGGTGTTCCAAGACCCGTACAGCTCGCTCAACCCGGCGTTGCGCGTCGGCGACCTCGTCGCCGAGCCGCTGCGGGTCCGATCGGTGCGCGCAGCGGAGGTCGCCGAACGGGTGCGGCTCATGCTCGACCGGGTGGGGCTGCCGGCATCCGCGAAGGATCTGTACCCCGCGCAGTTCTCCGGCGGGCAGCGCCAACGCATCGCGATCGCCCGCGCGCTGATCACCCGGCCCCGGCTCGTGGTCTGCGACGAGGCGACCAGTGCGCTGGACCTGTCCGTGCAGGCGCAGATCCTCGACCTCCTGCGGGAGCTGCAGCGGGAGTTCGGACAGAGCTACCTGTTCATCGGGCACAACATCGACGTCGTGCGATCGGTCTCGCACCGGATCGCCGTGCTGAACCGCGGCCGCCTGGTCGAGACGGCGCCGGCGCCGGAGCTCGTGCTCCACCCGACGCAGGACTACACCCGACGCCTGCTCGCCGCGACCCTCAGCCCCGACCCTCGGGTGCAGGCCGAGCGGCGCCGGGCGCGCATCGCGCTCGTCGACAGGGACGAGGAGCTCGCCGATCGAGATGAGGAGAAGGAAGAACGATGACTCACGCTGCCCCCCGCTTCACCGGACGCCTGGTGGTGCCGCAGGACGACGACTTCGAGGAGGCGGTCCTCGGCAGGATCTTCAACGGCCGCCGTCCCGCTCGCCGCCCCGCGGCGGTGCTCTTCGCCGCGGACGAGCGGGACGTGCAGGAGGCAGTCCGCTTCGCCCGCGAGCAGGGCTGGACCATCGCGGTCCGTTCCGGCGGTCACGCGTGGGCGGCGTGGAGCGTCCGCGACGGCGGCCTGCTGCTGGACCTCGGCGCGCTCACCGACATCAGCTACGACGAGGGGACCGGGATCGTCTCGGCCGGCCCTGCCACCAAGGGCGGCGACGAGCTCTCGCCCTACCTGGAGGAGCGGGGCCGGTTCTTCAACGGCGGCCACTGCCCGTCGGTGGGCATCGGCGGTTTCCTGCTGCAGGGTGGACAGGGTTGGAACCAGCGCGGCTGGGGCTGGGCGGCGGAGTCGGTCGTCGCGGTCGACGTGGTCACCGCCGACGGTGAGCTGGTCCGCGCGGATGCCGAGCAGAACAGCGACCTGTACTGGGCCGCGCGGGGCGCCGGACCCTCGTACCCGGGCGTCGTCGTGCGGTTCCACATCCGCACCCGCCCGACGTTCGGCTTCCTCGGTCACACCGTGCAGGCGTTCGAGCTCGAGGACTTCTCGGAGGTCATGACGTGGCTCTGGGAGGCGCACCATCGCATCTCGACCGATGTCGAGATCGTCGCGATCTCCACGCCGGTGCCGCTGCCCGACGGCACCGAGCGCCGGGTCTTCCTGGTCACCGGCGTCGCCCTCGTGGACGACGCGGCGGCGGCACGGGCGGCGCTCGCGCCGTTCAACGAGAACCCGGCGTTGGAGCGGGCGATCTTCGTGCAGGACGCCGCCGAGTCGACCCTCGCGCAGCAGCGTGCTCAGCAGGAGCTCCAGAACCCGGAGCACGCGCAGTACCTCGCCGACAACGCCTGGATCGACGCGGAGAACACCCCGGAGGGGATCGCGCGCGCGGTGGCGGCCATCCGACCGCTGTTCACCGACAACCCGACCGAGAAGGGCTTCGCCATCTGGATGAGCAACGCCCCGATGCGCCGGGAGCTGCCCGACATGGCGTTGTCGCTGCAGACCGAGGCGATCATCAACGCGTACACCGTCTACGACGATCCGGCCGAGGAGGAGCGCAACCGGGCGTGGATGGCCGAGGTCTTCGCGCACGCCGAGCCCGTGACCGCCGGTCAGTACCTGGGCGACAGCGATTTCACCAACCGTCAGGTGCGTTTCATGTCGGAGGAGAGCTTCGCCCGACTGCAACGGATCATCGCCGACCGCGACCCCGAGGGGCGGTTCGCCCGCTACCTGACGCACGATCCCGCCACCCTCAACCGCAACCACTGGGAGACGGTCGGCGTCTGAGCCCCCGTTGATAGCAGGCATCGCCGCACGGCGGTGGCTCTCGGCATCCCGCGCCCGTACGGTCGAGTGGGGCCGTGTCCCCGACGACGACGTTGAGAAAGGAAAACCCCATGGCTTTCATCTGCAGTGCCACCTGGATCGCCAAGCCCGGCGAGGAGGAGACCGTGCGCAGCGCGCTCGAGCAGCTGTCGCCGGCCTCGCGGGAGGAGCCCGGCAACATCTACTACCAGGCGTACCAGAGCCCCGAGGAGCCGAACATCTTCCGGATCTTCGAGGTGTACGCCGACGAGGACGCCTTCAAGGCGCACGGCACCTACCCGCACTTCGAGAAGTGGGCGCTCGGCCAGGCGATCCCCGCCCTGGAGACCCGTCAGCGCGACTTCTACGAGACGCTGGACTTCTGAGATGGCGCAGTACGCGCGCTACATCGGCCCCAACGGCATCGAGCACACCGGCCGCGTGCAGCACGGCAAGCTGCAGGACGTGCCGGGCGACCCGGAGATCCTCGACCTGCTGCACCTGCCGGAGGACGTGCGGCGCGACCTCGACGTGCGCGGCGGCCGCTACCAGAAGCTGCCGATCGAGGACGCCGTCTTCGCGGTGCCGGTGCAGCCGCGCGCGATGCGCGACTTCCTCGTGTTCGAGGCCCACATCGCGGGGATGAAGAAGACCGAGGGCGGCGACGGCAGCGTGCCGCCCGCCTGGTACGAGGCGCCGCGGTTCCTGTTCATGAACCCGTGGTCCGTGCTGCCCACCGGCGCGGACATCCCGATGCCGCCGTTCACGCAGAAGCTCGACTTCGAGCTCGAGGTCGCGATGATCGTCAAGGACACCGTCCGCGACGTGCCGATCGAGGAGGCCGCGGAGCACATCGCCGGCTTCTGCATCTTCAACGACTGGAGCGCGCGCGACATCCAGGGCCGGGAGATGAGCGTGGGCCTGGGACCCTCGAAGGGCAAGGACTTCGCGAACACCCTCGGCCCGTGGCTCACGACGCCCGACGAGCTCGAGCAGTACCGCGAGGGCGACCGCTACGCGCTCGACATGTCCGTCGCGATCAACGGCGAGGTCGTCGGCACCGACAACCTGCGCAACATGTCGTGGTCGTTCGAGGAGATGCTCGTGCACGCCTCACGCGACGCCTGGGTCGGCGCGGGCGACGTGCTGGCCACGGGCACCGCGTCGCAGGGCGCTCTCTCCGAGCGCTGGTCCCGCGCCGGCGGCGAGCTGGTGATCCCGCCGCTGCAGGTCGGCGACGTGGTCACCATGACGGTCGAGGGCCTCGGCACGATCGAGAACCGCATCGTCGAGACGGTGAGCCCCGGCTACACCGCCCCGCCGGCTCGTCGCACCTACGGCCCCGACCGGCTCTGAGGCCGCGCAGCCCGCATGACGCCGCCGGCAAGCGCCCGCCAATCGCGAAACCTCAGCGATTCGCGCAACCTCCGTTGCGGTGGGGGATTCCGGCTGAGGTTGTGCGGATCGCTGAGGTTGTGCGAGGCAGGGATGCGGCGCGAGCCGCCTATCTGCGCGACCGCTTGAGGTCCGGTCCCCGCCGCACCTACGGCCCCGACCGGCTCTGAGCTGCTTCGCGCCCCGGTATCGTGAACCGGGGCGCGAAGGAGCGAATCATGTCGGATCTGCGGGGCGTCGACGTCAACCTCATCGTCGTGCTCGACGCCATCCTCACCGAGCGCAACCTGACGCGCGCCGGGGAGGCGATCGGGCTGACCCAGCCCGCCGTCAGCGGCGCGGTCGCGAAACTGCGCAAGCTCCTCGGCGACCCGTTGCTCGTGCGCAGCGGCCGCACCAGCGAGCTCACCCCGCGTGCGGCGGCGCTGGTGCCGATCGTGCACGAGGCGATGCTCGAGATCGGCCGGACGCTGGACGTGCGGCCGTCGTTCGACCCCCGCACCAGCGACCGGCAGTTCCGGCTGTCGGCGTCCGACTACGCGCTCGCCGTGATGACCGCGCCGCTGCTGGCGGTGCTCGAGGAGGAGGCGCCCGGCGTCTCGATCGAGTTCGGCCCGCTGGGCGCGATCGGCCCCGTCGATCTGCTGCGCGACGACGTCGTGGTCGCCTCGGCGGCCCACGGCGTGCCCGGGAAGCGCCAGTCGCTGTTCTCCGACGAGATGGTGTGCATCGTCCGGCGCGGGCACCCGAGGGCGGGAGGCGGGATGCTGACCGCCGCCGACCTCGCCGAGCTGCCGTACGTGCGGGTCTCCCTCGCCGAGGGCGTCGTCATGTTCGCCGACGACACGCTCGCCGCCGCCGGCATCCGCCCGCAGGTCGCCCGCACCGTGCCGGGCTTCCTGCCGGTGCCGTTCACGGTCTCGGGCACCGACATGTTCGGGTTCGTCCCGGCGCGGCTGGCCGAGCGGTACGGCGACGAGCTCGAGCTCGCCGTCGTCCGCATCCCGGTGCCGTTGCCGGTGCTGGTCGAGTCGGTGTTCTGGCACCCGTCCCGCTCGGACGACCCGGCGGTGCGATGGCTGCTCGGGATCCTCCGCACCGTCGCCGAACGGGTGGAGTTCGCCGAGCCCGCCCGCTGAGGCGCGGTCACCGACCGGGAGATCCCGGCACCGGCAGCACGTCGGCCCACCCGACCGGGTCCGCGGTGTCGGCCGGCAGCGCGACGATGCGCGCCCCCGCCGGCATCGTGGACGCCGGGTCCGCGTCCACGATGAGATCGAAGTTCTCGACGCGCCCGTCCGAGAGCTCCGCCTCCACGTGCGTGTCGAGATCGAGCCAGCCGAGCAGCGTGGTGCCCAGCCGCAGCTCCACGCCGTCCTCGC
Source organism: Microbacterium sp. (assembly GCF_047606385.1). Classification (GTDB taxonomy): domain Bacteria; phylum Actinomycetota; class Actinomycetes; order Actinomycetales; family Microbacteriaceae; genus Microbacterium. The sequence continues at coordinate 10,881 of NZ_JASGEL010000048.1, forward strand.
GCATCCGGGTCGCCAGCTCGACATCGGCGGGCGTGCCGGCAGGGTCGGCGAGGACGACCTCCCAGCCGCGGCGCACGAGAGCGCGGGCCACGGGGGCCCCGGCGAGCTCGGGGCCGATGACGAGGACGGAGGGGAGGGTCATTGCGGTAAGCGCTCCTGGACGGTGCAGCGTCTTCGCTGCGTGTCACACCGACGCTAGGCGGGCGGCGGGGAGCGCGGAACAGGTGATGCGCGATGGCTCCCATCGCCCCGACTGCGGGTCGTTTGAGGCAGACTCAGGCCGCCGCCGCCAGCTCCGTCGCCAGCGCCGCGGTCAAGCGCTCACGGAACCACACGTGAACCGGATCCGCGTCGTGGCTCGGATGCCACCACAGCTTCAACGCGATCTCCACCGAGCCGAAGGGCGCGTCCACCGCGACCGTCCCGGTGACCGGGCCGAGCTGCTCGGCGAGCACCCGCGGCACGACCGCGACGAGGTCGGTTCCCGCCACCACCGAGGGCAGGGGGAGGAACGACGAGGTCGTCACCCGGGGCTCCCGCCGGTCGATTCCCAGCTCGCGCAGGCGTCTGTCGGCGGGGGTGAAATGCAGCCGCCCGAACTGGGCGACCGCCTGGGGGAGCGCGACGAAGTCGTCGAACGACAGGACGCCGTCGCGCAGCGCGGGATTGGCGGCATCCACCAGGCACGCGTACTCGTCCTCCAGCAGGGCCTCGTGCGGGCCGTCGATCCCGATGCCCGGGACGGTCACGACGAAGTCGTTGGTGACGAGGTCGCGCTCGCTCTCCATGGGGCGCTCCGGAAGCGGCAGCAGCTCGACCTGGATGCCGGGCGCCTCGGCCAGCACGGTCGCGATCGCTCCGCGCAGCCGCATGATGCCGTAGTCGGTGATCATGAGGGTGAGCGTGCGCACGGCGGCGGCCGGATCGGGCTCGGGGTCGTTCGAGAGCACCCGCTCCAGCAGGGGGACGGTGGCCTGCACCTGCGGCAGCAGCAGCCGGGCGAACGGCGTCAGCTCGTAGTCGCGGCCGACGCGCACCAGCAGCTCGTCGTTGAACACGACCCGCAGCCGGGACAGCGCCGAGCTCATCGACGACTGGCCGAGCTGCACGCGCTGGCCGGCGCGGGTGACGTTCGCCTCCTCGAGCAGGGCGCGCAACGGGATGAGGAGATTGAGGTCATAACCGCCGCTGGCCATGACCACATGCTATCGACCGCCGCCGTCCCGCGACTCCGGACGATGACAGGTATCCCCGCTGGGCCGTTCCACGGGCCGTGGCCCGTCCCTAACGTGGAGGACGCGCATGCCGCGCGCCGACGATGGAGGAGACCGACGATGACCCGCCCGCTCGCGCCCGTGGCCGCGGACTGACATGGCATCGTCCGGATCCCGCGCCTCCGCCGTCGGCGTGCCGCTGCTGATCGCGCTCGGCGCGCTGACCATGATGGGCCCGTTCGGCACCGACGCGTACCTGCCGGCGCTGCCCACGATGGCCGACGACCTGAACGCCGGGAACGGCCAGGTGCAGCTCGCCCTCACCGGCTTCACCCTCGGGATGGCCCTCGGCCAGCTGGTCACCGGCCCCCTCTCGGACGGCATCGGACGCCGCGTGCCCCTGCTCATCGGCAGCGCCGTGATGGCGGTCGCCGGGGTCGGTGCCGCATTCGCGCCGAACCTCGTCGTGCTGATCGCCTGCTGCGCCGCGATGGGGCTGGGCGCCTCGTTCGGCATGGTGATCACGCGCGCGGTGCTGTCGGATCTCGCGGAGGGGTCCGTGCTCACGCGCTCGTTCGCGCTGCTGGGCACTCTGACCGGGCTGGGGCCCGTGCTCAGCCCGATCTTCGGCGTCGCGGTCATGGCGCTCTGGGGCTGGCGCGCGATCTACGTCGGGCTGGCGGTGCTCTCCGCCGTCTGCTTCCTGCTCGTCGCGGTCCTGGTGCCCGAGAGCCTGCCCGTCCACCGCCGCGTCGCCGGCGCGCTGCGTGCGCTGCCGCGCAACACCGCGACCGCGCTGCGCTCACGCACCTACGTCGGCGGGGCGACGGTCATCTGGTTCGCCTTCGCCGGCCAGTTCGCCTACATCGCGGCGTCCGCGTTCCTCATCCAGTCGGTGCTGGGGCTGTCGGCGCTGGCCTATTCGATCGTGTTCGGCGTCAACGGGGCCGGACTGATCATCTCGGGGCTGGTGACCGCGCGGCTGTCGGGACCCTGGCGGGACCGGTCGATCATCGCGCTGGGTCTCGCGGTCGAGGGCGCCGGGGCGCTGGTCGTGCTCGTCACCGTCCTCACCGGCACGGTGAGCGCGGTGACCATGCTGCCCGCCCTGTTCCTGATCGCCTGCAGCGTCGGGCTGGTCTTCGGGCCCGCCACGACCTACGCGCTGCAGGGGCTGCGGCACGTGGCGGGATCCGCGCTCGCGGTGATCGGCGCCGTGCAGTTCGTCGGAGCGGGGATCGTCTCCCCGCTCGTGGAGATCGCGGGCGAAGCGAACCCGCTGCCGTTCGCGATCGTCGTCAGCGTCGCCGTGGCGTTGGCCTGGGCCGGGTGGCTGGTGCTGCGCCCGCGTCCGAGCCGCGTCGCGGCGGCATCCGGATCCGCCGCGCATCACGGAGGTGCGCGCATGACAGAAGGAGAAGCACATGGGTCGTCTTGAGGGCAAGGTCGCCCTGATCACGGGGATCGGCGCGGGCATGGGACGCCAGGCGGCGAAGCAGTTCGCGGCCGAGGGGGCGAAGGTCGTCGGCTGCGATCTGAATGCCGAAGCGCTCGAAGAGACCGTCCGACTGGTGCGGGAGGCCGGCGGCGAGATCACCGGCTTCGGGCCGGTCGACGCCGGCGATCCGGAGCAGGTCGCGAGATGGATCGAGGATGCCGTGGCGACGTACGGCGGCATCGACATCCTCTACAACAACGCCGGATGGCAGGCGCCGTTCAAGACGATCGACGAGCTGCCGGTCGCGGACTGGCAGAAGAACATCAACCTCGAGCTGAACATCGTCTTCTACGCGGTCCATCACGCGTGGGAGCATCTCAAGCGCGACGGCGGGGTGATCATCAACATCGGCTCGATCGCCGGGATCCGCGGGGTGGAGTTCATCCCGCAGAACGTGCACGGTGCGGCGAAGGGCGGGGTCATCAACCTCACCCAGCAGCTCGCCGTCGAGGGCGGTCCGTTCGGCATCCGCGCCGTCTGCATCTCCCCGGGCTTCATCGTGACCGAGGCCACGCAGTTCCTGGTCGACGCGCCGCCCGCGCCGCTGAAGGAGACCTGGGACCGGATCCCGATGCGCCGGGTCGGTCAGCCGTCGGACATCGTCAACGCGGCGATCTTCCTCGCCTCGGACGAGGCCTCGTGGATCACGGGCGTCAACCTCGTGGTGGACGGCGGGGGGTCGGTGCTCGGCTGAGTCCGGCCAGGCCGGCGGCGCACACCTCGACCAGATCGGTGGTCGATCGCCCACGGACGGTCTCTGACATCCCGTGGGCTTATCCACAGGTCGTACATCTGTTCCCACTCATGTCGGTGGTCACTCGTAGAATTGTTCGCATGAACGATCTCCTCGCGACCGCGGCGACGGCGCTGGACGCCGTGCGGGCGCTGTGCCCTGCGGGCACCGTCGCGGGCCTGGGGTCGGGCGAGCTGGTAGCGCTCAATGAGGCATTCGGTCTGCTGCGGCGCGCGGTGGACGCCGCGTACCTGCCGGTGGCGGCGGAGATCTCCCGGCAGTCCCGTACGGAGCTGGGCAAGGATTCGCTGGCGCGCAAGAACGGCTTCCGCTCTCCCACCGCGATGATCTCGACCGTGACCGGGACGAGTCCGGCCGAGGCGGCGCGGGCGATCAGCGTCGGCGAGGCCACCGCGCCGCGGTTGGCGTTGAGCGGGGAGGAACGGCCGGCGCGGCATCCCGGTGTGGCCGCTGCCGTTCAGGCCGCCACGATCGGCACGCTCGCGGCCGGGGCCATCATCTCGCTCCTGGACCGGGTCGCGTTGCGGGCGGATGCGGTCGCGATGGCGGCGATGGAGCGGCGTCTGGTGGATGCGGCACCGGGGCTGTCGATCGACCAGTTGCAGAAGCTGTTGCTGCGTGCCGAAGCACACCTCGACCCCGACGGCACAGAGCCTCGGGATCAGGAGCGGCGGGGACAACGCACCCTGTCGATCCACCAGGATCGTGCGGGCATGTTCGTGATCAACGGGAGACTCGACCCGGTGACCGGGGCGCCGGTCGCCGCCGCGATCGAAGGCATCGTGACCGGGGTGCTGCGTCGCCGTGAGGCCGCTGTCCGGAGCCGTGCGACACGTGAGCGGTCGGCCGCGGCCGGTGGGTCTGCCGCGGTGCCGGAGCTGGCGGCGGAGGACGGTCGCACGGTCGGCCAGATCCGGGCCGATGCGTTGGCCGACCTGTGCCGGCATGCGATCGGGTGCACGAGCGTGCCCACCGGGCCTCAGACCACGGTGGTGGTCCGGATGAGCCTGGACGACCTGGAATCCGGAACCGGCACGGCGACGATCGACGGCGTCATTGCCTCGATCGGGGCAGGCACGGCCCGGCGGCTGGCTGTCGACGCGCACATCATCCCCTGCGTCCTCGGCGGAGACAGTGAGGTGCTCGACTGGGGGCGCGCCAAGCGCCTGTTCACCGGCGCGCAGAAGCTCGCATTGGTCGAGCGGGACGGCGGGTGCTCGTTCTGCGGCGCACCGCCGGGCATGACCGTGGTCCACCACATCGACTGGTGGAAACGGGACCAGGGCACCACCGACCTCCGCAACGGCGTCCTCCTCTGCACAGCCTGTCACCACCGCATCCACGACGACGGGTGGGAGATCCGCCTCGACGGACCGGGCGTCCGTGCGAACGTATGGTTCGTCCCGCCGCCATGGCTCGACCCAGACCGCTCACCGCGCCTCGGCGGCAGAGCGCGGTATGACCTGGTCGCCTGAGGCGTACGCGGGAACCGCGGACGGGCTGTCGGGCGCACGCCGTGACGGGCGGCGCCATACCAGCGATGTCGATCCTCGATGAACGGATGGCCTCCGGGCTGGTCAGAATCGTATTCCAGACCCGGAATGCCGTTCCGCACCATCGAAGGAGATGACGCATGCCCCCCACTCCGCCGGCCCCCATGGAATCGTTGGCGACGTTCCGGCTGCCGTCCACGGACGCGCTCGCCGGGACCGCCCTCGACCTGCGGCTCGAGGGGGGCGGTCGTCTCCTGCTGGAGGTCGGGGAACGGACGGCCGCCTGGCAGGCCGACGGTCGCGACTGGGCCGGCTCGGGCGACGATCCGGTGGACGTCGTCGAGGCCGCCCCGGGCACGTTCTTCATCGACGTCGACTTCACGGAGTTCGTCCGAGCCCAGGAGGCGGTGACCGTCGTCGTCGCTCCCGCCACGGGATGGGCGCTCGTGATCCATCAGGAGCGCTTCCACCCCGAGGAGACGTGGTCGCGCGGTCCGGAGATCCGCCACGAGTTCACGGCGGCGCGCATCCACGGCGTCGAGCAGACCGGCGACGCCCCCGCTCCGACCCGGGATCTCATCGGGCGTCGACACCTGTACCGCTACAGCCCGAAGAACCTGTACGAGCACATCTACATCAACTCGCAGAAGTTCGTCGGTCACAACGTCTCCACGACGGGAACGCCGGGGCGAGCCGACTGCCACCTGATCACGCACTACCGTTTCGCCGACGACGTCTACGTCGTCGGCTGGCGCGAGTACGACAGCGGCTCGGCGATGGTCGCACTCCTGGACCTGGACGCCCTGCGCACGACCGCGAAGGTCCTGCATCCCGAGGGATTCCTCCACGCCGTCAGCCGCGGCATCGGCGGCCACATCATCCCCGTCGGGGAGAGCCCCGACTACCCCGACGGCCTGCAGCCGATCTGAGCGCCACGACGACCGTCCTCTTCCGAATCGACAGGAGCACCATGAGCACCATCGCCACCGACATCCCCACGCACGAGGAGCTCGTCTCCCGCGCCCAGGCACTCGTCCCCGTCCTCCGCGAGCGCGCCGCCGAGATGGAGGAGACGGGCCGGATCGCCGACGAGACGATCGAGGACCTCCGGCAGGCGGGCTTCTTCCGCTACAACGCGCCCAAGGAGTACGGCGGCTACGCCGTCAGCGGACGCACCCGCAACGAGATCCTCTCCATCCTCGCCGCCGGCGACGCGTCGACGGCCTGGGTCATCGGCGTGTACTCCGGGGGCGTCGGCAATGCCGCGCACCTGCCGGAGCGGATGAAGGCCGAGCTGTTCGCGAACGGCCCCGATGTGAGGATCGCGGGCAGCGGCACGCCCTCGCGGGACGCGAAGAAGGTCGACGGCGGCTACCGCGTCTCCGGGCGCTGGTTCTCGGTCTCGGGCTCGGCCCACGCCGACTGGGTGTCGCTGTTCTTCGCCGTCCCCGGCGAGGGCGACGGCCCCGACGGTCCCGGGCCGATCGCGAAGGCGCTCGTGCCCGTGAGCGACGTCACGATCGAGCGCACCTGGGATGCGGCGGGGATGCGCGGCACCGAGAGCGACACCGTCGTGGCCGCCGACGTCTTCGTCCCCGACTACCGGGTCGAGCTGCTCGCCGGGCCGCCGCCGGCCAACCCGATCCTCTCGATCGGCCCCTGCGCCATCCCCATCGGCATCGCCCAGGGCGCCCTGGACCGCGCGATCGAGTACGGCGAGCGGAAGGCCGTCAACGGCACGATCTATCAGCCGGCCGCGACCTCGACGTCGTTCCAGAACGACCTCGCCGAGGCCGCGCTGCGCATCGACACCGCGCGGCTGCACCTGCTCCGCGCCACGACGGCGCTCGACGAGGTCGAGGCGGCCGGGGAGGAGCTGCCGCTGCTGGAGCGCGCGCGCATCCGCGGCGAGGCGGGCTGGATCGTGAAGAACATCACCGAGGCGATCGACATCATCATGACCGCCGTCGGCTCCGGCGCGTTCGCCTCGTCCAGCCCCTTCGAACGGGCGTGGCGCGATGTGAGCACCACCTCCCGCCACGGTGCGGTGAGCTGGCAGGTCGGCCGCGAGGTCTACGGCAAGGTGCTGCTGGGCCAGGACGGCAACATCTCCCGGCTGCCGGTATGACGATGAGCACTCCCGAGGCGGCCTTCACGGCCGCCGAGTTCCGAGCGACGCTGAGCGCGTTCGCGAGTGGCGTGACGATCGTCACGGGCGCGGGAGCGCAGCCGGCGGGGTTCACCTGCCAGTCGTTCTTCTCCGTCTCGCTGGATCCTCCGCTGGTCGCGATCTCTCCCTCGGTGCAGTCGGCGAGCTGGGCGCGGGTGGCCGCCAGCGGTGCGTTCACCGTCAACGTGCTCGGCAGCGACCAGGACGAGCTGTGCCTGCGCTTCGGCCGGCCCGGCATCACCGACCGCTTCGCCGGCGTCGAGTGGACGCGCGGTGCGACCGACGCGCCCCGTCTTCACGGCGCGATCGCCTGGATCGACTGCCGCCTCGACGCCGTCCACCTCGCCGGAGACCACCTGATCGCCCTCGGCCGGGTGGAGGCGCTGGAGGCGAAGGACCATCCGCATCCGCTGGTGTTCTTCCGCAGCCGCTTCGCGCAGCTCTCCTCCCTCCCGCTCCGGCGCCCGGAATGGGAGGCCGACCTGGTCTGGGGCTCCGGCCCCTGGCTGCCCGCGCTCGACGACCCCGCACGCTCACCCCTGGAGGAGAACTGACATGACCACGTCCGCCCTGACGGGCTTCACGCTCTCGGTCGACGACCTGGACGCCGCTGCCGCCTGGTACGGCGACAGCTTCGGCCTGACCACGGCCGGGCGCTTCGGCCTCGAGCCCTATCAGCTCGAAGGCGTCGTGCTCGGCTCCGACGCCGGCTGGACGCTCGAGCTCCTGCACCGCACCGGCTCGACCGGTCGCGACCGCGTCGCGCACCCGCTCGACGCCGCGCTGCTGCGGGGTCTGGCCGGCGTCCAGGTGGACGTCGACGACCTCGACGCGACCCTGTCCAGGCTGGAGACCGCGGGGGCGACGGTGCTGATGCCGGCGCACCCGGGTCCCAGCGGCATGTCCGCGTTCGTCGCCGACCCGGAGGGCAACGTCATCCGGCTGCGCGACCCGCACGCCCCGACCCCGCCGCCCCCGCCGGGAGCCCCCGGCGCCCCCGCCTGAGGGACGCCGGCGGGACACCCGTCGAAGACCCACACCGCCCCTCCCATCAAGAAAACAGACAAAGGAGTCACCTGTGAAGAAATCCGTCCGCGTCGCGGCCGGCGCTGCGCTCGCCGTCGTCGCGATCGCGCTCTCCGCCTGCTCGGGGTCCAGCTCGGGCTCGACGAGCACCTCGGGCCGATCCGAGCTGCTCACGATCGCCAGCCAGGCCGCCCCGACGAGCCTGAACCCCGTCCTCACCCCGGTCAGCAACGTCGTCGCCTTCGCGTACGACCCGGTGATCTACAAGGCGAACGACGGCAGCTACCTGCCCGATCTCGCCACCGACTGGGGATATGTCGGAACCGGCAACACCGTGTTCGAGTTCACGATCCGTGACGGCGTCACCTTCCAGCAGGGAGGCGAGCTGACCGCGCAGACCGCCGCGGCGTCGCTGCAGTACTTCCTCGACACGCCCAACTCGAACGCCCTGTCGGTCGGCAAGATCGCCAGCGTCGAGGCCGTCGACGACGACACGGTGCGCATCACCTACTCCGAGCCGTTCCCGAACGCCGTGGAGTCGCTGACCCAGTACTACGGTTTCGGCCTGCTCATCGGGCCGAACGGCGTCGCCGACCCGGACTCGCTGGAGACCGCCTCCGACGGCGCGGGACAGTACTCCCTCGACGCCGCCGACACCGTCTCCGGCTCCACGGTGGCGTTCACCGCCAACGACTCGTACTTCGAGCAGGACGCGATCAAATTCGATGAGGTCAAGATCCAGATCCTCGCCGACGCGAACGCACGACTGTCCGCGCTGAAGAGCGGTCAGGTCGACATCGCGCAGCAGATGCCGCTCGCCCAGGTCGGCGCCAGCGCGATCGAGGGGCAGCAGACGATCACCGGATACACGACCTGGTCCTCGGTGCAGTTCCTGAACACGACCAGCGGGCCGCTCGCCTCGGCGGACGTCCGCAAGGCGATCAACCTCGCCATCGACCGCGACTCGCTCGTGCAGAACTTCTATTCCGGCTACGCCGTCGCGCAGGAGCAGACCGCACCGACCGGCCAGGTCGGCTACGTCTCGGACCTCGACGACTCGTACCCCTACGATCTCGACCAGGTCAAGAGCCTGCTGGCGTCGGCCGGCTATGCCGACGGGGTGACGTTCACGCTGTACAGCGCCGGAACGGTCGACGCCGGCGGCCTGCTCGGCCAGGCGGTCACCGACGCGCTGGCCAGCGCCGGCATCACGGTCGAGCTGACGGTGGGCACCGGCAACTTCCAGAGCATCCTGAACGACATCAACAGCGGCGAGTACGATGCCGTGATCTACCCGATGTTCGCCAGCGACCTCTACACGCTCGTCACCCAGTCGATCGTGCAGCCGGGGACCCTCCTGAACCCCACGGGCGTCGAGGACCCGAAGGTCACCGAGCTCGTGCAGGAGGCGGCCTCCGCGGCCGACTCCGACGCGTTCGCCGCGGCGCTCGAGGAGCTCGACGAGTACCTCAACGAGATCTCGTTCAGCGTCCCGCTCGCCACCATCCAGACGATCGACCTCGCATCCGAGGACGTCGTGCTGCCCTCGGACACCTACACGGTGCCGCAGCCGAACATCGTCGCCCCCACCGCAGACCTCGCGGTGTCAAAGTCGTCCTGAGACGACCGGCCCATCCCGGCCGTGAGGCCGGGATGGGCCACCCCGATTTCGACACGATGGAGTGAAGCCGGATGTGGAAGATCGTCCTGAGACGACTGATCATGGGAGTCGTCCTGCTCTTGGTGGTTTCCGCGTTGATCTTCGTGCTGGTCTCGCTCATCCCGGGCGACGCGGCGCAGGCGATCCTCGGGCCCAACGCCAGCGAGGCGCAGCTCGAGGCCCTTCGCGCCCAGCTGCACCTCGACCTGCCGCTCTGGCAGCGCTACCTGGAGTGGGTGACCGCAGCCCTGCACGGCGACCTCGGCACCTCGACGGTCACGCCGCAGGCGGTGACGGTGCAGCTGAACAAGGGTCTGGCCGTCAGCGTCCCCCTCGCCCTCGGCGCGGTGCTGATCTCCAGCCTCATCGGGATCACGCTGGGGACCTTCGCGGCGGTGCGCGGCGGCGCGCTCTCACGCTCCCTCGACATCGTCGCCCTGCTGGGGATGGCGCTGCCCACGTTCTGGATCGCGCTCGTGTTCAGCAACATCTTCGGCGTCCAGCTGCGGTGGTTCCCCGCGACCGGGTTCACCTCGTTCGACGACGACCCGGTCGCGTGGCTGCGCAGCCTGGTGCTGCCGGTCGCCGCCCTGTGCATCGGCGGCATCGCCGGCATCTCCCGCCAGAGCCGGGACAGCATCGACGACACGCTGTCGCGCGAGTTCGTCGACGCGCTGCGGGTGCAGGGGTACTCCCGGCGCCGGATCCTGTTCGGTCACGTCGCCAAGACGGCCGCGATACCCACGATCGCCATGATCGGCGGACAGTTCGTCACCGTCATCAGCAGCGCGGTCCTCGTGGAGAGCGTCTTCGGGCTCCCCGGGCTCGGCTCCATCGCGATCCGTGCCACGCTCAACCGGGATCTGCCGGTCATCGTCGCCGCGGCGATCTACATCTGCCTGATCGTGATCGTGGTCAACCTGGTCCTCGACCTGGTCTACGCGGCCATCAACCCGAAGGTGCGAGTGAAAGCATGACCGCCCCCATCCCCGACGCCACCGGCGTCATCGCCAGCAGCCCCCGCAGCGCCGCCCGGCGGGCCCGTCCCGTCGTCCTCCAGCTCGCCGCCCGGCGACCGCTCGCCTTCGGCTCGCTCGTCTTCCTCCTGCTCGTCCTCGTCGTCGCGGTCGTCGGCCCGTGCATCGCGCCGTACGACCCGCTCTCCGGCGACCTGGCGGCATCCATGCAGGGGCCGTCGTGGGCGCACCTGCTCGGCACCGACCAGCTCGGCCGCGACACCTTCAGCCGCCTGCTGGTGGGGACCGGGCCCACCGTGCTGTACACGTCCCTCGTGGTGATCGCCGCGCTGGTCGTCGGCGTCCTGCTCGGCATGGTCGCCGGCTACGCCGGGCGCCAGGCGGATGCGGTGATCATGGCCCTGAGCGACATCCTCCTGTCCCTCCCCGGGATGGTGATGCTGCTGGTCATCCTGACGGTCTTCCAGGACGTCATGTGGATCGCGATGCTGTGCATCGGCGTGCTCATGTCCGGCGTGCTCATGCGCGTCATCCGCGCGACCGCGCTCTCGTTCCGGCAGGAGGCCTTCATCGAGGCGGCCGGCGTGGCGGGCCTGCCGCAGTGGATGGTCCTCTGGCGCCACGTCCTCCCGCGCATCAGCAGCGCCGTGCTGGTGCAGGGGTCCATGCTCATCGGCATGGCCCTGCTGCTGGTGACCGGCGCCGCCTACCTCGGTTTCGGCACGAACCCGCCCTACCCGTCGTGGGGCCTGATGATCGGGGACGGCGCGCAGATCTTCGGAACCCAGCCGTGGCTCATGGTCAGCGCGGGCGTCGTCACCGCGCTGACCGCGATGTCGGCCGCGATGCTCGGCGAGGGGGTCCGCGATGTGACGACCGAGCGGTGGAGCGGGCAGCGGGTCCACCGTCGCGCGCCGCGCCGTCCGGGGCACCGGCACGCGGCGCCGGCGCCGGTC
>NZ_JASGEL010000049.1:0-9051 GCF_047606385.1 Microbacterium sp.
CCCACGCCGCCGGTCAGCTCGCCCTGCTCGCGGCGGCGGGGGTGCCGGGCGCGGCCCCGGAGCAGTGGTACGGCGTCGCGGGACCCAGCGCGACGGGTCCCGCGCACGACCCCGAGGCGGCGCCCGTGCGCGTCTCGCCTTCGAAGCTGCACCAGATCGCGCAGTGCGAGCTCGACTGGGTGATCGGCGAGCTCGGCGGCGACGCCGGCACCGTCGCGGCGGGCCTGGGCACGCTCGTGCACGCGGCGCTCGAGACCGGCGTCGTCGACGAGCAGGCACTCTGGCAGGTCGTCGAGGACCGCTGGGGCGAGCTCGAGTTCGACGCGCCGTGGCGCGCCCTGGCGGAACGGCGTCGGGCGCGGGCGATGATCGCGCAGCTGCACGGCTACCTGCGCCGCAGCGCGGCCGAGGGCACCGTGCTCCGCGAGGCCGAGCCGCACTTCGAGGTCCCGGTGCCGCTGGCCGCCGGCAGCGCGATCCTCAGCGGCTACATCGACCGCGTCGAGCAGACGCCGTCCGGCGAGATCGTCATCGTCGATCTGAAGACCGGACGGTACGAGCCGACGACGGATGCCGGCGTCGTGGAGCATCCGCAGCTCGCGGCATACCAGGTGGCTCACCTCGCCGGTGCGCTGCCGGAGACCGCGGGCCTTCCCGGCGGGGGGGCGAAGCTGGTGGTGCTGCGGCCCGGGAGGACCGCGCACGCCGAGCCGCGACAGCAGCCGTTCACGCCGGTTCAGGTCGAGGGGTTCCTCGACCGGGTACGGGACGCCGCGACCGTCATGGCCGGGACCAGCTTCCTCGCCCCGGTGGAGGCGCACTGCCGGGACGAGCACACGCACGGGCTGTGCCGCATCCACACCGTCGGGGCGGTGAGCGCGTCGTGATCGTGTCCGCCGCGGCGCTCGCGGCCGCGCTCGGCCAGTTCCCGCCGACCCCCGAGCAGGCCGCCGTCATCGAGGCGCCGCTCGCGCCCGCCCTCGTGGTCGCCGGCGCCGGCAGCGGCAAGACCGAGACGATGGCCGGCCGCGTCGTCTGGCTGGTCGCCAACGGCCTGGCGCGTCGGGAGGAGATCCTCGGGCTCACCTTCACGCGGAAGGCCGCGGGCGAGCTGGCCGAGCGCATCGCCCGACGCCTCGCCCGCCTGGCCGACTTCGAACGCGCGGGCCTCGTGGCCGATCTGGACGCGCTGCACGCCCGCGGGGCGCTCGTCGTGTTCGGGCAGGCCGAGCGCGCCGGCGACGAGACCGCCCGCCGCCGGGCGCTCGAGGCGCTGGGGCGGCCGATGCCGGCGGCGACGGCCGACGATCTGCTCGAGCGGCCCGTCGTGTCGACGTACAACGCGTTCGCCGACGGCATCCTGCGCGAGAACACGGTGCGGCTCGGCCGCGACCCGGAGGCGCAGGTGCTCAGCGAGTCCGCGGCCTGGCTGCTGATGCGCCGCGTCGTGCTCGACTCCGACGACGCGCGGCTGGAGCTGCGCACCGAGTCGGTGCGCCAGCTCGTGGACGCGGCCCTGCGCATCGCCCGAGACAGCGCCGACAACCTCGCCGACCTCGACGCGGTCGACCGGTTCAGCGCTCGGTTCGCCGCGGTGCGGGAGCTGCCGTCCACGAACAAGCGGTTCCCCGTGCTCGGCGCGGTGGCAGGCGCCGCCGACCGCGTGGCGGCGCTGCCGCTGCTGACCGCGTTCGCGCGGGAGTACGACCGGCGCAAGCGCCGAGCCGGCCTCGTCGACTTCTCCGACCAGGTCGCGGGGGCTCTCGCCGCGGTCCGGTCCGACCCGGTCGTGGCAGGCGGTCTGCGCGACCGTCACCGCGTCGTGCTGCTGGACGAGTACCAGGACACCTCCGTCGTGCAGACCGACCTGCTGGCCGGGGTGTTCGCCGGCATGCCCGTGATGGCGGTCGGCGACCCCCACCAGTCCATCTACGGCTGGCGCGGCGCGAGCGCCGGCAATCTCGGCGGGTTCGACGCGGCCTTCGCGCCCGGCGGCGGCTCGTCGCGGTTCTCGCTCATGGTCAGCTGGCGCAACGCGCGCGACGTCCTGACCGCCGCGGGCGCCGTGCGCTCACCGCTGGCCGCCACCTCGCCGGTGCCGGTAGGAGAGCTCGCCGCGCGCCCGGACGCACCGGCCGGCACGGTCGAGATCGCCGTGGCGCGCGACGTGGACGCCGAGGCCGCCCGCGTCGCCGAATGGTTCCGCGCCGTGCGGGCCGCTCGCGCGCCCGCCGCGACCACCGGCGCCGTGCTGCTGCGCAGCAAACGGCACATGGAGCGCTTCGCCGAGGCGCTCGGCCGCGCCGGCGTGCCGCATCGTGTGCTGGGGCTGGGTGGGCTGCTGACCACGCCGGAGGTCGTCGACGTGGTCAGCGCGCTGCGGGTGATCGCCGACCCGGGCGCCGGCTCCGCGCTGATCCGGCTGCTGGCGGGGCCCCGCTGGGAGATCGGGCTGCCCGACCTGAGCGCGCTCCGGTGGCTGGCCCGGGCGCTCACCGGCGGCTCGGGCACCGAGCCGGCGTCCCTGATCGACGCGCTGGACGCGCTCACCCGCTCCGCGGACGGCCGGATCGCGGCTGCCGGCTTCAGCGCGGAAGGCCTCGCCCGGCTGCGCGAGGCGGCCGGGGTGTTCGCGGGCCTGCGGCGCGCGGTCGGCGTGCCGATCCCCGAGCTGGTGCGCCTCGCAGCGGCCGAGCTGCGCCTGGACGTCGAGCTCGCCGCGAACGAGACCCGCGGGCCGTCACGGGTCGCCGCGGCCCAGCTGCGGGCCTTCGTCGACGAGGTCGCGGGATTCCTCGCCGCCGACGAACGCGGCACCCTGCCGAGCCTGCTGGCCTGGCTCGACCACGCGGAGGAGATCGACGAGTTCGCGCCCCGGACCGAGTCGCCCGAGCCGGACGTCGTGCAGCTGCTGACGATCCACGGCTCGAAAGGCCTGGAATGGGATGCCGTCGCCGTCGTCCGGCTCGTGGCGGACGAGCTGCCGGCGGCGACCCGCGACGCGAAAGGATGGCTGTCGTTCGGTGTGCTGCCCACGCCGTTCCGCGGCGACGCGGCATGGCTGCCCGCCCTCGACCACGCGGCGGCGACCACCCAGCAGGAGATGCGCGACGCCATCGACGCCTACAAGGAGCGCAACCGCGACCGTGCGCAGGAGGAGGAGCGCCGGCTCGCCTACGTCGCGATCACGCGGGCGCGCGAACGGCTGCTGCTGACGGCGTCCGCGTGGGCCGGCGGTCGCACGCCGCGCGACGTGAGCCCGTACCTCGTCGAGACGGCCGACGCCCTCGGCATCCCGCTGCCCGTCCTCGACCCGGGCGAGAACCCCTTCGACGGGCGCGGACGGATGCTGTCCTGGCCGCTCGACCCGCTCGGCGCCCGGCGCCGCGTCGTCGAGACAGCGGTCGCGACCGTGCGCGCAGCGCAGACGGGGCCCGCCGCGGTCCCCGACCCCGACCTGGCGCTGCTGCTGGCCGAGCGGGCGGCCGGGGTGCCCGCGGCGTCGGCGCCCGCACGCATCCCGGCGTCCCGTTACAAGGAGTTCCTCGCCGACTACGACGGCGCCGTCGCCCGGCTCGCGCGGCCGATGCCGGAGCGACCGTACCGGCAGACGCGCGTGGGCACGCTGTTCCATGCCTGGGTCGAGCGGCGCTCAGGCCTGGCGGGCACCGCCCGGTCGGCGGATGACACGCTCTGGGAGGCCGAGTCCGACGCGGAGCCGGTCGAGCTGGAACGGCTGCGGGCGAACTTCGAGGCGTCGGAGTGGGCGCCGCTCGCGCCGCTCGAGGTCGAGACCGAGATCGACTTCCGGCACACCGGCCTGGACGGACGTGAGCACCTGGTCATCTGCAAGCTGGACGCCGTGTACGCACGCGCAGACCGCATCGAGATCGTCGACTGGAAGACCGGGCGCAGCCCGCGTACGGCGGCCGAGCGCGAGGAGCGGCTGGTGCAGCTGGAGCTCTACCGGCAGGCCTACCATGCGCGCCACGGCATCCCCGCCGACCGGATCGACGTCGCGCTGTTCTACGTCGCCGACGGCACGGTCATCCGGGCGTGAGGCCGCCGTCGGTCCAGCGTCGCAGGGCGCTGCGGGAGGCGCGGTGGGCCTCGTCGACGTCCTCCGCCTCGCCGATCGGCGACGACGGGTCGGATCCGGTGTAGGACGCCCAGCCGCCCAGGTCCACCGGGACCGTGGCGCCCGGCTCCGCGGACTGCTCGTCCGCGAGGTATGCGGCGAGCGCGGCCGGATCGTAGGTGTCGGTCCGCATCGAGGTGTCCACCGGGTCGCCGAGCGCGACCGGCACCCGGTCCAGCAGCTCCACCGCCGCGGCGACGTGCGAGTCGTCGGGGGGCAGCAGGTCGGTGCCGCGCGTGTCGTCCGCGAGCGTGGCCAGCAACGTCGTGGCGTCGGCGATCACGGCCTCGTCGCCCTCGTCGACGCCGTGCACGAGCCACGCCGCGAACTCGAGCTCGGCGTGCAGGCGTGCGCGGTCCAGCAGGAGCGGGTCGACCGCACGCGCCGTCTGCGCGGCATACCCGTCGAGCACCGCCCCCGCGGCGCCTGGCGCCGAGACGAGCCAGGAGAGGTCCGTGGCCGGGTCTCCCACGGCCAGCCCCTCCCAGCCGAGGACCCCGGTCAGCTGCGGGCCCTCCTCATCGTCCGTGAACAGGAAGCGGTCGGCATCGGAGCCGCCGAGCACGACGGTCGTCTCGAACCGCCACAGCGCGGTGTCGTCGAGGGCCGCACGCCAGCGGGCGATGAGCCCGGCGGGGACGCGGTCGGTCGCGCCGGCACGCTCGACCAGCCGGACCAGGCGCCCGCGGACCCGTTCCGGCGTGTCCAGCGGCAACCCGGCCTCACGGGCCAGCGCGACCGGCAGATCGTGCACCGCAGCCAACGCCCGGCCGATCGCGGCGGCCGCCGGTCCCGGCGGAAGGTCGGCGGTGCGCACCCGGTAGCCGTCGAGGAAGTCGACCACTCCCGCGGTCGCGTCGCGCAGCGTGCTGGACCCGTGCACCCGCGGCACGGCGAACGGGAGGACCGAGCGGATGCCGTCCGTCAGCGAGCCGAGGATGCGCAGCTCGGTCCGCAGCGCGCGGTCGGCCTCCGCGTCGGTGGCGGCGCGCACCACGAGCCGCGTGCCATCGGCGAGGTCGACGAGCGCCGAGTCGTAATGGCCGTCGCCCTCGCCGCCGAACGCTCGGGTGCGGACGACGGTCGCGTCGGGCACGGCCGCTGTCGCCGCCGCGGCTAGAGTGAGTGGCGAGCGTGGCATGCCCCCAGGGTAGGCGGGACAGGGTCGCGCTCAGCCTGCGCCACGCCCGTCGAGGAGGTTTCGGTGACTGCTGCGGCATGCCCGGACACACCGCCGGCTGCGCCGGACCGCGCGGCCCACCGGCGCCTGGAACCCGATCTCGTCGACGCCCTTCGCGCGGATCCGGGCACCCGCGTGCTGCAGGTTTGCGGCGACGCCGTCCCGGTGGACGCCGCCGGTGCGCTGCGCTGGGCGACGCCGGCGGCGTCCGCGGACGCGACGGCCTGGGCGTTCCTCGGCGTCGACCGCGCCGGCACCGCCCTTCTCGCGGCGGCGGCGTCCCCCCCGGCCCCGGCGGGATGGCGGTCCCTGCGCGAGTGCGCCGCCGCGCTGACGCCCGAGGACCTGGACCGCGCGCTCACGGCGGTCAGCCTCGGCCGGTGGCTGCGCGACGCGCCGTTCTGCGCCGCGTGCGGCGCGGAGACGCTCGTCGCGCAGGCCGGCTGGTCTCGGCACTGCCCCTCGTGCGGCCGCACGCACTTCCCGCGCACCGACCCCGCCGTGATCGTCGCCATCACCGACGCCGCCGGCGACCGCATCCTGCTGGGATCGAACGCCGCATGGCCGGCCGGGCGGTACTCCTGCTTCGCGGGGTTCGCCGAGGCCGGCGAATCGCTGGAGGACGCCGTGCGCCGCGAGGTGTTCGAGGAGGCAGGGGTCGTCGTGCGGGACCCGGTGTACCAGGGCTCGCAGCCGTGGCCCTACCCGCGCTCCCTCATGCTGGGCTTCCGTGCGGTCACCGACGCCGAGACGGCGCGGGCGGACGGCGAGGAGATCGCCGAGGTGCGCTGGTTCACCCGCGCCGAGATCGCGGCGGCGCAGGCCGGCGAGGGCGACGTCACCCTGCCGGGATCGGCCTCGATCGCGTTCCGCATGATCCGCGACTGGCTCGCGGAGACGCCGTGACCGACGACGTCCTCGACGATCTCGACGACGCGCAGCGCGAGGCGGCCACCGTGCTGCGCGGCCCGCTGCGTGTGCTCGCCGGCGCCGGCACCGGCAAGACGCGGGTCATCACGCGTCGCATCGCCCACGGCGTGGCCACGGGCGCCTTCTCCCCGGAGCGGGTGATGGCGGTCACGTTCACCGCGAAGGCGGCCGGCGAGATGCGCGGCCGGCTGCGGGCGCTGGGCGTCGAGCGCGTCGCCGCCCGCACCTTCCACGCGGCCGCGCTCGCCCAGCTGGGCCACTTCTGGCCGATCGTGGCCGGCGTCCCCGCCCCCACCATCGTGGACGGCAAGGTGCGCCTGCTGGCGCAGGCCGCGAGCTCGCTGGGGCTGAACCCGGATGCCGCGACGCTGCGCGATGTCGCCGGCGGCATCGAATGGCGCAAGGTGACGCTGCGCAGCATCGACGACTATGCGCGGGAGCGCCCGGATCCGGTCGGCCGATTGGATCTGGGCGCCGTCGTGGACCTGCAGCGGGCGTACGAGCAGGTGAAGGACCAACGCCACCAGATCGACTTCGAGGACGTGCTGCTGGCCTGCGCGGGCATGATCGAGGCCGAGCCGCGGGTGGCGCAGGCGGTGCGGGAGCAGTACCGGCACTTCACCGTCGACGAGTTCCAGGACGTGTCCCCGGTGCAGTACCGGCTGCTCGAGCTGTGGCTGGGGGACCGGCGGGACGTGTGCGTGGTCGGCGACGCCAATCAGACCGTCTACACGTTCGCCGGTGCCGACGCGTCGTTCCTGCTGCGGTTCGAGTCGCGCTTCCCGGAGGCGCGGACCGTGCGCCTCGAACGCAACCATCGCAGCGCCCAGCCGGTGCTGCGGGTCGCGAACGCGCTCATGCGCGGACGGCCGGGCGCGCTCGAGCTCACCGGCCGGGCGAGCCCCGACGACCCGGTGCCGACGCTCGTGCGCTACGACGACGACGCGCACGAGGCGGCGGGCGTCGCGCGCGCGGTACGGGCGCAGCTGGACTCCGGCGCGGACCCGAGCCGCGTCGCCGTGCTGTACCGCGCCCACGCGCAGTCCGCCGAGCTCGGCACCGCGTTCGCGCTCGCGGGCATCCCGGTGACCGTTCTCGGCGGGGTCCGGTTCTTCGACCTGCCCGAGGTGCGCCAGGCCGTCGTCGCCCTGCGCGGCGCGTCGGTCGCCCCGCAGGAGCGCGGCTTCCGCGACAGCGTACGGGACGTGCTCCGCTCCCTCGGCCTGACCGACGAGCCGCCGCCGGCGGGCGGCGCGCTGCGCGAGGCATGGGAGGCGCGCCGGGCGCTGCTGAGCCTCGCGGACGAGCAGCCGGAGGGGACCACGCTGCGCGTGTTCACCGATCGGCTGATGGCGCGGGCGAGGGACCAGCACGAACCCGCCCGCGCGACCGTCACGTTCGCGACGCTGCATGCGGCGAAGGGCCTCGAGTGGGATCACGTGCACCTGGTCGGGCTGGCCGAGGGACTGCTGCCGATCGCCTACGCCCGCTCCTTCGAGGAGATCGACGAGGAGCGGCGACTGGCGTACGTCGGCATCACGCGCGCCGCGCGTACGCTGTCGCTGTCGTGGGCGTCGGGGCTGGGACGCTCGCCGCGGCAGCAGTCCCGTTTCCTGCAGGAGATCGGCATCCGCACTCTGGATGAACGTCCGGCACGCGCCAGGACCGCCGGGCGGACCCCCGCTGGAGCGTCACGATCCGGTCCGTCGGCGCGTCCTCGCAGCTGACCTGCTGAGCCGCGATGACAGCCGCCTCGCCCACGAGCAGCGGGTCCAACGGCGGACAGGGAGCGGTCAGCAACTGGGCGGCGACGAGGGGCCACGCGGCGTCCCGGTCGCGGCGATGCGCGGCCAGGCACCGCAGGCACGGGCCGGTGCCCGGCACGATCAGCGGTCCGACCTCGGCCCGGTCCGGACGCAGCAGCACGGGCAGATGCACGACGTCGTCGCGCAGCAGCCGCGACGAGACCGCCGGATCGACCTCGTAGTGGGCCACGACGACCGCGATCGCGCCGGGCGTGCAGACATCCTCGACATGCCGGTGCACGCCGAGCCGGGCACGCACCTCTGCGGCGACCTCCGGCCGGGTGCCCGGGGCGACCAGCAGCGTCACGGTCCCCCGTGTCGGCTCCGGGCGCGTCAGCACGGGCGCCAGCCGCGAGACGAAGGAGCGAACCGTGCGCGACGCGACGCCGGTCCCGGCCGGGAACCGCTCCAGTTCCTCGTCGGTCATGCCGCGTGCGAGCCGCGCCACCAGCGCGAGCTGCCAGGGGCGCGGGTCGCGCACGACGAGCCGCGGCGAGGTGCCGAACTGCAGCTGCGACTCGGTGCGCCACACCGGCGGGAACGCGGGGTCCAGGCACGGCATGCACCGATTGTGTGCCGCACCGCCGGGCGGGCGCCGCAGCCGTCCACAGCCGCACGCGGCGCGTGCGGACCCGCTGCGCTGGGGAGGAACGGTCAGACGGGAGCGGGCCCGCCGGCCTCCGGCGCGTCACCGTCGGGCCCCGGCTGGTCGCCGGCCTCCTCGGCGAGCAGCCGGGCGAGCGCCTCGTCCATCTCGTCGGGCGCGGGCGCCTCGCCCTGCGCGCGCGCCCGCAGCCGCGCGATGAGCCCGGCCGGGTCGTCGATGTCCGTGGCCGTGGGCATCAGGTCGGGGTAGTCCCAGAGGGCGTCACGGGCGGGGATGCCGACGGCGTCGGTGACGGCGCGCCACATCGCGGCGGCCTCCCGCAGCCGGCGCGGCCGCAGCTCCAGCCCGACGAGGGAGGCGAGCGCCTTCTCGGCGGGGCCGCCGACGGCGC
>NZ_JASGEL010000050.1:0-12782 GCF_047606385.1 Microbacterium sp.
CCCGGTCGTGCTCGTCAACGTCGTCGCGGGCGCGCCCGGGCGCACCGAGCGCGCGCGCCCCGCCGGGCAGCGCGCCGCCGACTGGGCGGAGCTGCTGCCGGAGCTGGGCGACGGCATCCACGTCACCAAGCGGACCTGGGGCGCGTTCCACGGCACCGGCCTGCACGACACGCTGCAACGGGCCGGCGTCACCCAGGTCGTGCTCGCCGGCATCGCCACCAGCAAGGGCGTCGAGTCGACCGCGCGCGCCGCGCACGAGCACGGATATCACGTCGTCGTGGCGTCCGACGCCGTCGCCGACACCGACCCGGACGCGCACCACAACTCGTTGACGCGCATCTTCCCGGCGCTGGGCGAGACCGGCGACACCGCCGAGATCCTCGCGCTGCTCGCCGCGGCGAAGGCCTGACCACGGGCGCCGCCACGACGCGCCCCTTCGGCGCGCGCTTCGTCACCCCGCTGCTGTGGAGCACCTCGCTCAACCCGATCAACTCGTCGATCCTCGCGACCTCGCTCGTCGCGATCGGCACCGCGTTCGACACCAGCGCCGGGCAGACGGCGACGCTCGTGGCCGCGGTGTACGTGGCCAGCGCCGTCGGCCAGCCCGCCATGGGCAAGCTCGCGGGAGCCTTCGGCGCGCGCCGGGTGCTGCTGGGCGGGCTCGGCGTGCTCGTCCTCGGCGGCGTCGTCGGCATGTTCGCGCCGACGTTCGGCTGGCTCATCGTCTCGCGGGCCCTCATCGGCATCGGCACCTCGGCGGGGTACCCGACGGCCATGTCGCTGATCCGCGGGCGCGCCGAGGCGGCCGGCACCGGCATCCCGGGCGGCATCCTCGGCGGCGTCTCCATCGCCGCGCAGGTGACCGCCGCGCTCGGCCTGCCGCTCGGCGGCCTGCTCGTGGGCGTGTGGGGGTGGCCCGCCGTGTTCGCCGTGAACGTGCCGCTGGGCCTCGCCGCGATCGTCATGACGCTCGCGTGGGTGCCCGCCGATCCGCCGCGCGAGCGGCGCGGGGCGGCGGCGGTGCTGCGTTCGCTCGATGTGGCGGGGGTGGCGCTGTTCGCGGTCGTCGTGATCGCGCTGTTCCTCGTGCTGGGGGACGCGCAGCATCCGTCGATCTGGCTCGTCGTCGTCGCCGTCGTCGCGCTCGCCGCGTTCGCCTGGCGGGAGCTGCGCGCGGCCGAGCCGTTCATCGACGTGCGCGCGCTCGCGCACTCCGGGCCGCTCGTGCGCACCTACCTGCGGCAGGCGCTGACGCTGATGGCCGCCTACACCGTGCTGTACGGGTACGTGCAGTGGCTGGAGCAGGGGCGCGGGCTCGGCGCCGGCATCAGCGGCCTGGTCATGCTGCCGATGAGCGCGGTCGCGGCGGTCAGCGCGGCAGTGATCTCGCGGCGGGCGTACATCCGGGTGCCGCTGCTGATCAGCGCGCTCGCGATCATCGCCGGCGGCGTCGCGATGCTCTTCGTCGACGGCGGCACCTCGGTCGTGCTGCTGGTGGGGCTGAGCCTCGTGTTCGGCGTCGTCATGGGGATGAACTCGACGAGCAACCAGGCGGCGCTGTACACGCAGACGACGGCGGCCGAGATGGGGGTCGCGTCCGGGCTGCTGCGCACCGCGGCCTACCTCGGCGCGATCTTCGCGTCGGCGGTGATCGGGCTCATCTTCCCCGGGCAGGCGGACGACGCCGGGCTGCGCCTGATGGCGGCGGTGCTGGTCACCGTGGGGATCGGCGTCCTGCTGCTGGTCGTGCTGGACCGCCGCATCCCGGTGCGAGGGCGGTGACCGGAGGGGTGGATGCCGCGTCGCGGCGCCCGTAGTGTCGGGCCATGGCCTCCGAGCGCATCACCCTGACCGTTCCGGGCCCGCACGGCGACCGCGAGGTCGGGCTGTCCAGCCCGAACCGCGTCGTGTGGCCCGAAGCCGGGATCACCAAACGTGAGCTCGCCGAGTACGTGATCGCGGTCGCGGGACCGTTCCTGCGGGCGAACGGCGACCGCCCGGTGTCGCTCGAGCGCTACGGCGAGGGCGTGGGCGGCGAGGCCTTCTTCTCGAAGAACCCGCCCAAGGGCGCGCCCGAGTATGTCGAGGCGGTGACCGTGACCTACAACAGCGGCCGGCGGCATCCGCAGCTCGTGCTCACCGAGCCCGCGGCGGCGGTGTGGGCCGTGCAGATGAACACGGTCGTCTTCCACCCCTGGGCCTCGCGCGCCGGCGACACCGACCGCCCGGTCGAGCTGCGCATCGACCTCGACCCGCAGCCGGGCACCGGGTTCGCCCAGGCCGCGGCGGTGGCCCCGCTCATGCGGGAGGTGCTGTCCGAGGCGGGCCTGGACTCGTGGCTCAAGACGAGCGGGAACCGCGGCATCCATCTGTTCTGCCCGATCGAGCCGACGCACGAGTTCCTCGACGTGCGTCACGCCGTGATCGCGGCGGCGCGCGAGCTCGAGCGGCGGGTGCCGGATCAGGTCACGACCGCGTGGTGGAAGGAGGAGCGCGGCGCGAGGATCTTCGTCGACTTCAACCAGGCGAACCGCGACCGCACGATGGCGGGTGCCTACAGTCCGCGCGGGACGGCGGGGGCGACCGTGTCGACGCCGATCACGTGGGACGAGCTGCCGGACGCCGACCCGCACGCGTTCACGGTGCGCACGGTGCCGGGGCGGCTGGCGGACGTCGGCGATCCGTGGGCGTCGTTCGACGCGTCGCCGGGACGCATCGACGTACTGCTGGAGTGGTGGGAGCGCGATCTCGCGGACGGACTCGGCGAGCTGCCGTTCCCGCCGGAGTTTCCGAAGATGCCGGGGGAGCCGCCGCGCGTGCAGCCCAGCCGCGCCCGGCGTGACTGACCCTGTCGAAGCCCGACCGTGTCCTCGCCTGCGCAGGAGATCTCCGCTGCGCAGGACGAAACGCGGCGAGATCCTCCTGCCTGGGGGATTTGTCCTGCGCAGGCGAGGACGCCGACCCGGGAGGCGTGCGCGGCATCCGTGACGGACGCGGCCGCGAGGCGTCAGGCCAGCACGGCGTCCAGGTCGTAGGGGGCGGGCTGCTCCAGCTGCGCGAACGTGCACGAGCCCGCCTCGCGGTCCGGACGCCAGCGCTCGAACTGCGCCGTGTGCCGGAACCGGGCGCCCTCGAGCTGGTCGTACCGCACCTCCAGCACGCGCTCGGGGCGCAGCCGCACGAACGACACGTCCTTCGCGCCGGTGAAGCGCGAGCGCTCGCCCGCGCCGGTGACGGCGGCGCCGGCGGCGTCCCGCTCCACGAGCGGGGCGAGCTCGTCGACCAGCTCCCGCCGGCGGGCATTGCTGAACGCGGAGACCCCGCCCACCTGCCGCAGCGTCCCGTCCGCGTCGTAGAGCCCGACCAGCAGCGACCCGACGCCCGCGCCGCTGGTGTGCACCCGGTAGCCGAGTGCGACGACATCCGCCGTGCGGGCGTGCTTGATCTTCAGCATCGTGCGCTTGCCGGGGGAGTAGGGCGCGTCGAGCGCCTTCGCGACGACGCCGTCGAGCCCGGCGCCCTCGAACCGGGCGAGCCAGTCGCGGGCGAGCGCGGCATCCCGCGTCGTGCGGGTGAGGTGCACGGGAGGGCGCACCCCCGTCAGCAGCGTCTCGAGTCGCGCCCGTCGCTCGGCGAACGGGCGGTCGGCGAGCAGCTCGTCGCCGACCGCGAGCAGATCGAAGGCGATGAACATCGCCGGGGTCTGCTCGGCCAGCAACGCGACGCGCGAGGCGGCGGGATGGATGCGGGCGCTCAGCGCCTCCCAGTCCAGCCGCGCCGGGTCGCCGGTCGCGACGACGATCTCGCCATCGACGAGGCACGGCTCGGGCAGCACCCGCGGCAGCGCGGCGACGAGCTCGGGGAAGTAGCGGGTCAGCGGCTTCGCGCCGCGTGAGCCCAGCTCGACGCTCTCGCCGTCCCAGGCGGCCAGCACCCGGAACCCGTCCCACTTGGGCTCGTACTCGAACGCACCCTCCGGCACGGCAGCCACCGCCTTGGCCAGCATCGGCGCCGGGATCTCATACCGCATGACCCCATCCTCCCGCGCGTCAGGCGAAGGCGCTCACACCGGTGATGTCGCGGCCGATCAGCAGCGCCTGCACGCTCTCAGTGCCCTCGTACGTGTGGATCGCCTCGATGTCGGCCAGGTGCATCATCACGCGGTTCTCCAGCAGGATGCCGTTGCCGCCGAGCAGGTCGCGCGCGGTCGACGCGACGCGCCGCGCCGCGCGCGTGTTGTGGTACTTCGCGAGCGAGGCCTGCGTCGGCCGCAGCGCGCCGGAGCTCTCCAGGTCGGCGAGGCGCCGGCAGAACAGCTGCATGGCGGTGAGGTCGGCGAGCATCTGCGTCAGCCGCTCCTGCACCATCTGGAACCGGGCGAGGGGCTTGCCGAACTGCGTGCGCTGCCCGGCATACGCCAGCGCCGCCTCGTAGCACGCCGTCGCGTGCCCGAGCGCCGACCACGCCACCCCCGACCGGGTCGAGTACAGCACGATCGAGGCGTCCTTGAACGAGTGCGTCCCCGGCAGCACCGCGTCGGCGGGCAGCCGGACGTCGTCGAGCTCGATGTGGGCCTGGTGGATGCCGCGCAGCGACGTCTTGCCGGTGATGACCTCGCCGCGGTATCCCGGCGTGTCCTGCTCGACGAGGAAGCAGCGCACGCCGCCGTGATCCGGCTCGCCGGGGGCATCCGCCCGTGCCCACACGAACGTCACCCCGCCCGACGCCCCGTTGCCGATCCACTTCTTCGCGCCGCGGAGGACCCACTCCTCGCCGTCGCGGCGGGCGACCGTCTCCAGGCTCACCGAGTCCGAGCCGTGATCGGGCTCGGTGAGCGCGAACGAGCCGAGCACCTCGCCGCGGGCGAGCGGCGCGAGCCAGCGGGCCTGCTGCTCCGGACTGCCGAACAGCGCGAGGGTGCGCAGCGCCAGCCCGCCCTGCACGGCGATGACGGTGCCGAGCGACCCGTCGCCGCGGGAGATCTCCATGTTCACGAGGCCCGCGGCCAGGGGGGAGATGCGGGTCAGCGCCGGATGGTCGATGCCGTCGGTGAACAGGTCGAGCTCGCCGAGGCGGCGCACGAGGTCGAGCGGATAGTCCGCGGTGTCCCAGGCGGTCGTCATCCGGTCGCCGACCTCGTCGACGAAGGACTTCGCGCGGTCCCAGACCGCACGGTCGGCGGCCGGGATGTCGGCGAACACCGCGTCGTAGTCGGTGCCCTGCCGCTCGGTGACCTGATAGCGGGTCACGCGTTCCCCGGGATACGTGGCGTCGTCGCTCATCTCGCTCCTCTATGCGTGAGACTAAGTGTCTGACGTCATGGTACCCAGTGCCACTATGGGTCAGCCGAGCTCGTCCCGCAGGCGCCGTGCGACCTCCGCCGGCGGCATCCGCCGGGGGAAAACCGCGACGACCAGGTCGTCGTCGGCCGGCGAGCTCGCGGCGGCGACGCCGAACCGTTCGAGCACGTGGTCGAGCGCACGGCGCAGCACGGACGCCGGAACCCGCTTGGACTCGCGCAGCAGCTGGCGCAGCACGTGGTTGTGCGTCGCGGTGACCAGGGCCGCGAAGCCGACCGCCTCCACCGGCTCGAGGTCCGGCAGCACACGGCGGAGATACTCGGTGAACAGCCGCTCGTAGCGGAACGTCGTGACGATCTCGCGGTCGCGCAGCGTCTCGACCTGGCGCACGACGGCGAACCGCCGCCGGGCCAGCTCGGGATCGGCCGCGAAATGGCGGAACACCCGCATCGACGCCTCGCACACCGCCTCCCAGGGGCTCGGGTGCGGGCGCAGCAGGTACTCGCGCAGCTGACCGAGCAGCAGCTCGTGATCGGCGAAGATGACGTCGTCCTTGCCCCCGAACTGGCGGAAGAACGTGGAGCGCGAGATGCCCGCGGCGTGGGCGATCTGATCCACCGTCGTGGACTCGAACCCCTGCGACGCGAACAGGTCGAGCGCCGCCGCCACGACCGCGGTCCGGGCGTCTTCCGTAGACGTGGTCTCGCTCATGGGGTCCGAGCCTACTCGTGCGGATCGGCGCGGCCGTGCGGCGTCCGTGGACAAGACCCATAGGCGTGCGGTAGTAGGCTGGGGGATTGGTCGATTATCTCGACATCGAGACGTTTTTCTGCGCCTTGACCCCCCACATTCGCCCCAGCGAAGGACACTCTGTGGATCTTTACGAGTACCAGGCACGCGATCTGTTCGAGAAGTACGGGGTGCCGGTGCTCCCCGGCATCGTCGCCGACACCCCGGAGGAGGTGAAGGCAGCGGCCGAGAAGCTCGGCGGCGTGGTCGTCGTCAAGGCGCAGGTCAAGACCGGCGGTCGCGGCAAGGCCGGCGGCGTGAAGGTCGCGAAGACCCCGGACGAGGCGTACGAGGCCGCGAAGGCGATCCTGGGGCTGGACATCAAGGGCCACGTCGTGGGGCGCGTCATGGTCGCCGGCGGCGCCCGCATCGAGAAGGAGTTCTACTTCTCGGTGCTGCTGGACCGCTCGAACCGCTCCTACCTGTCGCTGAGCTCGGTCGAGGGCGGCATGGAGATCGAGGAGCTGGCGACCTCGCGTCCCGAGGCCCTCGCCCGTGTCGAGGTGAACCCGCTCACCGGCATCGACCGGGCCAAGGCCGAGGAGATCGCCCGGGCGGCGCGCTTCCCCGAGGAGCTCGTGGCGAAGGTCGCCGACGTCTTCGTGAAGCTCTACGACGTGTACACCGGGGAGGGCGCCACCCTCGTCGAGGTGAACCCGCTGATCCTCGACGCCGACGGCGAGATCATCGCGCTGGACGGCAAGGTCACGCTCGACGACAACGCGACCGAGGTGCGTCACCCGGAGCACGAGGCGCTCGAGGACAAGGACGCCGCCGACCCGCTCGAGGCCAGGGCCAAGGCCGCCGGGCTCAACTACGTCAAGCTCGACGGCCAGGTCGGCATCATCGGCAACGGCGCGGGCCTGGTGATGTCGACCCTCGACGTCGTCGCCTACGCCGGCGAGGACCACGGCGGCGTGAAGCCCGCCAACTTCCTCGACATCGGCGGCGGCGCGTCTGCGACCGTCATGGCTGCGGGCCTGGACGTCATCCTCGGCGACGAGCAGGTGAAGTCCGTGTTCGTGAACGTGTTCGGCGGCATCACCAGCTGCGTCGCGGTGGCCGAGGGCATCGTGAAGGCCCTCGAGATCCTCGGCGACGAGGCCAACAAGCCGCTGGTCGTGCGTCTCGACGGCAACCAGGTCGAGGAGGGTCGTGCCATCCTCGCCGCCGCAAGCCACCCGCTCGTGACCCTCGCCGCCGGCATGGACGAGGGCGCCGACAAGGCCGCCGAGCTGGCGAACGCCTGACCGAGCCGCATCCGGATAAGGAACTAGGACTATGTCGATCTATCTCAACAAGGACTCCAAGGTCATCGTCCAGGGCATCACCGGCGGCGAGGGCACCAAGCACACCGCCCTCATGCTGAAGGCGGGGACCCAGGTCGTCGGCGGCGTCAACGCCCGCAAGGCCGGCACCACGGTCTCGCACACGGATGTCGACGGCAACCCGGTCGAGCTGCCGGTGTTCGGCACCGTGGCCGAGGCCATCGCGGCCACCGGCGCCGACGTGTCGATCGCGTTCGTGCCGCCGGCGTTCACGAAGGACGCGATGATCGAGGCCATCGACGCCGAGATCCCGCTGCTCGTGGTCATCACCGAGGGCGTGCCGGTCGGCGACACCGCCGAGGCGTGGGCGTACGCGCAGAGCAAGGGCAACAAGACCCGCATCATCGGCCCGAACTGCCCCGGCATCATCACCCCGGGCGAGTCGCTCGTGGGCATCACCCCGGCCAACATCACCGGCAAGGGGCCGATCGGGCTGGTGTCGAAGTCGGGCACGCTGACCTATCAGATGATGTTCGAGCTGCGCGACCTGGGCTTCTCCACCGCCATCGGCATCGGCGGCGACCCCATCATCGGCACCACCCACATCGACGCGCTCGCCGCGTTCGAGGCCGACCCGGAGACCAAGGCGATCGTCATGATCGGCGAGATCGGCGGCGACGCCGAGGAGCGTGCGGCCGCCTACATCCAGGCGAACGTGACCAAGCCGGTCGTCGGCTACGTCGCGGGCTTCACCGCCCCCGAGGGCAAGACGATGGGGCACGCCGGCGCGATCGTGTCCGGCTCCGCCGGCACCGCGCAGGCGAAGAAGGAGGCCCTCGAGGCCGCCGGCGTCAAGGTCGGGAAGACCCCGTCCGAGACCGCCGCGCTGATGCGCGAGATCATCGCCGCCCTCTGACGCGCCGCCGTACCCCGCGAGACCGCATCCTCGCGCCGAGACGGTGGGGTCACCCCACTCTCTCGGCGCCCGGATGCGGTCTCGCGACATGGGGGTGAGCCCGCGGGGGATATGCACGGCGAGGTGAGGGGGCGCGGGACGCCCGGTCACGTATGCTCGCCTAGGCCGCGGCGGGCGGCGGGGGAGCGGGGAACATGGGCGAGGGCGGGATGCGGCCGTGGCCGCGGGCCCTGCTGATCTGCGGCACCGTCGTGGCCGGCATCGCGATCGTCATCGGCGTGCTGTGGCTCACGGTCGGCACGCGCCCGCTCTGGAACCTCTCCGCCCACGTCGCCGCCGCGGACGAGACCGCCACGGTGGGCGCGGTGACCGTGCCGGTGCCGGCCGGCTGGGCCACCGAGCATCCGCCCTTCGACGACGACACCCTGCTGCTGCTCAGCCCCGACCGTGACCTCGAGATCACGGTCACGACCGCGGCCCAGACCCCGGACGCCGCGTTCGCGGACGCCGCGCCGGCCGCCTCGGCGCCGGTGAGCGAGATCCTCCGCAGCGGCGCACGGTCGATCCACACCCGCACCGCGCCCGACGCGATCGTCGCGGTCGTCGGAGCCGACGGGCAGTCGCCCACCGCCGTGCTCGCCGCGCACGCGACCACCGGCGACATCTCCGGGTACACGGCGACGATCGCCGCCGTCCTGGACGGCACGGCGGTGGCCCGGTGACGCGTCGCGACCGGCTCACCCGCGCCGCGGCGCTGCTGGCCGGTGCCGCGCTGATCCTCCTCGCCGGCTGCGCCCCCGAGCCCGAGTCGGGCTGGACCCCCGCCGCCTGGAGCAACGCGGCGGTGACGGTCACGACCATGCCGGACCCCGTCGACGCGACCACGGTCGCCGACCTCGAGGGCCAGCGCATCCGCAACGACACCGTCGGCATCCAGGCGCGCTGGATGCAGCTGCCCGGCGACGCGTCGATCGACGCGCGCCTGACCCAGGTGGTGCGCGACGCCGTCTCGGCCCAGGCCAGCGCCGCCGGGGCCGCCTATGCGCCCGCCGTGTTCCCGCAGGGCACCGGCCTGGCCGACCGCACCTGCGTGGACGGCTCCACCCTGCGCGCCGGGTCCGAGCTGCTCGCCGACGCCGCGCTCGGCCCCGCGGACGGCACCGGCACGGCCGTCGCGTGCGACGTGGTCGCCGCCGCGGGCACCTTCTTCGGCGAGCGGCTGCGCGTCGTGACCGGCAGCGGCGGCACCGTCACCGCCGACGCCACGACCGTGCTGTACACCGACACCGCGACCGGCGAGGTCGTCAGCGCCGACCAGCTGTGGACGGACGCCGCCGCCGGCGCCCTGTGGGACGACGTCGTCGACGCGCTGCGCCGGCAGGCCGGGGCGCTGAGCCTGGCCACCGTCGCCCCCGCGACCGACGACGAGCTGGCGGCCGTGCGCGCCGCTCTGGCGCAGACGGTCGTGGCCGCCGACGGCTCGCTCGTGTTCACGCTCCCGGCCGGGTTCACCGCCCCGGCGCTGAGCGACGCCGGCATCGGCGCCACGACCGAGCCGGTGACGATCGGCGTGTCGCCGGCGGCGTCCGCGGGTCTGGTCACCGACTTCGCGACGGGGCTCATGGCGGCCGCGGGCACCGCCTACCAGGCGCCCGCGGCGGTGGCGGCCGGGTTCGAGGCCGTCGACTGCACGCTCGTGCCGTGCGTCGCGATGACCTACGACGACGGCCCGAGCGACTGGACCCCGCAGATCCTCGACGCCGTCGCCGCCCACCACGCGGCGGTGACCTTCTTCGCCATGGGCCAGAAGGCCGCGACGTACGCCACCACGATGCAGCGCGCCCTCGCCGAGGGCAACCTCGTCGAGAACCACACCTGGGACCATCCGCATCTGACGACGCTCACCGCCGCCGAGGTGACCGCGCAGATCCAGGACACGACCGCCGCCATCACGGCGGCGACGGGGACCGCGCCGACGGTGTTCCGGCCGCCCTACGGCCAGTACGACAGCACCGTCCTGGCCGCCGCGGGCATGGCCGCCATCACCTGGGACGTCGACTCGCTCGACTGGACCGGGCTCGCCGACGACGCGCTGACCGAGCGTGTCGTCGACGGGCCCTCGCCGGGCTCGATCGTGCTGCAGCACGACATCCAGCAGAACACGATCCGCACGGTCAGCGCCGTCTACGACGGGCTGGCGGACCGCGGGTTCACGATCGTGAACCTGAAGCAGCTGTTCGGCGGGACCCTGCCCACGAGCGGCGTGTGGAGCGACGCCCGCTGACTCACCGGCATCCGCCGGATCGCGCTGCCCCGCGCCGTCTCCCCGGGAGCCGGAGCTAGCCGATCAGCGCCTCCAGCGGCCCGCGGGCGAAGAACACGACGAAGCCGGCGGCGACGATCCACAGCAGCGGGCTGACCTGCCGTGCCCGGCCGGTCACCGCCCGGATCACGACCCAGCTGACGAAACCGGCGCCGATGCCGTTGGCGATCGAGTAGGTCATCGGCATGACCGTGATCGTGAGGAACACCGGGATCAGGATGGACAGGTCGGTGAGGTCGATGTGCCGGATCTGCGCCATCATGAGCGCGCCGACCACCACCAGCGCCGCCGCCGCGATCTCGCTGGGCACGATCGTCGTCAGCGGCGACAGGAACATCGCCAGCAGGAACAGCGCGCCGGTGACGACGGTGGACAGGCCGGTGCGCGCCCCCTCGCCGATGCCGGCGCCCGACTCGACGAACACCGTGTTCGACGACGCGGAGGTGAAGCCGCCGGCGACGGCGCCCAGGCCCTCCACGACCAGCGCCGAGCGCAGCCGCGGGAAGGTGCCGTCGGCGTCCGCGAGCCCCGCCTCCCGCGACAGGCCCGTCATCGTGCCCATCGCGTCGAAGAAGTTCGTGAACAGCAGCGTGAACACGAGCATGACGGCGGCGAGGACGCCGATGCGGCCGAACGCGCCGAAGCTGACCTGGCCGACCAGGCTCAGATCCGGGATGCTGAGCCACTGCGACGGCAGCGTCGGCACCGTCAGCCCCCAGCCGCCGGCCTCGTCGGCGGCGGAGCCGAGGTGCCAGATCGCCTCCACGACGACGGCCACGATCGTGCCGATCACGAGGCCGATCAGGATGCCGCCGCGCACCCGCAGCACCATCAGCACCGCGATCAGCAGCAGCGTGAGCACGAACAGCAGCGTCGGGATCGTGCCCACCGAGCCGGACACGCCGAGCCCGACCGGCGGCGAGGACAGTCCGGTCGAGGTGGCGAAGCCGCCGTCGACGAAGCCGATGAACGCGATGAACAGGCCGATGCCGACCGAGATCGCCGTCTTCAGCGCCAGCGGCACCGCGTCGAAGATGAGCCGGCGCAGGCCGGTGGCGGCGAGGATCACGATCAGTGCGCCGTTGATGAGCACGAGCCCCATGGCCTCCGGCCAGGTCACCTCGCCGACGACGTTGACCGCGAGGAACGAGTTGATGCCCAGGCCCGCGGCGAACGCGAACGGCAGCCGGGTGACGACGCCGAACACGATCGTCATGACCCCGGCGGTCAGCGCGGTGACCGCCGCGACCTGGCTGAAGCCGAGCGAGTTCCCCACGACATCCGCCGTGCCGGACAGGATGATCGGGTTCAGCACGACGATGTACGCCATCGCCACGAACGTGACCAGGCCCCCGCGCACCTCCCCGAGGATCGTGGAGCCGCGCTTCGTGATCTCGAAGAAGCGGTCGATCGGATGGACGGTCGGTGCGGGTGCTGCAGGGTGCATGGATCTCCTCCCCGCCGCCGACGTTAGCGTGCCCGCCGTCGTCGGCGCACGTCTTGTCCGGCATGCCGCCGGGCGCGGGCGCCGCGCGCCGTTAGGGTCGATGAGGCATGCAACGCGTCCTCGTCATCCTCCTCTCCGCGCTCGACGCGCTCGTCGCGGTGGCCGTCGGCGCGGCCGCCGCCCTCGCCCCGCTCTCGGTGCTGTGGTTCGTGGCGTTCGGCGTGCCGGACTGGTCGGCGCTGTGGCAGGCCGCGGCGTCCGTCTGGCAGCTCGGCCACGCCGTGCCGCTGGCGATCACGCTGCCCGAGACCTATCTCGTCGCCACCGGCATCGACGCCTCGCTCGCCCAGTTCACCGTGTCGCTGGCCGCGCTGGGCTTCGCGTCGTTCACCGTGCTGTTCGCGTACCGCTCCGGCGGCCGCGCCGCGCGCGCCGGGGCGTGGCCGACCGGTGTCGTCGCCGGCGTCGTGGTGTTCGCCGCCGCCGCGGCGGCGATCGCGTACACCGGGCGCAACGACGTGGCGGCGGTGGACCTGTGGCAGGCCGTCGGCTACCCGGCCGCGTTCTACGCCGTCGCGGCGCTCGCCGGCGCCGTCGCCGCGGCCTGGCGAGACGGCGACGACGGCCCGGTCGACCGGCTGCGGGATCGGATCGCCGCCGCGCACGGCGCCTGGCCGCAGGTGCCCGCCCTGATGGCCCGCGGCAGCGCGGCGGCGCTCGCCGGGCTCACGGCCGCGGC
>NZ_JASGEL010000051.1:0-25375 GCF_047606385.1 Microbacterium sp.
CCACGACCGGCGCGCCGGTCACCGTGCCGGCCTCGTCCCGCACGGCCGCGGCCTCGACGCCCTCGCCGTGCACCCGCACGGCGCTCGCCACCGGGCCGCGACCGACCACGAGCATCCCGGCCCGGCCGGGCACCGTCCGCCACACCTCGCCGGGAGCGGACGCGAAACCCGCGGCGTCCGGATGCCGTGCCCGTAACGCCGCGCGCTCCTCGTCGTGCGCCGACGTGATCCGGGCGCGCACCTGCGTCACCGTGTCTGCGCGCGCCGCCCGCTCCCGCCGGCGCTCGCGCCGCCCGCTGCGGACGGCGTCGAGCACGGAGGCCGTCGCCGTCAGCGGGCCGAGCGCCGCGAACCACAGCACGAGGGGCGATCCCGTCGCCAGCCACATCGCGCCGGCGCCGAGCACCGGCACGACGCACGCCAGCACGGGCGGCGACACGCGGCGACCGGCGCCGGGCGCCGGCGGCAGGGAGAACTGCGTGGGCTCCGGCATCCCCCGAGTCCAGCCGTCGGGCAGGCACGGCGGAGCGGACGCCGCGCACCGGTGGACAGGTCGCCGGCCGGATCCGCCTGGGGAGGAGAGGATCAGCGGATGCGGGAGACGTTGAGCACGATGACCGTGACGTTGTCGCGGCCGCCGTTCTCCAGCGCGGCGTGCAGCATGGCGTCGACGGCCTCCGCGGGATCGGCGTGCTCGCGCAGGAAATGCGCGAGCCCGTAGTCGGTGAGCTCCTTGGTCAGCCCGTCGGAGCACACGACGAACCGGTCGCCGTCGACGACGTCGAGGCGCACGTAGTCCGGCTTCACGCTCTCGCTCGGCCCCACCGCACGGGTGATGACGTTGCCGTAGGGGTGGTTCTCGGCCTCCTCCGGGCTGAGACGCCCGGCGGCGACCAGCTCCTGCACGACGGAGTGATCGGTCGTGATCTGCACCAGCGCGTCGTCGCGCAGCAGGTACACCCGCGAGTCGCCGATGTTCAGCGTCACCCAGTGGGGCTCGGCGCCGCCCGCCTCGAGGTAGACGCCGGTGACGGTCGTGCCGGTGCCCTCGTCGGTCGTCTCGGGGTGGCTGGCGATGTCCTTGACCGCCTTGGCGAGGGCCTTCTCGATCAGCCGCGGGGTGACCGCACCGCCGGTCACGACCGTCTCGAGCCGGCTCACCGTCGACGCGCTGGCGATCTCGCCGCCGATGTGCCCGCCCATGCCGTCGGCGACGACGAACAGCGGATATCGCGCCAGCACGGCGTCCTGGTTGATCTCCCGGCGGCGTCCCACATCCGTCGCCGCCGCCCAGGACAGCTCCAGCGCACCGGATGCCAACGCCACCCGTCGGGTCTGCGTCGTCGTCTCAGACACTGAAACGTCCTCCGGTCGGCTGGCAGATCGCCGCCGCACACGACGTCACGGCGTTCT
Source organism: Microbacterium sp. (assembly GCF_047606385.1). Classification (GTDB taxonomy): domain Bacteria; phylum Actinomycetota; class Actinomycetes; order Actinomycetales; family Microbacteriaceae; genus Microbacterium. The sequence goes on from NZ_JASGEL010000051.1 coordinate 1,414, forward strand.
CACATCCTAGAGGGTGTCTCCCGGGATGCCGGTGCCGCCCCGGCGGCGCCCTCCTCGTCGACCGCGGCCTCGAACTGGGCGTTGTAGAGCCGCCAGTATGCGCCGCGGGCGCGGAGCAGTCCGTCGTGCGTGCCCTGTTCCACGATCGTGCCGTCCTCCATCACGAGGATCAGGTCGGCGTCGCGGATCGTCGAGAGGCGGTGCGCGATGACGAAGGAGGTGCGGTCGCGGCGCAGCCGCGCCATGGCGCGCTGGATCAGCAGCTCGGTGCGGGTGTCGACCGAGCTGGTGGCCTCGTCGAGGATGAGGATGCGCGGATCGGCCAGGAAGGCCCGCGCGATCGTCACGAGCTGCCGCTCGCCGACCGACAGGTTCGTCGCCTCGTCGTCGAGCACGGTGTCGTACCCGTCCGGCAGGGCGTGCACGAACCGGTCGACGTAGGCGGCGGTGGCCGCGGCCACGATCTCCTCCTCGGCGGCGTCCGGGCGCCCGTAGGCGATGTTGTCGCGGATCGTGCCGGCGAACAGCCACGTGTCCTGCAGCACCATGCCGGTGCGCGCGCGCAGGTCGGCACGGGTCATGGCGCGCGTGTCGACGTCGTCGAGGGTGATCGCGCCGCCGTCGATCTCGTAGAAGCGCATGAGCAGGTTCACGAGCGTCGTCTTCCCGGCACCGGTGGGTCCCACGATCGCGACCGAGCTGCCGGCTCGGATGTCGAGGTCGACCCCGTCGATCAGCGGCGTGTCCGGGACGTACCGGAAGGAGACGTCGTCGAACCGCAGGTGCCCGGCGTCCGCCGGCGCGGTCAGCGCCGGGTCGGCGTCCGGGTCCTCCTCCGCCTCGTCGAGCAGCTCGAACACCCGCTCGGCGCTGGCGACGCCCGACTGCAGCAGGTTCGCCATGGATCCCAGCTGGCTCAGTGGCTGCGAGAACTGGCGCGAGTACTGGATGAACGCCTGCACGTCTCCGATCGAGATCATCCCGGCCGCGACCTGCAGACCGCCGACGACGGCGATGGCCACGTACACCAGGTTGCCGATGAACATCATCGCCGGCTGGATCATGCCCGAGACGAACTGCGCCCCGAAGCTGGAACGGTACAGGGCGTCGTTCTCGGCGGCGAAGTCGGCCTCGACCTCGCGCTGGTGGCCGAAGACCTTCACCAGCGAATGGCCGGAGAACGTCTCCTCCACGCGCGCGTTCAGGACGCCGGTGGCCCGCCACTGCGCCACGAACAGCTTCTGGGACCGCCGCGCCACCAGGATCGTGACCAGGAGCGTCAGCGGGATCGTCACGAGCGCGATGAGCGCCAGCAGCGGCGAGATCACGAACATCATGACGATCACGCCGACCACCGTCAGCAGCGACATGATCACCTGCGAGATGGTCTGCTGCATCGTCTGACCGATGTTGTCGACGTCGTTCGTGACCCGGCTGAGCAGCTCTCCCCGCTGCATCCGGTCGAAGTACGACAGCGGCAGCCGGTGCACCTTCTCCTCGACGCGCATGCGCAGCCGGTGCATCGCGCGCTGCACGATGCCGTTGAGGATGCGGGCCTGCAGCCAGGAGAACAGCGACGCCACGAGGTAGATCGCCAGCACCCCCAGCAGGATCGCGCCGAGCCTGCCGAAGTCCATGCCGGCGCCGGGGACGAAGTCGGTCGTGGACAGCAGGTCCGCCTGGGACTGCTGCCCCGCGGCGATGAGCTGGTCGATGATCTGCTGCTTGGTGGTGCCGGCGGGCACGTCGCCGAGCTGGGCGGACACGAAGCCCGCGACGACGACGTTCGTGCCCTCGCCCAGCAGTTTCGGCCCGAGCACCGTCAGCCCGACGCTGACGACGCCGAACAGGAGGACGAGGACGAGCCGGGCCGTGTCCGGACGGAGCGTGCCCAGCAGCCGTCTCGCGCTGGCGCCGAAGTCCTTCGCCTTCTCGGCGGGCATCCCGGCACCGGCGAACGGGCCGCCCATCGGGCGGGGTCGGCTCTGGGAGCTCATGCCGCCTCCTCCACGGTGAGCTGGGACTCGACGATCTCGCGATACGTCTCGCATGTGGCCAGCAGCTCGTCATGTCGTCCGATGCCGGTGATCCGGCCGTGCTCGAGCACGACGATCTGGTCGGCGTGCTGGATCGTCGAGACCCGCTGGGCCACGACGATGCGCGTCGCGTCGGGCAGGGACGTGTCCAGGGCGCGGCGCAGCGCCGCGTCCGTGCGCAGGTCGAGGGCGGAGAACGAGTCGTCGAAGATGTAGATCTCCGGCAGCTTCACGAGCGCGCGTGCGATCGCGAGCCGCTGACGCTGACCGCCCGAGACGTTCGTGCCGCCCTGCGCGATCCGGCCGTCGAGCCGGCCCGGCATCGCCTCGACGAAGTCGCGCGCCTGGGCGAGCTCGAGCGCCCGCCACAGGTCGTCGTCGGACGCCTCGGGGTTCCCGTACCGCAGGTTGGAGGCCACCGTGCCGGAGAAGAGGAACGCGCGCTGCGGCACCAGCCCGATGCGCCGCCACAGCTCGTCCGGCTCGTAGTCGCGCACGTCGACGCCGTCCACCCGCACGGCGCCGCCGGTCACGTCGAACAGGCGCGGGATGAGTCCGGCCAGCGTGGTCTTGCCCGAGCCCGTCGAGCCGATGATCGCGGTCGTCGTCCCGGGCTCGATCGTGAAGGCGAGGTCGTGCAGGACCGCCTCGTCGGCGCCCGGATAGGCGAAGTCGACATGGTCGAACACGACGCCGCCGGCGGGGACGGGCGGGTCGACGGGATGCTGCGGCGCCAGCACCGAGGAGCCGGTGTCGAGCACCTCGCCGATGCGGTTCGCGCAGACCGCGGCGCGCGGGATCATGACGAACATGAACGTCGCCATCATGACGCCCATGAGGATCTGCATCATGTAGCTGAGGAACGCGAACAGGGTGCCGACCTGGGTGGTGCCGGCGTCGATCTGGAAGGCGCCGAACCAGATCACCGCGACGCTGGAGGCGTTGAGCACCAGCATCACGGCGGGGAACATGAACGCCATCAGGTTGCCGGCGCGCAGCGCGGTGTCGCGCACGTCGCCGCTGGCGGTGGCGAACCGGGCCCGCTCCTCCCGCTCGCGCACGAAGGCTCGGACGACGCGGATGCCGCTGAGCTGCTCCCGCATGATCTGGTTGATGCGGTCGATCTTGACCTGCATGGCTCGGAACGCCGGCACCATCCGCACCACGATGAGCGAGACGATGACCAGCAGGACCGGGACGGACACGGCCATCAGCCACGACAGTCCGGCGTCCACCTGGATGGCGAAGACGATGCCGCCGATGGCGAGGATGGGGGCCGACACCATGAGGGTGGCCGAGACCTGCACCAGCATCTGCACCTGCTGCACGTCGTTCGTGTTGCGGGTGATGAGGGACGCGGCGCCGAACTGCCCCACCTCGCGCTGGGAGAAGCCGACCACGCGATGGAAGAGGTCGTATCGCAGCGAGCGCCCCATGCCCATCGCGAGCCGCGAGCCGAAGTACACCGCGACGATGGCGCACACGATCTGCGCGAGGCTGACCAGCAGCATCACCAGGCCGGTGCGCCAGATGTAGCCGATGTCGCCGGTGATGACGCCGTTGTCGATGATGTCCGCATTGAGCGTGGGCAGCCAGAGCGAGGCGAGCGACTGGGCGATCTGGAACACCAGCACACCCACGATCAGCGGCCAGCCGGGCCGCAGGTACCGCACGAGAAGTCTCCCGAGCACGTCTATTCCTCTCCGCGGGCGGCGCCCGCGATTCCGTACAGGATGAAGTCCACCAGTTCGTCCTCGGTCAGGCCGACGCCGTCGCCGGCTCGCGCGCCGTTGGCGGCGATCCCGGCGATGCGCATCACCGCGCTCATCCGCTCCGGCGGGATGTTGAGGCGGTCCGCGTCCGGCGCGAAGATCGCGGCGACCACGGACCGGAACTCGCCGTCTCGGTCCCGCGCGAAGTACTGCGGGATCTCGTCGCGCGGCAGCAGCGACAGCATCCGGAACACGCGTTGCATCCAGAGCTGCGTGCCCCGCACCAGGCGCCGGACCTTCTCGTCGAGCGGGAGCTGCGGATCGACGAGACCGTCGTCCATGCGCTCGCGCGCCTGGTCGAAGAAGGCGTGCACGGCGGCGCGCACCAGCGACTCCTTGTCGCCGAACGCACGGAAGATGGTCCCCTCGGCGATGCCGAGGTGCTCGGCCAGCTGCCGGGTCGTCAACGCGGAACCGTGCTCGAGGAACAACGGCACGGCCTCGGCGGCGATCATGGCGCGGCGTTCGTCGGGCGCCATCGGCTTCGCCCGCGAGCGGGCGGGCGCATCGGCATCGTCGACGACATCGGTCATCGCACCAGCATAAATGAGTGAGCACTCACTCCACAAGGTCGGCGTTCCCCGGCTTCTCTCAGGAAGGCGTTGCGGCCGGTCCCCGACGGGGCTACTTTGTGCGTGACGCGCACGTTCGTGCGCCCCATGCCGTACCCGAACGCCTACAGAGAGGCCGACGATGAGCGACACCACTCCCACGCCGGATCAGCCCCAGGTTCCGCAGCAGCCCGCGACGCCGCAACAGCCGCCCGCATACCAGCAGCCGCCGGCCGCGCAGCCGGGCTATCCGCCGCAGTACGCGAGCCCGAACCCGCCGTACAGCCCCGAGACCGACAAGCAGCTCGCGATGTGGGCGCACATCGGCGGCATCGTCGGCTTCCTCCCGTCGCTGATCATCTGGCTCATCGGCAAGGATCGCGGTCCGCGCACGAACGTCGAGGCGAAGGAGGCGCTGAACTGGCAGATCACGTGGGAGATCGTCTACTTCGCGCTGTGGATCGTGAACATCTTCCTCGGCTTCACGCCGCTGTGGCCGGTGGCGCTGCTGTTCGGCCTGGTGATGTTCGCGCTGTGGGTCGTGAACATCATCTTCTCGATCATCGGCGGCGTGCGCGTGAACGCGGGCGGCAGCTACCGCTATCCGGTCAACTTCCGGTTCATCAAGTAGCACGAGGAGGGATGGTCCCGCATCACGCGGGGCCATCCCTTCGTCGTGTCGCTCGGAGTCGCGGCGCGTCATGCGCCGTCATACCGATCTTGCCGCCGGCACCGGGCAATAGTGTGCCCTCACCAGAACACCACGAGGAGCCCGCCAGTGACCGACAACACCTCGCCCGAACAGCCCGCCACCCCGCCTCAACGCACGAGCGGACAGCCCCCGCTGCCGCCCCGGCCGCCGTTGCACGCGCCGGACGGCCATCGCCCGCAGATCGCGACCGGCTTCTTCCGCGCGCTATTCGACTTCAGCTTCCGCACCTTCATCACCCGTCGCCTGGCGGGAATCTTCTATCTGGTCGGCCTTGCCGTCATCGCGATCGCGTTCCTGGTCTACTTCATCGGCGGCATCATCGCAGGTGTCGGCGCTCTCCGCTACAACTCGGGGGGCGGGGCGTTGCTGATCATCGGCACGATCATCCTGGTTCCGGTGCTCACGTTCGTGAGCATTCTCGTGCTGCGGTTCTGGATCGAGGCGGTCGTCGCGCTCGTCGCGGTCGCGGAGAACACGCGGGACACCGCCGAGAACACCCGGCGACGCTGAGGCGCCGCCGCACGACCGTCTCCCGAGCGAGGGCGGCGCCGGCTTCGACGCGTGCTCAGTCGCCGGCCGCGTGAAGAAGCCATTCCCCGTTCACCTCGTCGAGCCGGTGGCCGCTGCCGCGCAGCCAGTCCCGCAGTCCGCGCAGCGTGCGCACCCGCGGGCGCATCTCCGCGAGCTCACGCGCGAGCAGTCCCTTGGTCCTCTTGTTGAAGTGGTTGAGGGCGCGCACCGCTCCCCCGCCGGCGTCGGCGACGACGCGGACGTACGCCGAGGGGATGCCGGTCGGCACCGGTCCCAGCGCCGCGTACGCCTCCGAGCGCAGATCGAGCACGAACGCGGGCGCGAGGGCCGTCAGCGCCGCGGTGACCGCCTCCGCCCAGTGGCGTCGGAGCGCCGGCAGCCCCGGCAGCGACGTGCCGGCCGCGAGCCGGTACGCCGGGATGGGATCGCGCGCGCCGACGGGGCCGAACGGCGCCGAGTGGATCAGCGCGTGCTCGCCGAGCCAGCGCCTGGCCCGGGCGTCGAGCGTCACGGCGTCCAGCGCGTCGTAGAGCACGCCGGTGTAACGGTCCATGGCGGGCAGGGTGGCCGCGGTGCGCAGGGCGGCGTTGACCTCGACCTCCGGCCGCTGCCGCGCGCTGAGCCCCAGCACCCGCGCGGCCGCGTCGGCGTCCGCGGACAGCGCCACCAGCGCATCGACGACCGCGTCCCGCCGCCCGGCGAGCTGCGGCAGGGCGAGGGTATCGGTGCGCAGCGGCGCGCCGGTGCCGCCGGAGCGCTTCGTCTCCGACGGCGGCAGCAGGATCAGCATCCTCGGTCCTTCGGAAGACGCCGCACGCCGCCCGCGTTCGACACGGACGGCGTGCGGCTGGCGTCGAGGGTCAGGAGACCAGCGCGGCGTTCCCGGCCACGATCGTGACCTGATCCCGCTCGACCGAGACGAAGCCGTCGCGCGCGTCGGCGACGATCTTCGCACCGTCGGTCTGCGTGATGCGCACCTGGCCTTCGGCGAGGATCGCGAGCACCGGCTCGTGGCCGGCCATGAAGCCGATCTCGCCCTCGACGGTCTTCGCGATCACGAGCGAGGCCTCGCCCGACCAGACCTCCGCGCTAGCTGCGACCAGGCTCACCTGCAGCGGCATGTCAGCCGTTCTCCTTCTGGATCTGCGCCCACTTCTCCTCGACGTCGGAGATGCCGCCGACGTTGAAGAAGGCCTGCTCGGCGACGTGGTCGAAGTCGCCCCGGACGATGGCGTCGAACGACTCGATGGTCTCCGTGATCGGCACCGTGGAGCCCTCGACGCCGGTGAACTTCTTGGCCATGTAGGTGTTCTGCGAGAGGAACTGCTGGATGCGGCGGGCGCGGGCCACGACGATCTTGTCCTCTTCGCTCAGCTCGTCGACGCCCAGGATCGCGATGATCTCCTGCAGCTCCTTGTTCTTCTGCAGGATCTGCTTCACGGCGGTGGCCACACGGTAGTGGTCGGCGCCGATGTAGCGCGGGTCGAGGATGCGGCTCGTGGAGGTCAGCGGGTCCACCGCGGGATACAGGCCCTTCGACGCGATCTCGCGGCTGAGCTCGGTCGTCGCGTCCAGGTGCGCGAAGGTCGTCGCCGGGGCCGGGTCGGTGTAGTCGTCGGCGGGCACGTAGATCGCCTGCAGCGAGGTGATCGAGTGGCCGCGGGTCGAGGTGATGCGCTCCTGGAGCACACCCATCTCGTCGGCGAGGTTGGGCTGGTAGCCCACCGCGGAGGGCATGCGGCCGAGCAGGGTGGAGACCTCGGAGCCGGCCTGCGTGAAACGGAAGATGTTGTCGATGAACAGCAGCACGTCCTGCTTCTGCACGTCGCGGAAGTACTCCGCCATCGTCAGGGCCGAGAGGGCCACGCGCAGGCGCGTCCCCGGCGGCTCGTCCATCTGGCCGAACACGAGGGCGGTCTTGTCGAAGACCCCCGCCTCCTCCATCTCGTGGATGAGGTCGTTGCCCTCACGGGTGCGCTCGCCGACGCCGGCGAACACGGACACGCCGCCGTGGTCCTGCGCGACGCGCTGGATCATCTCCTGGATCAGGACGGTCTTGCCGACGCCCGCACCGCCGAACAGGCCGATCTTGCCGCCCTGGACGTACGGGGTGAGCAGGTCGATGACCTTGATGCCCGTCTCGAACATCTGGGTCTTGGACTCGAGCTGGTCGAAGCTCGGCGCCTGACGGTGGATGCCCCACCGCTCGGTGACCTCGATGACCTCGCCGTCGGTGGCGTTGAGCACGTCGCCGGTGACGTTGAAGACCTTGCCCTTGGTGACGTCGCCGACCGGCACGGTGATCGGGCCGCCGGTGTCGCGCACCTCCTGGCCCCGGACCATGCCGTCGGTCGGCTTGAGCGAGATGGCGCGCACGAGGTCGTCGCCCAGGTGCTGGGCGACCTCGAGGGTGATCTCGCTGGTCACGCCCTCGACCGTCACGTCGGTCGTGAGCGCGTTGTAGATGTCGGGGATGGCGTCGTGCGGGAACTCGATGTCCACGACGGGACCGGTGACGCGCGCGACGCGCCCGGTGACCGTGGTCGGGGCCTGCGTGGCAGTGGCACTCATTGTCTGTCTCTTTCGGTTTCGGTCTTTACTTGCCGCTCGCGAGGGCGTCGGCGCCGCCGACGATCTCGGCGATCTGCTGCGTGATCTCGGCCTGGCGCGCGTTGTTGCGCAGGCGGGTGTAGTCGGTGATGAGCTTGTCGGCGTTGTCGCTGGCGGACTTCATCGCCTTCTGGGTCGCGGCGTGCTTGGCGGCCGACGACTGCAGCAGGGCGTTGAAGACCCGGCTCTGGATGTACACCGGCAGCAGCGCGTCGAGCACCGTCTCGGCATCCGGCTCGAACTCGTAGAGCGGGTAGACGGCGCCGGACGCCGGCCCCTCCTCCGCCTCGACGACCTCGAGCGGGAGCAGCCGCACGGTCTCGGGCGACTGCGTCATCATGCTGACGAAGCGGTTGTACACGAGGTGGATCTCGTCGACCCCGCCGTCCACGCCGCCGCGGTTGAACGCGTCCAGCAGGACGCCCGCGATCTCCTCCGCGGTCGAGAAGTGCGGCGTGTCGGTGTCGCCCGTCCACTGCGCCGCCGCGTCCATCTTGCGGAACTGGAAGTAGCCCACCGCCTTGCGCCCGATCAGGTAGAACACCGGCTCCCGGCCCTGATTGCGCAGCAGCGTCGCCAGCTCGAGGCCCTCGCGGAGGATCTGCGAGTTGAACGCGCCCGCCAGACCCCGGTCGGAGCTGAAGATGACGACCGCCGAGCGGCGGACCGTCTCGGGCTCGCGGGTCAGCGGGTGGTCGACGTTGGAGTACGTCGCCACGGCCGAGACCGCACGGGTCACCGCCCGCGCGAACGGGCTCGAGGCGCGCACGCGCGCCATCGCCTTCTGAATGCGGGAAGCCGCGATCAGCTCCATCGCCTTCGTGATCTTCTTCGTGGTCTGGGCAGAGGCGATCTTCTGCTTGTAGACCCGGAGTTGTGCGCCCATGTCCTCTGCCTCGCGGGCCTCAGCCCCGGTGCCCCTTGACGATCTTCTCCTGGTTCACGTCCGCGGCGGACGCCTCGGCGAACTCCTCGCGACCGGGGGCGTCGATCGCCTGACCGGCGCCCGCCTGGAACTCGAGGATGAACGCGTCGGTCGCCGCCGTCAGCGCGGCCAGGGTGTCGTCGTCCAGCACGTTCGTCTCGCGCAGGGTGTCGAGCACGGTGGTGTTGCGGCGCAGGTAGTCCAGCAGCTCGCGCTCGAAGCGCAGCACGTCCTCCACCGCGATGGTGTCGAGCTTGCCGTTGGTGCCGGCCCAGATCGAGACGACCTGCTCCTCCACCGGGTACGGCGAGTACTGCGGCTGCTTGAGCAGCTCGGTCAGGCGCGCGCCGCGCTCGAGCTGCCGGCGCGAGGCCGCGTCGAGGTCGGAGGCGAACATCGCGAACGCCTCGAGCGAGCGGTACTGGGCGAGCTCGAGCTTGAGCGTGCCGGAGACCTTCTTGATCGACTTGACCTGTGCGTCGCCGCCGACGCGCGACACCGAGATGCCGACGTCGACCGCGGGACGCTGGTTGGCGTTGAACAGGTCGGACTGCAGGAAGATCTGGCCGTCGGTGATCGAGATGACGTTCGTGGGGATGTAGGCGGACACGTCGTTCGCCTTGGTCTCGATGATCGGCAGGCCGGTCATCGAGCCCGCGCCGAGCTCGTCGCTCAGCTTCGCGCAGCGCTCGAGCAGACGCGAGTGCAGGTAGAACACGTCGCCCGGGTACGCCTCGCGCCCCGGCGGGCGGCGCAGCAGCAGCGACACGGCGCGGTAGGCCTCGGCCTGCTTCGACAGGTCGTCGAAGATGATCAGCACGTGCTTGCCGCCGTACATCCAGTGCTGGCCGATGGCCGAGCCGGTGTAGGGGGCGAGGTACTTGAAGCCGGCCGGGTCGGACGCGGGGGCCGCGACGATCGTCGTGTACGCCAGGGCGCCGGCGTCCTCGAGCGCGCCCTTCACGGACGCGATCGTGGAGCCCTTCTGACCGATCGCGACGTAGATGCAGCGCACCTGCTTGTTCACGTCGCCGGAGTCCCAGTTGGCCTTCTGGTTGATGATCGTGTCGATCGCGATGGCCGTCTTGCCGGTCTGGCGGTCGCCGATGATCAGCTGACGCTGGCCTCGCCCGACCGGGATCATCGCGTCGATGGCCTTGATGCCGGTCTGCAGCGGCTCGTGCACGCTCTTGCGCTGCATGACGCCGGGGGCCTGCAGCTCGAGGGCGCGTCGTCCCTCGGTCTGGATCGGGCCGAGGCCGTCGATCGGGTTGCCGAGCGGGTCGACGACGCGGCCGAGGTAGCCGTCGCCGACGCCCACCGAGAGCACCTCGCCGGTGCGGGTGACCTGCTGGCCCTCCTCGACGCCGGCGAAGTCGCCGAGCACGACCACGCCGATCTCGTGCTCGTCGAGGTTCTGGGCCAGGCCCAGCGTGCCGTCGGCGAAGGTCACGAGCTCGTTCGCCATGACACCCGGCAGGCCCTCGACGTGCGCGATGCCGTCCGCTGCGTCGATGACGCTGCCCACCTCGGCGGCGGCCGCGCCGGTCGGCTCGTACGCCGCGGCGAAGTCCTTCAGTGCGTCACGGATGACGTCGGGGCTGATGGAGATGTCTGCCATTGTCTTCCTTCGTTTCGTGGGGCCCTCGGCCCCGAAGTCCACGCCCCGGCGCCTGGCGCCGCTGGCGAGAAGTCTGTCAGCCCGCCAACCGCTGTCGCAGGTCGGCGAGACGGGTGGCGACGCTCGCGTCGATGAGGTCGTCGGCGACCTGCACGCGCACCCCGCCGAGCACCGCGGCGTCCACCACGGTGTTCAGGGTGACCTGCGTGCCGTAGCGCGCCGAGAGGGCCGCCGTCAGCCGCTCGGCCTGCGCCGCACTGAGCGGGGCGGCCACGGTGACGGTGGCGACCGTGCGACCGCGCTGGTCCGCGACCAGCGCCATCGCCCGGGTCAGCAGCTGGCGCACGCGGCGCTCACGCGGATGACGCACGAGCGCGGCCACGATCAGGGTCGTGGCGTCGCCGGCGCGTCCGGACAGCAGCGACCGGATGAGCTCCCCCTTGGCGGCGGCGTCGCCGAGCCGGCTGCCCAGGGCGAGCTCGAGCTCGGGGTTCGCGGTCACGAGGCGCGAGACGGCGAACAGCTCGCCCTCCAGGTCCGCGTCCGGCGCGGCGATCGAGGCCGCCCGCACCGCGAGCTCCTCGATGCCGTCGACGAACTCGGCGGCGTTCGACCACCGCTGGGAGGTCGCCGTGGACAGCAGCGCGACCGCGGGCGCCGACAGCGCGCGTCCGAACACGTCCGCGACGACCTTCCGCCGCGCCACGGGCGCCGCGGCGGAGTCCGCGAGCGCGCCGCGCAGCTGCGGGCTGGAGTCGATCGCACGCGCCGCGTCGAACAGCTCGCCGGCGACCGCGAGGTCGATGCCCGGGGTCGCCGTCAGCTCCTGCCGCAGAGCGGTCAGGGCGTTCGTGGTCGCGCTGCCCATCAGTTCGGCGCCTTCTCGGTCTCGAGCTCCGCCAGGAACCGGTCGACCACGCCCTGCGCGGCCCGGTCGTCCCGCAGCTTCTCGCCGATCACGCCGCCGGCGAGATCGAGCGCGAGCGAGCCGACCTCGCTGCGCAGCGAGACGAGCGCGGTCTGGCGCTCCGCCTCGATCTGCGCCTGCGCGTGCGCCGTGACGCGCGCGGCCTCGGCGACCGCGGCGTCCTTCGCCTCGGCGACGATCTTCTTGCCGTCCTCGCGGGCGGCCTCGCGGATCTCGCCGGCCTGCACGCGGGCCTCGGCCAGCTGCGCGGTGTACTGCTCGAGGGCCGCCTCGGCCTGCTTCTGCGCCTGGTCGGCCTTCTCGATGTTGCCCTCGATGGCGGCGGCGCGCGCGTCCAGCAGCTTCTGCATCCGCGGCAGCACGACGCGCCAGAACACGAAGAGGATGATGACGAAGCAGACGAACGACCACACCAGGTCGTAGACCGCCGGAACCAGCGGGTTCTCAGCCGCCTCTTCCTCCGCCGCGGCGAGAGTGACAAGAGCGTGGAGCATCCTGTCTCCTTACGTGTTACGTGGTCGTGGCGGGATCAGGAACCGAAGATGAAGCCGGTCGCGATACCGATGAAGGCGAGCGCCTCGGTGAAGGCGATACCGATCCACATCAGCACCTGCAGGCGGCCGGCGAGCTCGGGCTGGCGGGCCACGCCCTCGATCGTCTTGCCGACCACGATGCCCACGCCGATGGCGGGGCCGATGGCCGCGAGGCCGTAGCCGATGGTGGCGACCGATCCGCTGACGTCGGCGAGAACCGTAGTTGCGTCCACGGGGTTGTTTCCTTTCGTTGAGGGCGGCGGATGCCGTCCCGATCAGTGCTCTTCCGCGACCGCGAGCTGGATGTAGACCGCGGTGAGGATGGTGAAGACGTACGCCTGGAGGAAGGCCACCAGGAGCTCGAACAGGGTGAAGACGAAGCCGAAGGCCAGCGTGCCGACGCCGAGCGCCGTCCACCAGCCGCTCAGCTGCACGGTGAAGAACCACGTCGCGCTGAAGAAGAGCACGAGCATGAGGTGGCCGACGATCATGTTCATCAGCAGTCGCAGCGTCAGCGTGACCGGCCGGATGATGAACGTCGACAGGAACTCGAGCGGGGTCACGATGATGTACAGCACCGGCGGCACGCCGGCGGGGAACAGCGAGTTCTTGAAGAAGTTCTTCGGGCTCTTCCTGATGCCGGCGTAGATGAACGTGATGTAGGACACGACCGCCAGCAGCAGCGGCACCGCGATCACGCCCGTCCCGGCGATGTTCAGCAGCGGCACCACGCCGGTGGCGTTCATGAACAGGATCATGAAGAACATCGTCGTGAGGATCGGCAGGAACCGGTTGCCGTCCTTGCGGCCGAGCAGGTCGTGCGCGATGTTGACCCGCACGAAGTCGAGGCCCATCTCGACGACGCTCTGGAACCGGGTCGGGACCAGACGCATCCGCCGCGTGCCCCACACGAAGAGCACGACCAGCACGACGGTGGCCAGGATCTGGATGAGGTTGATGCGCGTCAGCGCGAACGGCGTGCCCGCGAAGAGAAGGGCGTCGGGGAAGAAGTCCCCGATGGACGGCGCGTGGAATCCGTCAGACGACTCGGCGTTCGCGATCAGGCTCGCAGCTTGGGTAAACAGCGCTGGCTCCAGCTTCGGGGCAACGGTGTAGAACCGTTGCGACGATGGTCGAGGGGGCACCAAGCGCAAGCGATCACAAGCTCGCGAACAGGCGCACCTCCACCTTATCAAACTCCCGGCTCACCCACGTGCCGGAGCGGGCCGGGCGGAAGGCGGTTCAGGGCGCGGAATCGGTGCGGTCGCCCTCGTCGGGGTCCGTCGGGAGGGTCGTGTCGCTGACGGCGGGCAGCCGCATCCGCGTCATGACGACGACGTCCACGACGAGCGCCGCGACGACCCCGGCCACCAGCGCCACGAAGAACACCGGCCGATCGATCCACGACTGGTCGCGCAGCACGAGCATCGCGACCACGAACACCACGATCTTCACCAGCCAGCCGCCCAGCACGACGCCGAAGAAGATCGGCACGTACAGCGGGTCGCCGAACCATCGGTTGGCGACGAGGATGCTGGCGGCGGTGATCGAGAGGAAGACGGCGGCCGCCAGCACCCCTGCCAGGGCGCTCACCAGTCCCGCGCCGCCGCCGACGAGGAATCCGACGACGACGCCGATCACGGCCAGGACACCGGTGACGATGCCCGACCAGATCAGCGCGGTGCGCAGGATGGGGGTGCTGGAGACGGTGCTCACGGGGCCTCCTCGGCCGGGACGGGGCGCCGGCGGCGGCCGGGCATGAAGGTGACGACGAGGCAGGCGGCGATGCCGACCACGCCGAACGCGACGCCGATCCAGTACTGGCCGTACCAGTTCTCTCGCGTCGCGATGTACATGAGCAGCACGGCCATGCCGATCACGGCCGCCCACGCGTAGAAGATGAGCACGGCGCCCAGGTCGGAGTGGCCCATGTCCAGCATGCGATGATGCAGGTGCTTGCGGTCGGGCGCGAACGGCGACTTGCCGGCGCGCAGCCGCCGCACGACCGCCAGGCCGAAGTCCAGCAGCGGCAGCATGACGACCGCGATCGGCAGCAGGATCGGGATGAACGCGCCGAGCAGCTGCGATCTTCCGAACAGGGCGGGGTCCAGCATGGCCGGCTGGATCTGACCGGTGATCGCCACCGCGGAGGTCGCCATCAGCAGCCCCAGCATGAGGGCTCCGGCGTCGCCCATGAACATCTTCGCGGGATGCCAGTTGAACGGCAGGAACCCGACGCAGGCGCCGACCAGGGCGATCGCGATGAACGAGGCGAGGTTGAAGTAGGTGCTCGCGCCGATGTCGCGCACCAGCAGGTACGAGTAGACGAAGAAGATGCCGTTGGCGATCAGGCAGACCCCCGCCACGAGCCCGTCGAGCCCGTCGATGAAGTTGACCGCGTTCATCACCAGCACGATCGCGATCACCGTCAGCGCGAAGCTCATCCAGCTCGAGCCGACCGTCATGCCGCCGATCGGCAGGGAGGAGATCTGCAGCTGGCCGAACCACACGATGAGCCCGGCGGCGACCAGCTGGGCGCCGAGCTTGATCATCCAGTCCAGGTCCCACAGGTCGTCGGCCACGCCCACGAGCACGATGAGCAGGGTGGCGCCGAGGACGGCGAGCATGGGGCCGGGGTCCGACCAGATCAGGGCGAAGCCGCTGTTGCCCGACGAGAACGCGAAGGCGACCGCGACGCCGAGGAACATCGCGATGCCGCCGAGCCGGGGCGTCGGCGTCGTGTGCACGTCGCGCTCACGGATCGGCGGGTGGATCTTGTAGCGCAGCGCCAGCTTCCAGACCACCCACGACAGTCCGAAGGTGACGAGGGCGGTCAGCAGCGCCGTGACCAGGTAGAGCTTCACGCCGGCTCGACGGGGTCGGGCTCCAGCGCATCGCCGAGCACCGCCCGCAGCGCCGCGCGGTCGATCACGCCCTCGCGCAGGACACGCACGGTCCCGGTGCCGCCGTGCGCGAGGCCCGTCGCGTCCACGATCGTCGACGGGACGCCCGTGCTGCTCGGCCCGTCGTCGAGGTAGACCGAGACCGACTCGCCCAGCATCCGCTGCGCGTCGTGCGCGGCGACCGCGGCGGGCCTGCCGGTGAGGTTGGCGCTGGAGACGGCCAGGGGCCCGGTCTCCTCCAGGAGCTCGAGGGCGAGGCGGTGCGCCGGCATGCGCACCGCGACGGTGCCGCCGGTGTCGCCGAGGTCCCAGCTGAGCGAGGGCTGCGCGGGCAGCACGACGGTGAGCCCGCCCGGCCAGTGCGCGCCGACGAGGCGTTCGATCGGCTCCGGGATGTCGCTGACGAGGGCACGGACGGTGGTCAGCCCAGCCACTAGCACGGGCGGCGGCGACTGGCGGCCGCGTCCCTTCGCGGCGAGCAGCCGGGCGACGGCGGCGGGGCTGAACGCGTCGGCGGCGATGCCGTACACGGTGTCGGTGGGCATCACGATCAGCTCGCCCCGCCCGATCGCGCCGCGGGCCTGGCGCATCCCCGCCAGCAGCGCCGACTCGTCGCGGCAGTCGAAGAGGGAGGTCATGGCGCGGTCATTCTATCGGGGACGACTGATCACCAGCGGGACGCAGGGCCGTCGTGGCGCGGTCGCGCAGCGTCAGGTCGCGGTGGGTGGCGGCGCCGAGCCAGCCGTCGGCGGCGAGCAGGTGGCGCACGGCCTCCCCCTGCACGTCGGCGTGCTCGATGACGATCATGCCGCCCGGATGCAGCAGCCGCAGGCCCACCGTGCTGAGGGTGCGCACCACGTCGAGGCCGTCCTCGCCGCCGTAGAGCGCGGCCGGCGGGTCGAACAGGCGCACCTCCGGGTCGCGCGGGACGGCGGCATCCGGGACATACGGCGGGTTGGAGACGAGCACCGTGACGGTGCCGTCGAGCTCGCCGAACGCCGCGGCGAGGTCGACGAACGCGAGCCGGGCGTTGCCGGCCCCGACCTCCGCGAAGTTCTCCGTCGCCCAGATGAACGCGTCGGCCGAGTTCTCGGCCGCGTGCACCTGCGCGTACGGCACCTCGGTGGCCAGCGACAGCGCGATCGCCCCGGATCCGGTGCCGAGGTCCACGGCGATCGGGGCGGGCGAGGCGGCGGCGCGCAGCCGGTCGATGGCGAGCTGGGCGACCATCTCGGTCTCCGGACGCGGCACGAACACGCCGGGCCCGACGCGCAGCTCCAGATGACGGAAGGGGGCGCGCCCGGTCAGGTGCTGCAGGGGCTCGCGGGCGGCGCGACGGCCCGTGAGCGCCGCGAACGCGTCCGCCTGGCCGTTCTCGAGGGCGTCGCCGCGGACGGCCGCCGCCTGGACCTCGCCGCGGGAGCGCTGCAGCACGTGCGCCAGCAAAAGCTCCGCGTCGGTCTGCGGGTCGGTGACGCCCGCGCGTGCCAGCTCCGCGACCGCCGTCTCGACCGCCCGACGCACGGAGACGGCGGCGGAGGGGACGGGCACGGGAATCCAGCCTAACCCTCGTCGTTACAATCCGGTGGAGACGGGGTGCGCGCCATAGGCTGTTCGATGCCCGCCCCACCGACCCGAAAGGCTGCGCCATGCCCGGCATCCATCCCGACATCACGACCGCGTTCGGCGACACCCCGCTGGTGCGTCTCAACAAGGTCACCGCCGGCCTCGACGCAGAGGTGCTCGCCAAGCTCGAGTTCTACAACCCGGCATCGTCGGTCAAGGACCGTCTGGGCATCGCGCTGGTGGACGCCGCGGAGGCCTCCGGCGAGCTGCAGCCGGGCGGGACGCTCGTCGAGTCGACCAGCGGCAACACCGGCATCGCCCTGGCGATGGTGGGCGCCGCCCGCGGCTATCGCGTGATCCTCACGATGCCGGCGTCCATGTCGAAGGAGCGCCGCCTGCTGCTGAAGGCCTTCGGCGCCGAGCTCGTGCTGACCGACCCGACCAAGGGCATGTCGTTCGCGGTCGCGGAGGCCCAGCGGATCGTCGCCGAGACCCCCGGGGCGGTCTGGGCGCGCCAGTTCGAGAACGCCGCGAACCCGGCGATCCACCGTAAGACGACCGCGGCGGAGATCCTGCGCGACACGGACGGGGCCGTCGACGTCTTCGTCGCCGGCATCGGCACCGGCGGCACCATCACCGGCGTCGGCCAGGTGCTCAAGGAGAAGGTGCCCGGCGTGCGGATCGTCGCCGTGGAGCCCAAGGACTCCCCCGTCCTCACCGAGGGTCACCCCGGCCCCCACAAGATCCAGGGCATCGGCCCGAACTTCGTGCCCGCGATCCTCGACCGCGACGTGATCGACGAGGTCGTCGACGTCACCTTCGAGGACTCGCTGCGGGTGGCCCGGGAGCTCGCCGCACAGGAGGGGCTGCTGGTCGGTATGTCCTCCGGGGCGGCGGTCTGGGCGGCGCTCGAGGTCGCGAAGCGGCCCGAGAACGCGGGCAAGCGCATCGTCGTGATCGTGCCCGACACCGGTGAGCGATACCTCACCACCGCCCTGTTCGAGGACCTGCGCGAGGACTGACATGTCGATCCTCGCGCGCCTGAAGGAGGACATCGCGGCCGCGAAGCTGCGGGACCCCGCCGCGCGCGGCGGGGTGGAGATCGCCCTGCTGTACTCCGGACTGCACGCGATCTGGGCGTACCGGCTGTGGCACGTGCTCTGGCTGCGGCGGTGGCGCTTCCTCGCGCGCGCCGGATCGCAGCTCACCCGCTGGGTGACCGGGATCGAGATCCATCCGGGGGCGACGATCGGGCGCCGGTTCTTCATCGACCACGGCATGGGGATCGTCATCGGGGAGACCGCCGAGGTGGGCGACGACGTGATGCTGTATCACGGCGTCACCCTGGGCGGGCGCACGCGGGACGCGGGCAAGCGGCATCCCACCCTCGGCGACGGCGTCGTCGTGGGCGCCGGCGCGAAGGTGCTCGGCCCGGTCGTGATCGGCGCCCGCTCGGCGATCGGCGCGAACGCCGTGGTCACCCGCGACGCGCCCGAGGACAGCGTGCTGGTGGGCGTGCCGGCCAAGAGCCGGTCCCGCCGGACCGGCGAGGACACCCGTGCGCTGCTGATGGCACCCGAGTACAGCATCTGAGGTGCACGACCCCGCCCTGGTCCCGCCGTCCGCACGATCGGCGTACGACGCGCCGCGCGGCGGGAGGCCGGCGTCGGCGTGTCGCCGCCGCGTCGCGCGCATCGGACGACGGGCGGCACCGTGAGCGAGCTGCACGACCTGACGGCCGGCGAGCTCCTCGACCGGCTGCGCGCGGCGGCGGTGTCGCCGGTGGAGGCGGTCGCGCACTACGTCGAGCGCATCGCGCGGCTCGACGGGCGGCTCGGCGCGTTCGTCGAGGTGACGGCCGATGCCGCTCTCGCCCGCGCCGCGCGGCTCGAGGCCGCGGCGCCGTTCGGGACGCTGTGGGGGCTTCCGCACGCGGAGAAGGATCTCGTGGCCCGCGCCGGCGTGCCCACCCGCTACGGGTCGGCGGCGCGGATCGACCATGTGCCCGCCGCGTCGGACGAGCTGGCGCTTCTGCTCGACGCCGCCGGCGCCGTCAGCGTCGGCAAGACGAACACGCCGGAGTTCGGGCTGACCGGGTACACCGAGTCGGCGGTGGCGCCGCCCGCGCGCGACCCCTGGGACACGCGCAACGGAGCCGGCGGCTCGTCCGGCGGCGCGGCGGCGGCGGTGGCCGCCGGTCTGCTGCCGGCCGCGATCGGATCGGACGGCGGCGGATCGGTCCGCATCCCCGCCGCGACCGTGGGGATCGTGGGCCTGAAGCCGTCGCGCGGACGGCTGCCGGTCGGCTCCGGGCTGGACTCCCCCGGCGGCCTCGTCGTGAACGGGCCGCTGGCGCGCACGGTCGGCGACGCCGCGCTGCTGCTCGACGCCCTCGTCGCCGGCGCGCCGTACCGGCATGCCACCCGTGCCGCCGGTGCCGGGCCGTTCGTCGACGCCGTGCGGACGGACGGTCCGGCGCTGCGCGTCGCGGTGACGACGGTGTCGCCGTGGGACGACGACGAGGACATCCGTCTCGATGCGGCCGCGGCGGCGGCGGTCTCGACGGCCGCCGCCGTCCTCGACGGTCTCGGCCACGCCGTCGCCGAGCTCGCCTGGCGGCCGCACGGGTACGCGGCGCTGTTCCGGGTGCTGTGGCGTTCATCGGCCGCGCGGCTCCCGCTGACCGACGCCGAGCTCGCACGCCTCCAGCCGATCACGGCATGGCTGGTGCGCGAGGGCCGGGCGCTCGGCGCGCCGGAGCTGCTCGGGGCGCTGTCCGCGGCGTCCGCCTTCGAGCGCGAGACGATCGCGGTGTTCGCGCCCTACGACGCCGTGCTGACGCCCGCGCTCGCGCTGCCGGCGCGGCCGGTGGGCTGGTTCGACGCCGCGGATCCGGAGCGCGACTTCGCGCAGCAGGTGCGGTACGCGCCGTACTCGAGCTTCGTGAACGTCGCGGGCCTGCCGGCGATCGTCGTGCCGGTGACCCGGGACGCCGCCGGCCACCCCGTCGCGGTGCAGCTCGTGGGCAGGCCCGGCGGCGAGGCCGCGCTGCTGCGCCTGGCCGGGCAGCTGGAGTCCGCCCGCGGACCGCTGCCGCATCCCCCCTGCTGGTGACCCCCCTCCCCTCTGCCCCCATCCCGTTGACTTGCCCTATATGCACGCAATGAAGGCGCTTTCGCGTGCATATAGGGCAAGTCAACGTGCGGCGAGAGCTCCCCTCACACGAGCCACGACCGTGCCCGGATGCCGGAACAGCGCGTCGCGCGTCACCCGCACCGTGCGCCACCCTGCCGCCGCCAGACGCTCCTGCCGCTCGATGTCGCGCTGCCATTGCCTCGCGTCGGTACGATGCTGATCCCCCTCGTACTCGATCGCGACGCGCTCGCGCGGGTACGCGATGTCGACGCAGGCGATGAATCCCTCGCCGTCGTAGACGTCGAGGTTGAGCGTGGGCTCGGGCAGACCGCCATCCACGAGCGTCAGACGCGTCCAGGTCTCCGGGCGTGACGCGGCACCTTCCCTCACGCGCGGCAATGCATCTCGTAGTGCGACGACGCCGCGGCGCTTGGGCGCCCGCTCCACGGCATCGGTCAACTCCGCCATCGACGCCAGCGCCGGCGCGACGATGCGGCTGTGCGGACCGGCTATCCGGTCGACGTACAGGCACGCGTCTGCGACCGCGACGAGGTCGTACGGATGATGCAGCAGAACACCGAGCAATGCCCAGGTCGACGCGGGGTCGGTGACCGGCGTTCCGTCGGACATCGTCGTCAGCGTGACGGCGTCGGGCTTGAGCTGATGGCCGGCGACACCGCGAGCGCGGGCGGCGTGGCCAGGAGCGAGCACCGAGACGTGTATGTCGGCGGACCCCGGGTGCGGAAGCGGCAGACCCCACAGCAGGG
Organism: Microbacterium sp.; assembly: GCF_047606385.1. Taxonomy (GTDB): domain Bacteria; phylum Actinomycetota; class Actinomycetes; order Actinomycetales; family Microbacteriaceae; genus Microbacterium. Next base: position 22,004 of record NZ_JASGEL010000051.1, read on the forward strand.
CGGCGGTCGTGTGCGAGAAGAACTCCAGCGAGCTCATCCGGACGCGGTACGCAGCGGCTGCGGCGAGAATCCGCCGAACGGCGGTTGCGTGGGGATGCTCGTCGTCCGGGATGTCGACGGCTGGGGCTCGGATGCCGTGGAACGGACGCGCGAGACGCGGATCGTCCACGAGGCGGCGGGAGGCTCCCGCCATCCTGGCCTGCCAGGTGAGGAACGCTCGATCGAGGGATGCGGTGTCCATCCCGCGACCCTGTCAAGCCGCCGCCCCGCCGGCTTCTCGTTGTCCACAGCCCGGGTCACGCGCGCCCCCTCCGTCACGATGACTTGCCCTATATGTACGCGACAACGCCCCCGACACGCGCATATAGGGCAAGTCATCGGGGAGGAAGGGGGTCAGGGGGCGAGGGCCGCGAGGCGCTCCTCCTCGTCGGCGGCGACCAGCGAGTCGATCACCGGCGCGAGGGCGCCGTCCATCACCTGGTCGAGGTTGTAGGCCTTGTACCCGGTGCGGTGGTCGGCGATGCGGTTCTCCGGGAAGTTGTACGTGCGGATGCGCTCGGAGCGGTCCATGCCCCGGATCTGCGAACGGCGGGCGTCGGATGCCGCCGCGTCCCGCTCCTCCTGCTGCTTCGCGAGCAGCCGCGCCCGCAGCACCCGCATCCCCGCCTCGCGGTTCTGCAGCTGGCTCTTCTCGTTCTGCATCGACACGACGATCCCGGTCGGGATGTGGGTGATGCGCACCGCGGAGTCGGTCGTGTTGACCGACTGGCCACCGGGACCGGACGAACGGAACACGTCGATCTTCAGGTCGTTCGCATCGATCTGCACCTCTTCGGGCTCGTCGACCTCGGGGAAGACGAGCACGCCGGTCGTCGAGGTGTGGATGCGGCCCTGCGACTCGGTCGCCGGCACGCGCTGCACCCGGTGCACCCCGCCCTCGTACTTCAGGTGCGCCCACACGCCGGCCGCCGGGTCGGTCGACGATCCCTTGATCGCGACCTGCACGTCCTTGTAGCCGCCCAGGTCGGACTCGTTCCGCTCCAGCAGCTCGGTCTTCCACCCCATGGACGCCGCGTACTGCAGGTACATGCGCAGCAGGTCGGCGGCGAACAGCGCGGACTCGGCGCCGCCCTCCCCCGCCTTGATCTCCATGATCACGTCGCGGGCGTCGTCCGGGTCGCGCGGGATCAGCAGGCGTCGCAGCCGCTCCTGCGCCTGCGCGGCCTGCTCCTCGAGATCGGGCACCTCGGCGGCGAAGGCCTCGTCCTCACGGGCGAGCTCGCGCGCGGCATCCAGATCGTCGGATGCCGCGCGCCACGCATCGTGCGCCGCGACGATCTTCGACAGCTCGGCGTAGCGCCGGTTCACGCGCTTCGCGCGGGCGGCGTCCGCGTGCACCGCCGGGTCGCTCAGCTCGGCCGCCGCCGCGCGATGCTCCTCGCGCAGCGCCTCGACCGAGGCGAACATGCCGGAATCGGACATGCGCAGCCGGACTCAGCGGATGTTGTTCTCGTGCGCGTGCGAGTGGCCGCCGGCGGCCGGCGCCGGGATCGACTTCTGCATCTGCACGAGGAACTCCACGTTCGAGCTCGTCTCCTTGAGCTTGCCGAGCACGACCTCCAGCGCCTGCTGCGGGTCGAGGCCGGCGAGGGCGCGGCGCAGCTTCCAGGTGATCTTCACCTCGTCGGGGCTGAGCAGCATCTCCTCGCGGCGCGTGGAGGAGGCGTTCACGTCGACGGCCGGGAAGATCCGCTTGTCGGCCAGCTGACGGCTCAGCCGCAGCTCGCTGTTGCCGGTGCCCTTGAACTCCTCGAAGATGACGTCGTCCATCTTGGAGCCGGTCTCGACGAGGGCGGTCGCGAGGATGGTGAGCGACCCGCCGTTCTCGATGTTGCGCGCCGCGCCGAAGAAGCGCTTGGGCGGGTAGAGCGCGGAGGCGTCGACCCCGCCGGTGAGCACGCGACCGCTGGTGGGCGCGGAGACGTTGTACGCGCGTCCGAGGCGGGTGATCGAGTCCAGCAGCACGACGACGTCGCGGCCGAGCTCGACCAGACGCTTCGCCCGCTCGATCGCGAGCTCCGCGACGGTCGTGTGGTCCTCGGCCGGACGGTCGAACGTCGAGGCGATGACCTCGCCCTTGACCGTGCGCTGCATGTCGGTGACCTCTTCGGGGCGCTCGTCGACGAGCACGACCATGAGGTGGACCTCGGGGTTGTTCTGGGCGATGGCGTTCGCGATCTGCTGCAGCACGATCGTCTTGCCGGCCTTGGGCGGGGCGACGATGAGCCCGCGCTGGCCCTTGCCGATGGGGGCGACCAAGTCGATGATCCGCTGCGTCAGCTTCTCCGGCGCGGTCTCCAGGCGCAGGCGCTCCTGCGGGTAGAGCGGCGTGAGCTTGCCGAACTCGACCCGATTCGCGGCGTCCTCGGCCGACAGGCCGTTGACGGAGTCGACCTTGACCAGCGCGTTGTACTTCTGGCGGCTGTTCTGCTCGCCTTCGCGGGGCTGCTTGATCGCGCCGACGACCGCGTCGCCCTTGCGCAGGTTGTACTTCTTGACCTGGCCGAGCGAGACGTACACGTCGCTGGGGCCGGCGAGGTACCCGGTCGTGCGCACGAACGCGTAGTTGTCCAGCACGTCCAGGATGCCGGCGATCGGGATGAGGACGTCGTCCTCGCCGATCTCGGGCTCGAACTCGTCGGCGCCGCCGCGGCGCTTGTTCTGGTTCTGGTTCGCGCCCCGCTGCCGGGTGCGGTTCGACGACTGCTGCGCGACGGGCTCCTCGGCCGGCTGCTCGGCGGCCTCGCCGTTCGCCGCGGCGTCGCCGCCCGCGGAGTTGCGCTTGCGGTTGCGGCTGCGCGAGCGGCTGCGCGAGCGCGTGGCCTGCTCGCCCTCGGCGGGCTGCTCGGCGCCCTCGGCGGCCTGGTCGGCGGTGTCCGCCGGCTGCTCGACGGCCTGCTCGGCGGTGTCCGCCGCCTGCTCGACGGCCTGCTCGGCGGTGTCCGCCGGCTGCTCGGGATGCTCGGCATCCGGAGCGACACCCTCGGCCGGCGCGGCGTCCGCGGCGGCCTCTGCGTCCGCAGACGGCTCGACGACGGGGGCCTCGACCGCGGTGTCCGCGGGAGCCTCGACCGCGGTGTCCGCGGGAGCGGCGGGCTCGGATGCCGGTGCCTCCTCGGCCGGGACGTCGGTGCTCTTCGCACGCCGCGGGGCGCGCTTGCGGGGCGCCTTCGCCGGCGCGGCCTCGGCGGGCGTCTCGGCAGCCGGCGCGGCCTCGGCGGGCGTCTCGGCAGCCGGCGCGTTCTCGGCGACCGGCTCGACGGGTGGCGCGGCCACCTCGACCGGCGCGGCCTCGTCGGCGACCGGCTCGGA
>NZ_JASGEL010000052.1:0-6005 GCF_047606385.1 Microbacterium sp.
CGCGCCCGTTCGCCCAGTCGGCCGGTGCCACGCGCGCGGGCCCGTCGAGCCCGCGGCGCGCGTCGCCGTGGGCGAGCGCATCGACGAACCGGCGCAGGAACGCGGTGCGGTCGAACGAGGTCACCGCGCGCGTGGCGGGGCCGTCGGGCGTGCCGAACACGAGCGGGAGGCCGTCGCTGGTCAGCGCGACGCGCGTCGCGAGCGAGCCCTCGGTGGGCGTGAAGTCGACCGGCCCCTCCAGCCAGCCGGTCACGATCTCGGGGCGATGCAGGATGACGGTGGCCAGCCCGTCGTGGGCGGCCGAGATCCGGCGTCCCCACTTGTACTGGTAGAACTCGTTGTACGCGTCGAGCACGTCTGCGGCGAACCGCGCCCACGGCGTCCCGACCGACGACAGGATCGTGTGCACGTGCTCGTCCAGTAGCGCGTGCGAGGTGACGTTGACCCCGACCATGACGACGTTGCCGTCATTGACCGCGCCGAACACGCGCTCGGCGGCGAGCCGGTCGTTGTGGGTGTTCGCGTCGGTCACCGCCGGGTCGCCCGGGGCCGGGTAGGGACCCGCACCGCCCATGATCACCACCGACCGGAACTTGCGGAACAGGTCGGGGTCCAGCTCGAGCGCGCGGGCGATGTTGGTCAGCGGGCCGATCGGATGCAGGTCGACCCGCCCCGGGTGGGCGTTCGCGATCCGCACCAGGTACTCGGCGGCGGGCTCGTCGGCCAGCCGTGCCGGCGGCCGGTCGAACCGGTCGCCGAGCCCGTCGGCGCCGTGGACGAAGTCGGCGATGTTCGCGTCACCCTGGATGGGCCCTTCGGCGCCCGGGAACACCGGGATGTCCTCGCGTCCCGCGATCTGCAGCACCGTCGCCACGTTGCGCGCGGCCTCGGTCACGGGCGTGTTGCCGTAGACCGTCGTGATGCCGAGGATCTCGACGTCCGGCTGCGCGAGCAGGTACAGCAGCGAGTGGGCGTCGTCCAGCCCCGTGTCGGTGTCGACGACGACCCACTGCTTCGCGGGATCCGGGGTGGAAGGGGATGCGGTCATGCGGAGGCTCCAGTCGTCGAAGGCGATGGGACCAGCGTGTCGCGGGTACGCAAGCCCGGCGGCGTCGTGTTACGCCGCGTTTCGATCTGTTTCCGAGGTCGTCACATCGATTGCCGCGCGTCGTGGCGGCCGAGAGACTCGCAGGGGCGGCACCCGGCCGTCTTCCCGACACCCGGTCGTCCCGCCGGGTGAGAAAAGGACCCCTCACATGGCATCCACAACGCAGCGGACCCTCCGCGTCGCCCTGCCCGCGGCCGGCCTGGCCGCAGCCCTCGCCCTCAGCGGCTGCACCGGCAGCAGCTCGTCCACCGCGTCGGCGACCGATTTCAGCGGCGTCTCGCTGACCGTCTGGAACAACATCGACTACGACCCGTACCAGACGCTGCAGCAGCAGTACTTCGAGGAGTGCGCCGACCAGCTCGGGATCACGGTGGACGTCCAGACCATCACCGACGACTACACGTCCAAGCTGCTGCAGGCCGCCAGCTCCAAGTCGCTGCCCGACATCGCGCTGCTGAGCACCGACACCCAGGTGCCGACCCTCGCCGCCCAGGGCGTGCTCGCCGACCTCGGCACCCTCGGCGTCACCACCGACGGCATCTCGGACACGGTCGCCGACCTCGGCCAGTACGACGGCACGCTGTACGCGCTGCCGGTGCAGGTCGAGAACTACGTGCTGTTCTACAACACCCAGGCGTTCGAGGACGCCGGCATCACCGAGGCGCCCACCACGTTCGAGGAGCTGATCGCCGACGCCGAGGCGCTGACCACCGACTCCAGCTACGGCATCGTGCTGCCGGGCATCGCCGACGACGGCTCCACGGCGTCGTACTTCCTCTCCTTCCTGCTGAGCGCGGGCGGCGACCCGGCCGAGGTGACCGGCGACGGCGCGGTCGACGCCGTGGCGCTGTACCAGGACCTCGTGAACAGCGGCGGCCTGTCCAAGGAGTTCGTGAACTGGGGCTGGGACTCCAGCGACCAGTGGACGGGCGAGAAGGCGGCCATCCAGGTGTCCGGCCCGTGGAACCTCGTCGACTCGTCGATCTCGTTCGACTACGCGACGGCGCCGATCCCGACCTCGACGGCCGGCGGCACGAGCGGCGGCGAGCTGCTCGGCTACGCCTACGGCGTCTCGGCCGCCGACGACACGCAGCACCAGCAGGCCGCGGCCGCGCTGCTGCAGTGCCGCGCCTCGGAGGCGAACCAGGTCGAGACGGCCGTCCAGGGCGGCTACATCCCGGCGCTGACCGCCGCGCAGGAGGAGTTCGTCGCGCAGATCCCGGCGGCGCAGTCGTTCGTCGACGCCATCGCGACCGGCTACAACCCGGCGACCCTCGGCACCGACTGGAACACCCTGGGCGCCGAGTACGTGACGGCCATCCAGGACGCCACGGTCAACGGCACCGACCCGGCCACCGCGCTCGCCGACGCCGCGGCGGGCTGATGACCTCATCCGCTGCGGCGACGGACCGGCCGGGGGCTCGCTCCCCCGGCCGGTCCCGGCTATCGCTGTCTCGTCGCCGCGGCCTCGAGCTGTGGCTGCTCCTGGTGCCGGCGATCGTCTTCTTCGCCGCGTTCTTCCTGTTCCCGCTCGGCTACGGCGTGTACATGAGCACGACCGACTTCACCACCTCGACGTTCTTCACCGGCGAGGCCCCCTTCGTCGGCCTCGACAACTTCGTCGCGATCTTCCAGTCCTCCGTGCTGGGCACCGCCATCGTCAACACGATCCTCATCACCGTCGTCTCCGTCACCGCCGAGCTGGTGATCGGCCTGGCGCTCGCCCTGCTGTTCAACCGGGCCTTCCCCGGCAGCAGATGGCTGCCGCTGCTGATCCTCATCCCGTGGCTGCTGCCCTCGGTCGTGGTCGCCATCGTGTGGAAGTGGATGCTGTCCGGCGACGGCGCCGTCAACGGCATCCTGAAGACCCTGGGCCTGCCCACCGACGCCTGGCTCGCCGACCCCGGCACCGCGCTGTGGTGCGTCATCCTGGTCGCGATCTGGGCGAGTCTGCCGTACTGGTCCACGATCCTCAGCGCCGCCCTCAAGCAGGTGCCGGAGGACCAGCTCGAGGCGGCGCAGCTGGACGGCGCCGGCCCCTGGGCGCGGCTGATCCACATCGTCATCCCGAGCATCTGGCCCGTCATCTCGGTGCTCGTGATCATGAGCGTCGTCTACGCGCTGCTGATCGTCGACCTCGTGCTGGTGCTCACCTCCGGCGGACCCGCGAATAGCACGGTCACACTCGGGCTGCTCTCCTACCGTGCCGCCTTCACGACCTTCGACTTCGGCCAGGCGGGCGCGTACGGCATGCTGCTGCTGCTGATCAGCCTCGCCTTCGCGCTCGTCTACACGTGGCTGTCGGCGCGCCGTGAGAAGGCGGAGCGGTGAGCACGGCCGCGCGCCGGCGTCCCCGTGGCTGGTGGTGGACGCTGCTGACGGTCGCGATCCTCGCGATCTACCTGTTCCCCGTCTACCTCATGCTGTCGGCATCGTTCCAGCCCGATGTGACCTCGGCGACGGTGCAGTGGATCCCGACCTCGCCCGGCGTCGAGGGATACACCTCGGTCTTCGACAGCGGCGGCCTGGAACGCCTGCGGGTCAGCCTGATCGTCGCCCTCGGCTCGGTGCTGGTGACCCTGGTGGTCGCCACCCCGGCCGCCTACGCCCTCAGCCGGCTGCGGTCGCGGGCGGTGGGCACCGCCCTCGTGCTGCTGCTGCTCGCGCAGATGATCCCCAGCATCGTGCTCGCGAACTCGTTCTACGCGATGTTCAACAGCTGGGGCATCCTCAACAGCTACGCGGGGCTGATCCTCGCCAACGCCACGGCCGGGGTGCCGTTCGCGGTCATCCTGATGCGCTCGTTCATGCTGCGCCTGGACCACGACATCGTCGAGGCGTCCACCCTGGACGGCCTGGGCCCGGTGGGCAGCTTCCTGCGCGTGGTCGTGCCGCTGTCGCGCAACGCGATCATCACCGCCGCCGTGTTCACCTTCCTGTTCGCGTGGGGCGACCTGCTGTTCGGGCTGACCCTCGTGACCAAGGGCGACATGTACCCGGTGACGGTGTTCATCTACTCGCTGACCAACTCCCAGTTCAACACCTGGGCGTCCGTGATGGCGGCGTCCCTCATCGCGAGCGTGCCCGCGCTGATCGTGATCTTCGCCGCGCAGCGGTACGTGAAGGCCGGCATCGCCGCGGGAGGGACGAAGTAGCGCCCTCAGTCCGGCAGGTCGGCGATGTAGGCGCGCACGGCCGCGGCGGCGTCCTCGCCGGCCGGATATCCGTGCTCGGGCCCCGGGAACGCCCCCGTGCGCACCTCGCGCGCATACTCCTCGACGCCGGCGACCATCTCGTCGCCGAGCGCGGCGTAGCGCTTGACGAACGCGGCGGCCTTGCCCTCGGTCATGCCGAGCAGATCGTGCTGGACGAGCACCTGCCCGTCGGCGGGGCCGGCGCCGATGCCGATCACGGGGATCCGCAGCCCCGGTCGCAGCTCGGCGACCACCGCGGCCGGCACCGCCTCGATCACCAGCGCGAAGGCGCCCGCCTCCGCCACCGCGACGGCGTCGTGCGCGACGCGGAGGGCGCCGTCGGCGGTGCGGCCCTGCGCACGCAGGCCCCCGAGAGCGGTCGCGGTCTGCGGGGTGAGCCCGACGTGCCCGACGACGGGGATGCCGGCCGCGACGATCGCGCGGATGCGCGACAGGCGGGCCGGGTTCGCGCCCTCGAGCTTGACCGCATCCGCCCCCGCCTCGTTCACGAAGCGCACCGCGGTCGCGACCGCGTGCTCGTCGCTGAGCTCGGTCGAGCCGAACGGGAGGTCGCAGACGACGAGCGGCGTGGTGACGGCCCGACGCACCGCACGCGCCAGTGTGAGCATCTCGTCGAGGGTCACGCTGGTCGTGTCGGGATGCCCGAGCACGACCTGCGCGCCGGAGTCGCCGACGAGCACCATGTCGACGCCGGCACGCTCGGCCACCCGGCCCGACACGAAGTCGTAGGCGGTGACCATGACGATCGGCTCCCCCGCCGCGTACAGCTCGCCGAGGCGGCGCAGGGTGACGGGACGAGCGGTCATGACGGTGTCCTCTCCGTGCCGAGCACGACGTTGTCGATGAGCCGTGTCGCGCCCAGGCGCACGGCCACGGCGAGCAGCACCGGGCCGTCGACGCGCGTGACGGGCTCGAGCGTGCCCGGGTCGACGAGCGAGAGGTACTCCGGCGCGAGCCCGGCGTCCGCCAGCACGGCACGACCCGCGGCGACGAGCGCGGCGGCATCCGTCTCACCGCCTGCCAGGGCGTCCTGCGCGGCGCGCAGCGACCGCGGCACCGCGGCGGCGAGCGCGCGTTCGGCAGAGCTCAGCCGGGCGTTGCGGCTGGATCGGGCCAGTCCGTCGGCGTCGCGCGAGGTGGGGATCACGACGACGCGGGTCGGGATGCCGAGGTCGGCGACCAGCCGGCGCACCACCACGACCTGCTGGGCGTCCTTCGCGCCGAAGTACGCGGCGTCGGGCGCAGCGGCCAGCAGCAGCTTCGCGACGACGGTGGCGACGCCGTCGAAGTGCGCCCGCCCGCGGACCGCGCCCTCGAGCGTCTCGGTGAGGGGACCGGCCACCGACACGGTCGTCGCGAACCCGTCCGGGTAGACCTCGGCGACCGTCGGCGCGAAGACGACGTCGGCGCCGGCACCGGCCGCGAGCTCCGTGTCGCGCTCCTCGGTGCGCGGATAGGCGGCGAGGTCCGCGGCCTCGCCGAACTGCGTCGGGTTCACGAAGATCGACACGACGACGGTGCCCTGTTCGGCTCGCGCCGCCCGGATCAACGACAGGTGCCCCTCGTGCAGGGCGCCCATGGTCGGCACGAGGCCCACGCCGCCGGCGCGGCGGGGCGCGAGCACGGCGCGCAGGTCGGCGACGGTGCGGACGACCTGCGGGGCGCCGGTCATGCCGGCGCCG
>NZ_JASGEL010000053.1:0-20445 GCF_047606385.1 Microbacterium sp.
ATCGTCGTGGTCAGCCGTTCCTCGAAGTCGCCGCGATAGCGGGCGCCGGCCAGCATCGCCGGCAGGTCGTGCGCGAGCCGGTCCCGGCCGGTGCCGGGCCCGCGACCACGGAGACGGCGTCCGCCACGCCCATGCTCGACCGCTTCGGCACCGACCTGACCGCGCGCGCCGAGGCCGGCGCGCTCGACCCGGTCATCGGACGAGACGACGAGATCGAGCAGACGATCGAGATCCTCAGCCGCCGCACCAAGAACAACCCCGTGCTGGTCGGCGAGGCGGGTGTGGGCAAGACCGCGATCGTCGAGGGCCTCGCGCGCGCGATCGTCGCGGACGCGGTGCCCGAGCAGCTGCGCGGCAAGCGCGTGATCGCGCTCGACCTGCCGGCGATGCTGGCCGGCGCCCGCTATCGCGGCGACTTCGAGGAACGGCTGACCACGACGATGGACGAGATCGCCGCGAGCGAGGGCGAGGTCATCGCCTTCATCGACGAGGTGCACACGGTCGTCGGCGCGGGCGCCGGCGGCGAGGGGGCGATGGATGCCGGGAACATCCTGAAGCCGCGGCTCGCCCGCGGCGAGCTGCACCTCGTGGGCGCGACGACGCTGAAGGAGTACCGCGCCATCGAGAAGGACCCGGCGCTGGAGCGCCGGTTCCAGCCGGTGCGCGTGGGCGAGCCGTCCATCGAGGACGCCGTCGCGATCCTGCAGGGCCTGCGCGAGGCATACGAGCAGCACCACCGTGTGACCTATACGGATGCCGCGCTGCGCGCCGCCGTCGAGCTCGGCGACCGCTATCTGACCGAGCGCGTGCTGCCCGACAAGGCGATCGACCTGATCGACCAGGCCGGGGCCCGGCTGCGACTGCGCCTGGGCGTCGCGGTGGACACGACCGCGCTGATGGAGCGGCTCGCGACGCTCGAGAGCGAGAAGAACGCGGCCGTGGCCGCGGAGAAGTACGAGGACGCCTCCCGCATCCGTGACGCGATCGCCCAGGTGCAGGCCCGGATCGACGACGCGTCGAGCCGGCCCGACGCCGGATCGGACGCGGTCGTCGTGGACGAGGCGCAGATCGCCGCCGTCGTGAGCCGGGCCACCGGCATCCCGGTGTCGCGGCTGACCGAGACGGAACGGGCGCGTCTGGCGAGCCTGGAGGAGGAGCTGCATGCCCGCGTGATCGGACAGGACGACGCCGTGACGGCTGTCGCCACCGCGGTGCGGCGCAATCGCACCGGCATGGGCGATGCGCACCGGCCGGTGGGCTCGTTCCTGTTCCTGGGCCCCACCGGCGTCGGCAAGACCGAGCTGGCCAAGGCGCTGGCGCAGTCGCTGTTCGACGACGAGGGGGCGGTCATCCGCTTCGACATGAGCGAGTTCGGCGAGCGGCACACGGTCTCGCGGCTGGTCGGCGCCCCTCCCGGATACGTCGGCTACGACGAGGCGGGACAGCTGACCGAGCGCGTACGCCGCAACCCCTACGCCGTCGTGCTGTTCGACGAGATCGAGAAGGCGCACCCCGACGTGTTCAATCTGCTCCTGCAGGTGCTCGACGACGGGCGGCTGACAGACGGCCAGGGGCGCACGGTCGACTTCCGCAACACCGTGGTCATCATGACTAGCAACATCGGCGGCGAGTTCCTCGCCTCGCGCTCGGGCGCCATCGGCTTCACCGCCGCGGGCGAGAACGGGTTCGGCGGCGAGAAGGAGCTGCGCGACCGGGTCATGGGGCGGCTGCGCGAGGCGATGCGGCCCGAGTTCCTGAACCGCATCGACGAGATCGTGCTGTTCCGCAAGCTCGACCGCGCGCAGCTGCGGCGGATCGTCGGCCTGCTGCTGGGCGCGACCCGGGAACGGCTGGCGGCCCGCGAGATCACGCTCGAGGTCACGGAGGCCGCGGAGGCGTGGCTCGCCGACCACGGCTACGAGCCGGAGTACGGGGCGCGGCCGCTGCGGCGGCTGATCCAGCGCAGCGTCGACGACCGCGTCGCCGACCTGCTGGTGCGCGGCGAGCTCGCCGATGGCGGCACGGTCCGCGTGGACGCCGACGGCGACGCGCTGACGGTGGCACCCGGCATCCTGCTCGCCGCCGCCTGACCGCAGGCCGGCCGCCCGCCGCCCGCCTCCCCTCTCGCTCCTGCTCGTGGGGAGGGGGGGCCGGGTCAGGCGCGGCGCGGCTCGTCGGCGATCGGCACGCGCGGTATGCCGACGCAGGCGACGACCAGCACCGCTGCGGCGACGATCACGCCGCCGAAGACGGCGGTGGAGCCCTGCTGCACCGTGGTCGGCGACTCGCCGCCGCCCGCGGCGATGATGGCGTTGGCGATGGCTCCGAACACGGCGACACCGAGGGCGCTGCCGATCGAGCGCGTGAGGGAGTTCGTCCCGGAGACGACGCCGCGCTCGTGCTGCTCGACGCTGGACTGCGCCGCGATCAGCGTCGGATTGGCGACCAGCCCGAGGCCGAGGCCCACGACGAAGCAGCCGAGGGCGGTCAGCGGCACCGAGGGTGCGAGCGAGAACACGGCGACCAGGGCCGCGCCCACGACGGTCACCGACGCACCGATCAGCGCGGTCGCGCGAAACCCGATCCGCAGATAGAAGCGGCCGGCGAGGGCCCCGGTGATGGGCCAGCCGAGCGTCAGCGTGGCCACCGCGAGACCGGACACGATCGGCACGGCATCCGCCGAGCCCTCGAGGAAGGACGGGACGAAGGAGACCAGGCCGATCATCACCACGCCGACGAGGAGGCTCGCCAGCGAGCTGCTGACCACGATCGGCCGGCGCAGCAGCCGCATCGGCAGCACCGGGTCCTCGGCACGCTGCTCGACGACGACGAACGCGACGAGCGCGAGGATGCCGATCCCGAACACGGCGGCGGAGGGCCACGACAGCCAGCCCCACGCGCTCCCGCCTTCGAGCACCCCCAGCACGAGCAGCACCAGCGCCCCGGTCAGCAGCACGGAGCCGGCGTAGTCGATGCGTCGTCGGCGCCGCTCGAAGGACTCGTGATAGGTGCGCCACAGCAGCCAGAGCGCGAACAGCCCGATGGGGATGTTCACCCAGAAGATCCAGCGCCAGCTGATGAACTGCGCGAACACGCCGCCGAGCGTGGGGCCGGCCACCGACGCCACCGCCCACACCGTCGCGATGTAGCCCTGCGCCGTGGCGCGCTCCCGGACCGTGTAGATGTCGCCGGCGATGGTGAGCGAGGTCGGCATGATGGCTCCCGCGCCGATCCCCTGGATCGCGCGGAACACGATCAGCCATGTCATCCCGCCGGCCAGGGCGCACAGCACCGACCCGGCCAGGAAGACGCCGATGCCGACGAACATGATCGGTCGGCGGCCGAAGGTGTCGGCCAGCTTGCCGTAGACCGGCACGGACGCCGCCTGCGCCAGCATGTACACCGAGAACAGCCAGGCGAATTGGTCGAACCCGCCGAGCTCCCTCGTGATGGTCGGGACCGCCGTGGAGAGGATCGTCGAGTCGATCGCGATCAGGAAGATCGACAGCATGAGGGACAGCAGAATGGGGCCCCGTGCCGATCGCAGCCCCACGCCATCCCTCATCGACACACGATCGATCCTATCGAGCGCGCGCGCCCGGGGGCGGGGCTCGACAAACCCCGCCATGCGCGATGGAATCGGCTTATGAGGACGTTTGCGAGGTGGCTGCTGGCCGCCGCCATGGTGTTCGCGGGGCTCAGCCATCTGCTGTGGGCGCGCAAGGAGTTCCAGGCCCAGGTGCCGGAGTGGGCCACCGATGCGGTGCCCCTCGACGCCGACGACGTGGTCGTGGCCTCCGGCGTCGCGGAGATCGCGCTGGGGACGGCGCTGGTCGCATTCCCGAGGCACCGCCGCGGCATCGGCGTCCTGCTCGCGCTGTTCTTCGTCGCGGTCTTCCCCGGCAACTGGTCGCAGTTCACCCATCGCCGCGACGGGTTCGGCCTCGACACCGACGTCAAGCGGCTCGTGCGGCTCTTCTTCCAGCCCGTCCTGGTGCTGTGGGCACTGCGGAGCACGCGCGGCTGAACCGCGTCGACCGCGTAGGGGACGCGACCCGGATCACAGCGCGCCATGTCTCACCGGCATGGCGCGCAGCCGCATACGCTGCATCGTGGTGATCGATATAGATCGAATCATATCGATAAAGATCCCATAAAGAATCTACGAATTGTCTCTTGACGCGCTGAATCAGCGTAAATACGCTGATCGAGGCCGCTCGGCTCGAACCGTAAGGCGATCATGTCTGCCTTGGAGGATCGACAAGCGACTTGAATCACCAATAGTGATCAAAAACGATCAAGCGTCAAGGATGACCCATGCCAGTGACCAACGATGGCCGCGCCTCCCGCCGTTCCCGTCTCGCCGCCCTCGGGTGGCGTCGCCTCCTGGCCGCCGCGATCACCGGCGCCGTCGTGATCAGCGGCGCGGTGGTGACCTCGGCGCCCGCGCAGGCGGCCGGTGCCGACCCGGTCTCGATCACCGTCGACGGCGCCGACGTCGCCGCCGCGGCGGAGAACGTGAACGGCCTGACCTTCAAGGGCTTCGGCGTGCTGTCGGCGAACTCGACCAGCTCGCTGCTCATGGACTACAAGGCCGAGCAGCCCGAGAAGTACTGGGAGCTGATCGAGACGCTGTTCGGCGGGGCCAACCCGATCATGAACACGGTCAAGATCGAGATGGGCAACGATCGCAACACCTCCACCGGTCCTGACGCGGCGACCATGCGCAGTCGCGACGAGTACCCTAACGTCGAGCGCGAACCCGGCTTCCAGCTCGCGGCCGACGCGCAGTCGGTCGCACAGGGCGAGGTCCACGTCAGCCTGCTGCGCTGGAACCGGCCCACCTGGGTCACCAGCGACGAGGACCAGTACATCTGGTTCAAGAACACGATCCTCGCGGCCTATCGCGAATACGGCATCATGGTCGACTCGGTCAACCCCGACGCCAACGAGACCAGCAGCCCGAACACGAGCCTGTACGAGGAGTTCACCTCGTGGGTCGAGAACGACACGACCGGCTACGACGGCGCGACGACCGACGACCCGAACAACGGATTCGCGTCCGACGAGGAGAAGACACTGTTCCAGAGCATCGAGACCGTGGCCGGTGACACCGTCGGCACGCCGAGCGTCTCGTTCGGCGACGCCCTCACCGCATCCGACTCGACGCTGCGCGACTCGGTCGACATCGTCGGCTTCCACTACAGCAGCGCCGACGACAGCAACGGCAACATGAAGGAGCTCGCCGACGTCTACGACAAGGAGATCTGGAACTCCGAAGGACAGGCGACGTTCTCCAACTCCGCCGACCGGCCCAACAACACCAACAGCAACGGGGCGAGCGGAACCGGCACCGAGTTCGGCGGCACCAACGGCGCGTTGGAGATGGCCAACTGGATCACCACCGGGTTCGCGAACTCCCGCCGCACCCTCAGCATCTTCCAACCGGCGATCGGCTCGTTCTACGACGGCTTCCAGTACTCGTCGAAGGAACTGGTCAGCGCGCGCGATCCATGGTCCGGCTGGATCTACTACGACGGCGGCCTGGCGGTCCTCGAGCAGTTCACGCAGTTCGCCACGCTCGGCTGGGAGAACGACGACAACACCGCGGGCATCTGGCGTGCGATCCCCGAGGCCTCCGGCAGCGCACTGGGCACCGGCAACCCGCCCAGCGGCGCCGCCGCCGGCAACGCGTCGTACACGACGCTGGCCGCGCCCGACGGCTCGGACTTCTCCACCGTCATCGTCAACGACAGCTCCTACACGAAGACGTACAACATCACCGCGACCGACCTGAACCTCGGTTCCGACGACACGATGGAGCTGTGGGAGACCCGCGCCGCCGACTCGGGGGAGGCGTACGACGCGAACTACGTGACGCCCTACGACGAGATCACGCCGGATGCCGACGGCACCTACACCGTCACGGTCAAGCCCTATTCGATCGCGACCGCGACCACGCTCGATCATGCGGTGGCCGGCGGCGACGGCACGCTCACCGCACGCGACGGCTACGGCAACCAGCTTCCCACCAGCGCCGAGTACACCTCGGAGGACGGCGGCCGCGACGTGCTCGACACCGACGCGACCGGCGCCGTGAACGGCGTCACCGACGACGGCTACCTGTACGCCGACGACTTCGACTACGCCGAGGAAGGCGACATCCAGACCTACGACCCGGAGACCGGGACGCTGAGCGATTCCGGCGAGTCCTATCTCGACTCGCGGGGCAGCGAGGCCAAACCGGACGGGACGCCGTCGGTCGACGCCGAGGACGACGGCGCCACGCCGCGCTACACCAACGACACCAACGGCGCCTTCGAGTCGGTGGCCACCGACGACTCCGACCATGATCGCGTGCTCCGGCAACAGGTCGGAGCGGGCATGGCCGGCAGCGCCTGGAACTCGGGCGATCCGAAGACCACCATCGGCGACTCCCGCTGGGCGAACTACAAGGTCTCCACCGACGTGAAGTTCGAGGACGCCACCAGCGCCTACGCCAGCGTCGGCGCCCGCGAGCAGGGCGGCACCGCCAACGGCCAGAGCGTGTCGGCCGCCGAGCTCAAGGTGACCCCGACCGGCGCCTGGACCTTCATGCGGTACGGGGCGACGCTCGCCTCCGGCACGGTCTCCGCCGCCGACGACACCGCGTTCCAGACCGGCGCCGACGTGTGGAACAACCTCGCCGTGCAGGTCGCCGGCGACGTGTACACCGCCTACATCAACGGGGTCGAGGTGGCCTCCTACACGGACCCGACGCCGCAGGCGACCGGCCGCATCCAGCTCGGCTCGGCCTTCACGTTCACCGACTTCGACAACCTCAAGGTCGAGACCGTGCCCGGCTACACGCCGTACTACAGCACGGTGATCGACGGCATGCACCAGACCAGCTGGGCCGACACCTCGACCCCGGTGCTGCAGTTCGACAGCTCATGGAGCCACGTCAACGGCCAGGGCATGTACGAGTGGCAGCGCACCGCCTCCACGAGCACGGCCCAGGGCGCGAGCATGAGCTACACCTTCACCGGCACGGGACTGGACGTCATCGGCACCAACACCGGCAGCGCCACCCTCGACGTCACCGTCGACGGCACGCAGATCGTGACCGACGCGTCGACGTACGCGGCCGGCAGCGAGAAGACCACGTACATGCTGCGCGGCCTGTCGAACGCGGAGCACACCGTGACCATCCAGACGGCGAACAGCTCGGCGATCAACGTGGACGCCGTGGGCGTGGTGGTCGCGAACGCCGACTCGTCGGCGGTCGACACCACGGCGCTGGCGACGGCGGTCGCCGCCGCGACCGGCCTGAGCGAGGACGAGTACAAGGCGGATTCGTGGGCGGTGTTCGCGGCCGCGCTCGCCGCCGCGCAGTCGGCGCTCGACGATCCGGTCGCCTACGGGCTCGACGCCGAGGGCGCCGCCGCGCTCGTGGACCGTCTCACCGCGGCTCAGGACGCCCTGATGCCGGTCGACATCAGCTCCGACGTGACCGATCTGGGTCTCGTGGCGCTCACCTCCGGCAGCGCGCTGCCGGCGAGCGTCACGATCGACGGGGCGGATGCCGACGTCGTCTGGGACGGCGGCGCGGCCGCATCCCTCGCCGCGACGACGGATCTGGGCACCGTGACCCTCACCGGGCGCACCGCCGAGAAGCTGGACTCCGGGGTCTACCAGCGCTTCAGCGTCACTCTCCTGGTGGTTCCGGCCGATCTGACCTACTTCATCGACAGCGGCTCCAGCGGTGCGGCGGACGGCTCCGCCTATGCGGCCGTCGACGCGCTGTACCCGTCGCTGCTCAACGACAGCGCCGATCAGACCTGGGACGGCAGCTCGACCGACAAGACGTGGGGGTACGCGACCACGAGCACGACCGCGGCGGCCGGAGATCCGGCCGACTGGGGCTCGTCCTACCTGGGCGTGGACTACACGAAGCCCATCACCTACAGCCTGACCCTGCCGGCGGGCAGCTACAACATCGTGACGGTGCAGGCCCCGCGCAGCGGGTACACGACGAACATCTCCTCGACGGTGACGGTCGACGGCACCTCGACGAAGGTCACCGGCACCTCGACGGGTGCGGCGACGTCGCTGACGCAGGCGGTCACGCTCGACGAGGACGGTGTGGCGCAGGTCGTGTTCGGCACGAACGGCACCAGCGGCTACAACGGTCGGCTCGCGCTCGTCTATGTGCAGGCGGTGGCTCAGGACCTCGGCGTGCAGGGCGCCCTCACCGTCGACGAGGCGCTGCCCGACACCGTGAGCGTCGACGGGGTGGACACGCCCGTGGTCTGGGACGACGCCACCACGGCGGCGACGCGCACCGCCTACGGCACGCTGACCGCGACCGGGTGGCTCGACTCCGCCGACAGCGGCAAGCCGGTCACCGCCGACTACGAGATCATCCCGTCCGACCTCGTGTACTACATCGACTCGGGCACGAGCGGTGTGGCCTCGCCGCAGTACAGCGCGGTCGCCGCGGCGGTGCCGGGCCTGCTCAACGACGCGGTGGACCAGGTGTCCGCCGACGACGACACCTGGGGATATGTCTCAGACGGCATGAAGGTGAAGTCGAGCACCGACATCAACGACAAGTACTCGACGGGCTACTACCAGGACACGACGCAGTTGATCTACCGGCTGCCGCTGCCGGCCGGCACGTACACGCTCACGGCGGGCTTCACCGAATGGTGGAACCTGTCGCGCACGATGAACGCGACCGTGTCGGTGGACGGCGAGGAGCTCGCGAAGGGCAACATCGCACTGTCGGGCACCGCCACGCCGCTGACCGGCGACCTGACGTTCACGCTCACCGATGCCGCGACCGTCACCTACCTGGTCACCAACGAGGGCGCGGGATCGCAGAAGCCCGTCATCTCATGGCTCGCGGTGGCCCAGGACGCCGACACCTCGGCCCTGCAGGCGGCGGTGGATGCGGCATCCGCGCTGACCGAGAGCGACTACACCGCTTCGTCGTGGGCGACCCTCGTGACCGCGTCGACCGATGCGCAGGCCGTGCTCGACGACGACGACCCCTCCATCGCGGACGTCGCGTCGGCCACCGCGGCGCTGGTGGACGCCCAGGCCTCGCTGGTGTCGCTGGTCGTGCTGCAGGCGGCGGCGGACGCCGCCGCGGCGCTCGACGAGGCGGACTACAGCGCCGACAGCTGGGCGCCGTTCGCCGAAGCGCTGACGCGCGCCCTCAGCGTGCTCGCCGATCCGGACGCGCAGTCCGCGGACGTCACCGCCGCGACCGACGCGCTCGTCGCGGCGCAGCAGCAGCTCGCCGTCGACACCACGGCGCTGCAGGCCGCGGCGGACGCGGCGTCGGCGCTGACCGAGGCCGACTACACCGTCGGGTCCTGGCAGGATCTGACCGCCGCGCTCACCCAGGCACAGGCGGTGCTGGACGATCCCGACGCGACGGCGGATGCCGTCAGCGCGGCGGTGACGGAGCTGCTGGCCGCCCAGCAGGCACTCGTCGACGTCGCCGCCCTGCGCGCCGCGGCCGACGGCGCCGCACTGCTCGACGAGTCCGACTACACCGCCGACTCGTGGTCGACGCTGGCGGACGCGCTCGCCGACGCGCAGACCGTGCTCGCCGACGAAGACGCGACGGCGACGGAGGTCTCCGCGGCCCTGACGGCGCTGACGAGCGCACTCGACGGGCTCGCCGCGCCCGTCGACACCTCAGTGCTCGACGCGCGCATCGCCGAGGCCACGGGGCTCGCGGCAGGCGACTACACCGCCGAGACGTGGAGCGCGCTCGCGCAGGCGCTCGCGACGGCCGTGGCCGTGCGGGACGACCCCGCGTCGACGCAGGAGCAGATGGATGCGGCGGCGGCCGCGCTCGCGCAGGCCGAGGCGGGACTCGCGCTCGCCGCGGGCGACCCGGAAGCCGCCGACCGCACGGCGCTGCAGGCCGCGGTCGACTCGGCCACGCCCCTGGCGGAGTCGGACTACAGCAGCGATTCGTGGGCGACGTTCGCGGCCGCGCTGGCGCAGGCGCAGGAGCTGCTCGCGGACGACTCGGCGACGCAGGCGCAGATCGACGCAGCCCGCGCGGCGCTGATCTCGGCCCAGGGCGCCCTGGTCGCGGTCGACGACGCGGATGCCACGACCGACGCCACGGACGGCGCCGGCGACGCCGACCTCGCGGCGACCGGCGCGGACATCGCCGGCCCGCTCGCCGCGGGCCTGCTGCTGGCGGTGCTCGGCGTGCTCGTCGTCGTGGTCCGTCGCCGGCCGCGGCACTAGGTCGGGCCGCCGTGTCAGCGCTTGGTCTCGACCAGCCGCACCTTCACGATGTTGTCGGTCTCGTCGAGCTCCGCGATGTCGGGGTGGGCGCCGATGAAGTCACGGAAGCTGCGATGACCGAGCGCCTTCTCGCTGAACGACGGGTCGAGGCGGGTGACCAGGCTCTTGACCGCGGAGGCGTGCTGCCACTGCGACGGATCCTTGTCGTTCTCCAGGCGCAGCGCGCGCTCGAGCAGATCCGCGGCGGGGTCGACCGAGCGCTTGCGCGCCCGCGACCGGGGCTCGGCGGCATCCTTCTTCGCCTTCTCCGGGGCGGTCACGCCGGGAAGCGAGTCGTAGGAGTCGAACCGGTCGCACGCGGCGGACAGGGACTTCGCCGTCGAGCCCGCGACGCCGACGCCGACCACGAACCGTCCCAGACGCCGGCAGCGCTGCGCGAGGGGCACGTAGTCCGAGTCGCCGGCGACGATCACGACGTGACTGAGGTCCGGAAGGCGGAACATGTCTTCGACGGCATCCACGGCGAGACGGATGTCGGCTCCGTTCTTGGCATATGCCGCTGCGGGAAACAACTGCACGAGGTCCACCGCTCGCGAGACGAGCTGCGCCCGGTACTCGGCGTTCACCGGCGAGGACCAGTCGGCGTAGGCGCGTGTGAGCACGAGCGTCCCGAACGAGGTCGCGTAGTCGATGACCGCGCCGACGTCGATCGTCGCGGCGGCCAGCTTCTCCGCCACCTCGGCATCGGTCTGGGCCTCGCTGATCCGCTGCCGGTCGCGCGCGTAGCTGTTGCGGCCGTGCACCCGGTCGTACCAGCTCATCACGATGTTGTCGAAGTCGAGGTAGACCGCGACGCGGCCGGTGGTGGAATCGGGCATGTCAGTGCTCCAGCGGGTAGTGCACGCCGAGTTGCGCGCGGATCTCGTCGAGGGTGGCCATGATCGCCACGCTCTCGGCGAGCGGGAGGATGTCGGAGTCGCGGGCGCCGGCCGCGATCAGGCGCTCCGCCGCCAACGCCTGGAACTGCATGCCGCGCCCCTCGACGTGGCCGAGGACGTCTTCGCGCACGGTGCCGTCCGGCGTGATCAGGCGGAACGAGGTGGGGGCGTACCAGACGCGGTCGATCTCGACACGGGCGTCGGTGCCGAGCACGGCCGCGACGTTCGGGCCGGCGGCACGCGACGAGGACAGCGAGGTGGAGATCGCGCCGCCGGCGTGCGTCATGATCGTCGCGACCTCGGTGTCGGCGCCGGTGTCGCCGAGCCGCCCCCGGGCGACGATCGCGCGGGGCGCGCCGAGCACGTCCCAGGCGAACGAGATCGGGTAGACGCCGAGATCGAGCAGCGCACCGCCTCCGAGGGCGAGCGCGTTCAGCCGGTGAGCCGGGTCGGCGGGAAGCCGTTGCGTGTGGTCGGCGGTGACGGCACGGACCTCCCCGAGCGCTCCGGCCGCGATCAGCTCGCGCAGGCGCACCATGTGCGGCAGGTAGCGCGTCCACATCGCCTCCATGACGAGCACCCCGGCCGCGGCGGCGGCATCCGCCACCTGCCGGGCCTGCGCGGCGTCGAGGGTGAAGGCCTTCTCGACGAGCACGTGCTTTCCCGCCGCGATCGCGGCGAGGGCGTTCTCGGCGTGCTGTGCGTGCGGGGTCGCGACGTAGACGATGTCGACCTCCTCGTCGGCGACGAGGCCGGCGTACGAGCCGTGCGCGTGCGGGATGGCGAACTCCCGGGCGAACGCGTCGGCGGCATCCGCACGGCGCGACCCGACCGCGCGCAGGTCGAGACCGGCGGTGCGCAGGTCGGCGGCGAACGCGTGCGCGATGCCGCCGGTGGCGAGGATGCCCCACCTCAATGGGCTCATATCCCCACCGTAGTCGCGGGCGCCCGGAGCGCAGAATGCTCCGGACCGGATCTTCGGCCTGAACCCGGATCGGTGTGTAGAGTGCC
Organism: Microbacterium sp.; assembly: GCF_047606385.1. Taxonomy (GTDB): domain Bacteria; phylum Actinomycetota; class Actinomycetes; order Actinomycetales; family Microbacteriaceae; genus Microbacterium. Next base: position 12,207 of record NZ_JASGEL010000053.1, read on the forward strand.
CGCGTGGCCGCTCGCAAGCCCCCGCCGGGTTCTCAGACTTCACTTCGTGAAGCCAACCGCGCGCGCCTGATCGACACCTTGAAGACCCACGGTCATCTCACGCAGGTCGAGCTGGCGGGGATGACCGGCCTGTCGCCGGCGACCGTGTCGAACATCGTGCGCGAGCTGACGGCGGCGGGGGTCCTGGAGACCAGCTACACCTCGCGCAGCGGGCGGCGGGCCATCGAGGTGCGGCTGGCGCGGCAGGCCGGGCTGGTCGCCGGCGTCCACGTCTCGACGAGGTCGATGCGCATCGCGATCGCCGACGTCGGCGGCACCGTCGTCAGCGAGCACAGCGTGCCGCTCGCGCACGACCACCGCCATGACGCCGAGCTCGACCGCGTCGCGCTGATGCTCACGGACATGCTGGAGTCCCTCGACGCCGAGATGAGCGACCTGCTCTCGGTCGCGATCGGGCTGCCGGTCGCGGTGGACGTCGCCGCCGGCGTGATCGCGACCCCCGGTCTGCTGCCCGGCTGGGACGGCGTGCCGGTGGCGGAGCGGCTGTCGCTGCGGCTCGGCGTCCCGGTTCGCGTGGACTCGGACGCGAACCTCGGAGCCCTCGGCGAGGCGAGGCTCGGCGCCGCTCGGGGGCTGAGCACGTACGCCTACGTGCGGGTGGGGGACACCATCTCGGCCGGGCTGATGGTCGGCGGCGAGGTGTTCCGCGGCGCCGGCGGCAAGGCCGGCCAGCTCGGTCATGTCACGCTGGACGAGAACGGGCCGGTCTGCGTGTGCGGCAGCCGGGGATGCCTCGACGCGATCGCCGGGGGGCGTGCGCTGCTGGCACGATTCCCGGAGGACGCCGGCATCCACCGCGTGCGCGACGTGCTGCTGCGCGCCGGTCGCGGCGACACCGCCGCGCGCCGCGTGATCGCCGACGCGGGCCGGTCGGTCGGGATGGCCCTCGCCGATCTCGTGAACCTGCTCGACCCGGCGCTGGTGGTGGTGGGCGGCGAGCTCGCGGCCGCCGACGAGCTGCTGGTCGCCCCCATGCGGCATGCGATGGAACGCGCCGTGCTGGAGGGCCTCGGCGCCGCCCCCGACGTCGTGGTCAGCCGGCTCGGCGGGCGCGCGGAGCTGCTCGGCGCGGTGTCGGCGGCCGTCTCGGCGCTGCCGCTGCAGCCCGCCGCGGTGGCCTGATCCGGCCCCCGGCGGATCGAGGGCCACGGGCATTCGATAACGATCCCATCACCCATGCGTTCACTACTTGACGCCAACACAGCGAACTGTCAGGATCGTCCGCAGCCGCCAACGCAGGCGGTCTCACATGAGAGGGATTTCGATGAAGAGCACCTTCAAGGGCATCGCCGCGCTGGCGGTCGGCTCGGTCCTGGCCGTCGCCGCGCTGGCGGGATGCTCCGGCAACAGCAGCAGTGGCAGTTCCGGCGACGCGATCAAGGTCGGGCTCCTCCTGCCCGAGTCCAAGACCGCCCGCTACGAGTCGTTCGACCGGCCGATCTTCACCGATGCGATCGAAGCACTCGGCAACTACGAGGTCGTGTACTCGAACGCCGACCAGGACTCGTCCAAGCAGCAGCAGCAGGCCGAGTCCGCGATCGCCGCGGGCGTCAAGGTCCTCGTCCTGGACCCGGTGGACGCCGACGCCGCAGCCAGCATCGTCGAAGAGGCGGCCGCCGCGAACATCCCGGTCATCTCCTACGACCGTCTGATCAGCTCCGACCAGATCTCGTACTACCTCTCCTTCGACAACGAGAAGGTGGGTGAGCTGCAGGCGCAGACCCTCCTCGACGGGCTCGAGGCCGAGGGCACCACGTCCGGCGGCCTGATCATGATCAACGGGTCGCCCACCGACCCGAACGCCGCGAGCTTCAAGGAGGGCGCGCACAGCGTGCTCGACGACAGCGGCTTCACGATCCTCGCCGAGTACGACACGCCGGACTGGAGCGCCGACAACGCGCAGTCGTGGATGACGAGCCAGCTGGCCCAGTACAACGGCCAGTTCGTGGGCGTCTACGCCGCCAACGACGGCACCGCCGGCGGCGCGATCGCTGCCATGCAGGCGGCGAACGTCTCGCCGTGGCCGCTCGTGACGGGCCAGGACGCCGAGCTCGCCGGCATCCAGCGCATCGTCTCCGGTGACCAGTACATGACGATCTACAAGTCGATCAAGGACGAGGCGACGAAGGCCGCCGAGATCGCCGCGCAGCTCGCCTCCGGCGAGACGGTCGAGGGCGACACCACCGTCGATGGCATCCCGTCCACGCTGCTGACGCCGGTGGCGGTGACGATCGACAACATCGTGGACACGGTCGTGGCCGATGGGTTCTGGAGCGTTTCGGACATCTGCACCAGCGACTACGCTGCCGCGTGCACGGCCGCAGGCATCCAGTAACAACGACGGCGAGATCGGCCGGGGAGCGCGCGACGCTCTCCGGCCGATCGGCCACGAGGGACCGCGCACGCGTTCCTCGACATCGACGAAGGAGAATCGAGGACCTCATGACGCTGGTCGATCCCGTGCCGCAGACGGCACCGCATGACAGCGAGCCCATCCTGAAACTGACCGGCGTCGGCAAGCGTTTCGGCGCGGTGCAGGCGCTCAGCGGCATCGACCTGGAGGTGCACGCCGGCGAGGTCGTCGCGCTCGTCGGCGACAACGGCGCCGGCAAGTCCACGCTCGTCAAGGTGCTCGCCGGCGTCCACCCGCAGGACGACGGCGCGATCGAGCTGTTCGGCAAGAAGGTGGAGATCACCAGTCCGGCCGAGGCGAACCGCTTCGGCATCGCGACGGTGTTCCAGGACCTCGCGCTGTGCGACAACCTCGACGTGGTCGCCAACCTCTGGCTCGGCCACGAGCTGACCACCGGGGGCTTCCTCGACGAGATCCAGATGGAGCAGCAGTCGTGGACGCTGCTGCGAGAGCTCGCCGCGAAGATCCCGTCGGTGCGCACGCCGGTCGCCTCGCTCTCCGGCGGCCAGCGGCAGACCGTCGCGATCGCCCGCTCGCTCATCGGGGAGCCGACCATCGTCATCCTCGACGAGCCGACCGCTGCCCTCGGCGTCGCGCAGACCGCCGAGGTGCTCAACCTGATCGAGCGGCTGCGGGAGCGAGGGCTGGGGGTCATCCTCATCAGCCACAACATCGCCGACGTGCAGGCGGTCGCCGACCGCGTGGTCGTCCTGCGTCTCGGCCGGAACAACGGCGACTTCCTGGTCGCCGACACCTCCAGCGAGACCATCATCGCGGCGATCACCGGCGCGAGCGACAACGTCGTCACCCGCCGCAACGCCACGCGCGCCGCCCGCGCGCAGCAGCACACCGACCCCACGAGCGAGGCCTGAGCATGAGCATCGAACAGTCCGAGACCCGGCCGCCCACCGAGACGGTCAGCAAGGTGGCCCTGGACCTGCAGGACGAACGCCTCATCGCCTCGAACGGCATCGGCGGCGCGGCGCGCGCCTTCGGGCGCCGGGTGCGCGGCGGCGACCTCGGCTCGCTGCCGGTGATCGTCGGCCTCGTCCTCATCTGGGGCGTCTTCACGATCCTGAACCAGACCTTCCTCACGCCCTACAACATCGGCAACCTGCTGCAGCAGGCGACGCCGGTGGGCGTGATCTCGCTCGGCATCGTCTTCGTGCTGCTGCTGGGCGAGATCGACCTGTCGGTCGGCTCCGTCGCGGGCCTCTCCTCCGCGATCGTCGCGGTGGTCTTCGTCGTGAACGGTCTGGACCTCTGGCTGGCGGTGCTCGCGGCGATGGCGAGCGGCGTCGTCATCGGCCTTGTCTACGGCCTGCTGTTCACCCGCTTCGGCGTGCCCAGCTTCGTCGTCACCCTCGCCGGCCTGCTGGCGTTCCTCGGCCTGCAGCTGTTCGTGCTGGGCGCGAACGGGTCCATCAACATCCCCTTCACCTCCCCGCTCGTGCAGTTCGCGCAGCAGTGGTACCTGCCGCAGTGGCTGGCCTATGTCGTCATCGTCGTCGGTGCGCTCATCTACGCCCTGGCGCTGTTCACGAACGCACGGCGCCGTTCGGCGGCCGGTCTGTCCGCGCTGTCGGCCGGCGGCATCCTGGTCCGCGTGGTCGCGCTTCTCGTGCTGCTGGCCATCGCGGCGAGCTACCTCTATCTGCCCGGCGGGCGCGGCGTGGGCGCCATGTTCCTGCTGTTCGTGGTGCTCGTGGTCATCGCCGACATCCTGTTGCGCCGCACCCGCTGGGGTCGCTCGATCTTCGCGGTCGGCGGCAACGTCGAGGCGGCCCGGCGCTCGGGCATCAAGGTCCGTGCCGTGTACATGTCCGTGTTCGCGGTGTGCTCGTTCCTCGCGGCGATCGGCGGCATCCTGCTCGCCGCGCGGCTGGGAAGCGCGACCCAGAGCACCGGCGGCACCGACGTGAACCTGAACGCGATCGCGGCGGCGGTCATCGGCGGCACGTCGCTGTTCGGCGGGCGCGGCTCCGCGTACTCTGCGCTGCTCGGCATCCTGGTCATCTGGTCGATCACCAACGGCCTGAACCTGCTGCAGCTGGACTCGTCGGTCCGCTACATGATCACGGGCGCCGTGCTGCTGATCGCGGTCATCGTCGACGCGCTGTCGCGGCGCTCGCGGGCGGCGTCCGGTCGCGCCTGACACGGAACATACGGGGCGGATGCCGTACGGCGTCCGCCCCGTATGTGACGACGTGTGTCCGTCGAATCGAACGTGTGCGTGGGCCCTGTGATACTGCCGGGATGGCCAAGCGCATCATCCTCAACGCCTTCGACATGACCTGTATCTCGCACCAGTCGGCGGGGACGTGGCGGCATCCTGACAGCAAGGCCGTCACCTACAAGGATCTCGAGTACTGGACGGAGCTGGCCAAGCTCCTCGAGCGCGGTCGCTTCGACTCGCTGTTCATCGCCGACGTGCTCGGGACCTACGACGTGTACCGGGGGTCCGCCGCGACGGCGCTGCGCGACGCCGACCAGGTGCCGGTGGGCGACCCGTTCCTTCAGGTCCCGGCGATGGCGCTGGTGACCGAGCATCTCGGCTTCGGCGTGACGGCGGCGCTCACCTACGAGCAGCCGTACTCGCTGGCTCGCAAGTTCTCCACGCTCGACCACCTCACCAAGGGCCGCGTCGCGTGGAACGTCGTGACCAGCTACCTCAACTCCGCCGCGATCAACCTGGGCCTCACCCAGCAGATCGGCCACGACGAGCGCTACGACATCGCCGACGAGTTCATCGACGTGACCTACAAGCTGTGGGAGGGCTCGTGGGACGACGACGCCGTGGTCGCCGACCGCGAGCGCGGCGTCTACACCGACCCCACCAAGGTGCACCCGATCGGGCACGACGGGAAGTACTACCAGGTGCCCGGCATCCACCTCTCCGAGCCGTCTCCGCAGCGCACGCCGGTGATCTTCCAGGCGGGGGCGTCGCCGCGGGGGCGCGCGTTCGCCGCGAAGCACGGCGAGGGCATCTTCATCAGCCCCGCCAACCCGGAGCAGGCGCGCGCGATCGCCGCCGACATCCGCGACCGCGCCGAGGCCGAGGGCCGCTCGCGCGACTCGGTGAAGATCTTCGTGCTCGTCACGGTCGTCGCCGCGGCGACGGATGCCGAGGCGCAGACCAAGTACGAGGACTACCTCTCCTACGCCTCCGGCGAGGGAATGCTCGCGTTCTACGGCGGGTGGACGGGCATCGACTTCGGGCAGTGGGATCCGGACCAGCCGCTGGAAGAGGTCGAGAACGACTCGCTGCGCTCGGTGCTCGCGTCGCTGTCGAAGATCGACCCGGAGCGCCGATGGACCCCGGCCGACATCGTCGAGCAGCGCTCGATCGGCGGCATGGGCCCGGTCATCGTCGGCGGCCCCGAGACCGTCGCCGACGAGCTGGAGCGCTGGGTCGACGAGGGCGACATCGACGGCTTCAACTTCGCCTACGCCATCACCCCGGGAACGTTCGAGGACCTCGTCGAGTACGTGGTGCCCGAGCTGCAGCGCCGCGGCCGCGCGCAGACCGAGTACCCGGGCACGACGCTGCGCGAGTCGCTGTACGGCCAGGGGCGGCAGCGCGTCGAGCCGACGCATCCGGCCGCCCGGTATCGCGGGGCGTTCTCCGGCGGCGCGACCGCCGACGACGGCACGCTGCCCTCGAAGATCGCCCAGCACCTCGCCGCGCAGCCGGCCTGAGGTCGCGACCGTGTGACGGGCGCGGCGGCGGGCGATCAGGGCAGGAGGACGATCTTGCCGGGGGCGCCGGCCTCGACGAGGCGGTGCGCCTCCGCGGCCTCTGCGAGCGGCAGCCGCGGGCCGAGCTCGACCGAGAAGCGACCGACGGCCAGCAGCGCGAGGGTCACCGGCACGGCCTCGGCCCGCCAGGCGTCCTGCTGCGCCGTGAGGGGCTCGGGGCTGCCGCCGGAGAAGGCGCGGATGCCGCGGGCTGCGGCGTCCGCCCCGCGCACGATCGTGGCGACCCGGCCGCGGTCGGCGACCAGGTCACGCGAGACCTGCAGCGCCTCGTCGGTGCCGGCCGCGTCCAAGGCCACCGTGACCCCGTGCGGCGCCGCCGCCCGGACACGATCGGCGAGACCCTCGCCATAGGCGACGGGAGTCGCGCCGAGCTCCTCGATGCGGTCGAACCGGCGCGGTGAGGCGGTGGCGATCACCGTCGCGCCCCACAGCACCGCGTACTGGATCGCGGCCTGCCCGACCGACCCCGAGCCGCCGTGGATCAGGAGCGTGTCGCCCTCGCGCACGTCGAGCGAGCGCAGCGACTGGTAGGCCGTGCCGGCCGGGATGCCGAGGGCCGCGCCCTCGGACGCCGACACCTGCGGCGGCCGGTGATGGAGCCGCCCGACGGCCACGAGCACCTCGCTCGCATACGCGCCGGGAGTGGCGAAGAAGACGACCTCGTCGCCGGGGCGGAAGCCGTCGACATCCTCGCCCACCGCCGTCACCACGCCGGCGCCGTCGCGGCCGACACGACGCCGCACGGTGATCGGTGCGGGGTCGCGCGCACCGCTGCGCAGCTTGGCGTCGATCGGATTGACCCCCGCCGCCTCGACCCGTACGACGACGTGTCCGGATGTCGGCTGAGGCATGTCGAGAGCGGTGAGAGTGAGCACCTCGGGGCCGCCGAAGGCGGTGTAGACGATCGCAGCTGCCATGCCGCCGACGCTACTCGCTTCCGTCTGCGTCGCGGACCGGTGCGTGCAGCCCTGCATGTCCCACTTCGGCGCGGTATGAGGGTCCAATACCGCGCCGAAGTGGGACATCAACCGCGCCGAAGTGGGACATAGTCGGGAAGGGGGCGGGAGGGGAGGGGTGGGAGGGAGCGGGGCCGGCGGCAGGCGCCCGGTCAGGCGTTCAAGGCCTTCGCGAGCCGTTGCGGGGAGACGGGCTCGGCGGTCCCGAGCTGCTGCGCGAACAGGCTCACGCGATACTCCTCCAGCAGCCAGCGGGCGTGCACGAGGTGGGATGCCGCATCCGGGCCGGGTGGGATCGTGCCCCCGGCCTCGGCGAAGGACGCCGCGGCCCGTTCGTACTCGGTCATCCGCTGCCGGTCGCGGCCCGGGTTGTCGGCGAGCGCCCGGAGGCGGTCGAGCGCGCCGCGCAGGTACCGCGGGTAGTGCGCGAGCCGCGGCAGACCGGTGCGCGACACGAAGCCGGGGAACACGAGCCCCGACAGCTGGCCGCGCACGTCGTTCAGAGCGCCCAGCAGCGTGAGAGAGCTGTGCCGCTTCAGCTCGCGCTCGACGTCGCGGACGGCGGTGAGGATGCGGGAGACGAGCGACACGGCCGCGAACAGATCGTCGGTGACCGCCGCCGAGAACGCGTCGCGCAGCCGCTCGAAGCCGGCCCGGTCGCGCACGATGCCGTCGTGCGCGATCCGGGCGATGACGGCGTCCGCGACGGCGCCGCGGGCGTCCTCGATCAGCGTCTTCGCATTCGGGTAGGGGGACGCGGCGAGGGCGAGCTTCTCGTTCGCGGTCAGGTGGTCGAGCACGTAGGACGCGGGGGAGGGCGAGCCGAGCAGCACCAGGCGCCGGATGCCGGCGCGGGACGCGACGGCCGCGGCATCCGGGGTCGCCTCGATCCGCACGTCGACGGCGGCGCCCGTGTCGACGAGCGCCGGATAGCCGCGCACGACGCCGCCGGGGACCGTGGTGTCGACCAGCTCCGGCAGGTCGCCGAACGTCCAGTCGGTCAGACCGGTCCGGGGCGGCGGCGGCGCGACCGTCGGCCCCGGGGCCGGAC
>NZ_JASGEL010000054.1:0-18909 GCF_047606385.1 Microbacterium sp.
ATCACCCGCGGCGGGCGCGGCGGCACCGAACGCCAGGCCCACCCCGAGGGCGAGCACGGCCAGGACGGCGGCAGGACGGCGTCGGCGCATCATCACACCTTCGTGTAGCGGCTGAGCGTGACCAGGGACGAGATGGCGGCGAGCGTGATCGCCGCGAGGATCAGCCACGGCGCGACCGTGAGCACGTCCGCCGTGGTGACGTACGGGATCCAGGAGACGCTCGAGCCGAGCCAGTCGGTGATGAGGTACTCCACCCCCAGCCACAGACCACCCACCGCGAGCAGCGACCCGATCGTCGCCGCGATCGCGCCCTCGAGCATGAACGGCAGCTGGATGAACAGCGTCGAGGCCCCCACGAGGCGCATGATGCCGGTCTCGCGGCGCCGGGACAGCGCCGACAGGCGGATCGTCGTCGTGATGAGCAGGACGGCCGCCACGAGCATCACCAGCGCGAGGCCGCCCGCGAGCAGCGTCGCGCGGTCGAGGACCAGGAACAGCCGGTCGAACAGGCGGCGCTGGTCCTGCACGCTCTCCACGCCCTGGCGGCCCGAGACGACCTCCGCGACCACCTGGTACTTCGACGGGTCCGTCAGCTTGATGCGCAGGGAGGAGAGCCGGCCCGGCGCGTGCTGCTGCCGGGGGCGAGCGGGCGAGCGCCGCGGGGATGCTGAGCCCGCGCCTGGGGGACTCGCCTGCCGGGATCAGACGACGGGACGGACGGCGCCGACGACGGCCCCGCCCCCGGTGACGACCAGCCGCAGGGCCGCCGCCGCGGCGGCCGTATCCGCCGGCGACAGCGCCTCGGCCTGCTCGAGCAGGCGCAGCGCGACCGCACCGCCGGCCCTGGCCGACCCGTCGAGCACCTTGACGGCGACGGTCGTGCCGTCCGGGGCGACCATGACGACGAGGCCCTCGGCGCCCGTCTTCGCGAACACGCCGGTGCGTTCGGCGACCGTCGTGTCCGCCTTGCCCGGACCCGCGATCGCCCACGGCTCCGCCCGCGCCGCGGCGAGCACGGCGGCCCCCTGACGATGCAGCGCGAACGGCGATCGCTCGGATGCGGTGCCCATGCGGTGCAGCGCGCGGGCGAGCCCGGCGAGGCTCACGGCCGGGATCGGGGCCCCGCAGCCGTCGACGGCCACCAGGGACGGCTTCTGGCCGGTCATCCGCTCCACGACCTGCAGGACGTGCTGCTGCAACGGATGTGCGGGGTCGAGGTATCCGTCCGTCGGCCATCCGCTCGCCCGGCAGGCCAGGAGCATCGCGGCGTGCTTCCCCGAGCACTCATGACGGATCCGGGCGGGCTCGGCCCGGTCGCGCACGAGCTCGTCGCCCGTGGCGCGATCGGCCGGCCGAGCGGGCGGACAGCCGAGATCGTCCTCCCCGACCTCGGCGGCGGCGAGGATCTCGCGCACCACCGCCACATGCCGGTCGGTGCCGGCGTGGCTCGCCGCCGCCAGCGCGAGCTGGGCGCCCGCGAGCGGCGCGCCCGCCGTGAGGGCGGCGAGAGCCTGCAACGGCTTCAGCGCCGAGCGCGGCAGGACGAGCGCCGCCGGGTCGCCGAGGCTGCGGGCGACGGTCCCGTCCGGGGCGAGCACGACCGCCGACCCCGCGTGCCGGGACTCGACGAACCCGCTGCGCTCGACGACGGCGAGCTCGACGGCGGCGGACAGCGGGAAGGTCTGCGGCATCCCCTCAGCCTATGACCCGTGTCAGACTGGCTCGATGATCGGCGAGCACCGGTACCGGCTGACCACGACCTGGACCGGGGACCGGGGGACGGGCACGAGCGGCTACCGCGAGTACGACCGGGCGGTGACGATCGCCGTCGACGGCAAGCCCGACCTGCTGGCCTCGGCGGACCGGCCGTTCCGCGGCGACCCGCACCGCTGGAACCCGGAGGACATGCTGCTCGCGGCGCTGAGCGAATGCCACCTGCTGTCCTACCTGCACGCCTGCGTGACGGCCGGTGTGGTGGTCGTGGCCTACCGCGACACCGCGACCGGGCTCATGCGGGAGGACGGCCGCGGCGGAGGCGCGTTCGCCGAGGTCGTGCTGCATCCGGAGGTGGTCGTCGCCGACGCCTCGATGGCGGATGCCGCGCAGGCCGCGCACGCGCAGGCGCACGACTGGTGCTTCATCGCGAGCTCGGTGAACTTCCCCGTGCGTCACGAGGCGACCGTGACCGTCCGACCCTGAGCGCGGGTCAGCGGCGCTCGTGCGGGAGGGCCTGCTTGATGCGGTCGATCGCGCCGTGCGCGGGGACCTCGTTGTACGCGTCGGCGAGCTGCTGCCCGGACAGGGCGTGGATGGCCGCCATGATCTCATCCGTCGCCAGGCGCCGCGCCTTGCCGGAGTTCGCCTGCCCGTGCGCGCCGAGATCCAGCGGTGTGCCGAACCGGATGGTCACGCGCGGGCGGAAGCGGGGGAAGTTCGCGCCGACGGGCATCGCCAGGTTCGTCCCCACCAGGCCCACGGGCACGACGGGGGCGCCCGTCTGCAGGGCCAGGAACGCCACGCCCGTGCGTCCCTTGTACAGCCGGCCGTCGAGCGAGCGGGTCCCCTCCGGGTACAGCGCGATGGCACGCCCGTCCTCCAGCATCCGTCGCTGCTGGTCGAGGGCGTCGAGGGCCGCCTGGCCGGCACCGCGCTGGACCGGGCTCGCCCCGAGACCGGTGAAGAACTCGCGCGAGATCCAGCCCTTGAGCCCGGTGCCCTCGAAGTAGCTCGCCTTCGCGAGGAAGTGGACGGTGCGAGGCGCGGCGAGCGGGATGGCGAACGAGTCGATGAACGAGAGGTGGTTGCTCGCGAGGATGACGGGGCCTTCCAGCGGGACGTTGTGCCGGCCCTCGATCCGCGGACGGTACGTGAGTCGGGCGAGCGGGGCCACGACACGGCGGCCGAGGAAGTAGAAGAAGCCGGCATCGGTCATCGGCTTGTGCGCGGCTTCGCGCGCGGTGGGCTCAGCAGCATCGGGGCTCTCCGGCGAAGTCACCCCACGAGGGTACTCCGGATCGCATACGTCCCCGTGCATGCGGGTCGACGGGTTCTCAGCCCACACAGAAGCGGGTGCGTGAGACTGGACGCGTTCCCTGTCACCGTCGAATGAGGTTCCTCGTGCGCGTCCGCTCGCTCACCGTCCTGTCCGTCGCCGCCGTCGCGCTGCTCGCGCTCGCCGGCTGCTCCTCGAGCTCGTCGAGCTCCAGCGCGTCCGCGTCGGCCTCGGCATCCGTGGACCTGTGCGACGCCGTCGTCTCGTCCGGCACCGCCTCCGACGCCGTCACGGTCACCGGCGATGTCGGCAGCACGCCGACCGTGAGCTTCACCTCGCCGCTCGACGCCGGCGACGACCAGCAGTCGACCGTCGTGACGGTCGGCACCGGCGACGTCATCGCCGACGGCGACTACATCACCTACGGCTATTCCGCCTACGACGCGTCGACGGGCGAGGTCGTGTCGGACTACGAGGTCAGCTCGACCCCGGCGCCGGTCGCGGCCGAGACGATCCTCGGCGACGCGTTCGGCTGCGCGGCGGTGGGCACCCGGGTGGTCACCACCGTGCCCGCGACCTCGACCGACTCCGACGCCACCGTGTACGTCATCGACCTGCTCTCGGCGGTGGCCGCGGACTCCTGGTGCCAGCCGTCCGCGCCGACCGACGGCGAGGCGTTCCCGACCGTCACCTTCGACGACGACGGGACGCCGACCGTGACGGTGCCCTCCAGCGAGGCGGCGCCCACCGAGGTGACCGAGCAGGTGCTCGTCCAGGGCTCCGGCGACACGGTCGCCTCCGGCGACACCGTCACGGTCGACTACCAGGGCGTGCTCTGGTCGGACGGCAGCATCTTCGACACGAGCTTCGGCACCGGCGACCCGCTCTCGATCGCCACGACCTCGGTCGTTGCCGGCTTCGGCAACGCGCTGGTGGGCCAGCAGGTCGGCTCGAGCGTCGTCGTGGTCATCCCGGCCGAGTGCGGCTACGGCACCGACACGACGAACGACACCACGGGTCTGGCGGGCCAGACGCTGATCTTCGTCATCACCATCGAGGCCACCACGGCGTCCTGAGCGGTCGCGCGGGCCGCGGCGGCCGGACCGTCGCGGCCCGCGCTCTAGGCTGACAGGATGCGGCGCGTCCTCATCCTCGGCTCCACCGGATCGATCGGCACCCAGGCGCTGGAGGTCATCCGCGCCCACCCCGACCGGTTCGAGGTCGTCGGGCTCGCGGCCGGACGCGACCGCGACCGGGTCGCCGCGCAGGCGGCGGAGTTCCGCGTCGCGCACACCGCGCTCGGCGCCCTCGAGGCCGAGCAGCTGGTCCGCGACGTGGAGGCGGATGTCGTGCTCAACGGCATCACGGGCTCCGTGGGCCTCGGCCCGACCCTCGCCGCGCTGGAGGCGGGCCGCATCCTGGCCCTGGCCAACAAGGAGTCGCTGATCGTCGGCGGCGAGCTCGTCACCGGTCTGGCCGCGCCGGGCCAGATCGTGCCGGTCGACTCGGAGCACTCCGCGATCGCGCAGGCCCTGCGCGCCGGCGCCGCGGCCGAGGTGCGACGACTCGTCGTGACGGCGTCCGGGGGGCCGTTCCGCGGGCGCACCCGCGCGGAGCTCGCGGGCGTCACGCCCGCGCAGGCGCTCGCCCACCCGACCTGGGACATGGGCCGCGTCGTCACGACCAACTCGGCCACCCTCGTGAACAAGGGGCTCGAGGTGATCGAGGCGCACCTGCTGTTCGCCGTGCCCTACGACCGGATCGACGTGGTCGTCCACCCGCAGTCGGTCGTGCACTCGATGGTCGAGTTCGTCGACGGCTCGACCATCGCGCAGGCCTCGCTGCCGGACATGCGGCTTCCGATCTCGCTGGGCTTGGACTGGCCGCGCCGCGTGGCCGGTGTCGGTGCGCCGCTGGACTGGACGCGCGCGGCATCCTGGACCTTCGAGCCGCTCGACGACGACGCGTTCCCCGCCGTGCGGCTCGCGAAGCGCGTCGGCGCGGCGGGGGGCACCTACCCGGCCGTGTTCAACGCGGCGAACGAGCAGGCCGTCGACGCGTTCCACGGGGGACGGCTCCCGTTCCCGGGCATCGTCGACACGATCGAGCGGATCGTCGACAGGCACGAGCCGCCGGCGCAGCTCACACGGGAGTCGCTGGCGGATGCCGAGGCCTGGGCGCGCCGTGCCGCCGACGCCGCGATCGCCGCCCGCTGACGCCCCGACCGCCCGTCCCGCTCCTCCCGCCCCGTCCGCTCCTCCCGCTCAGCCCCGCTCCGTCCGCTCAGCCCCGCGAGGTATGTCCCACTTCGGCGCGGTACATGTCCCAGTTCGGCGCGCTATGACCCGCCCATAGCGCGCCGAACTGGGACATGCACGCCGGGAAGGCGGGCGCAGACGCCCGGCTCAGCGGGATGGGCGTTCGGGGTCCGAGTCGGGGGTGCTGCCTTCGGGGTAGGGCACCGGCCAGTGCGGCTCGGGCACGGGCCAGCCGGCGTCGCGCAGCGCGCGGCGGGCGAGCTCCCGCGCCGAGTACGGCGTGCGCCGACCGCGGATGTCGCGGTAGTCCTGGTGGCCCGGGCCGCACCACAGGATGGCGTCGCCGTCGCCGACGAGCGCCACCGCCTCGCGGATCGCGCGCTCGGGCGGCGAGAACTCGCGGATGTCGGCGTCCGGCCGCGCCCGACGGGCGCCTTCGATCAGCGTCGCCCGGATCGAGTCCGGATCCTCGAAGCGCGGGTGGTGGTCGGTGATGACCAGGATGTCGCTGCCCTCCACGCCGGTGCGACCCATGTCATGACGTTTGGTCGCGTCGCGGTCGCCGTCGGCGCCGAACAGGAACAGCACCGTGCCGGGCGTCACGCGGCGGACGGCCGCGAGCGTCTTCTCGAACGCGTCGGGGGAGTGCCCGAAGTCGACGTACACGGCGGGGCCCCGCTCGCCGGAGACGAGCTGGGTGCGGCCGGGCAGGTAGGCGTCGATGCGGCCGCCGTCGAGCGCGGCGGCGATCCGCTCCCAGGCGTAGCCCGCCTCGTGGATCATGGCGATCGCGAGGCCGGCGTTGGCGGCCATGTGCCGGCCGATCACCGGAACGGTGGTCTCGATCCGACCGACCGGGCCGGTGAGCGCGAACCTCGTGCCGTCCTGGCGCTCCTCGAGGATCTCGACCGTCCAGTCGGCCGCGGCGGCGGCATCCGCGTCCACCGCGATCGCGGGCGTGCCGATCGTCGTGACCGGCACCCCGGCACGGGCCACGACCTCGGCGCCGGCCGCCGAGTCGAGGCAGACGACCGCGCGCCTCGATCGGTCGGGCGCGAACAGCGGCAGCTTCGCCTCGAGGTACTCGGTCATGTCCGCATAGTCGTCGAGGTGGTCGTGCGTCAGGTTGGTGAAGCCGGCGACGTCGAACAGGATGCCGTCGACGCGGTGTCGGCTGAGGGCCTGCGCGCTGACCTCCACGGCGACGGCCTCGACGCCGCGCTCGCGCATGAGCGCGAGCAGCGCGTGGAACTCGCTGGCCTCGGGCGTGGTCAGCCGCGAGACGATGACCTCGCCCGCGATGTGCCGTTCGGCGGTGGACGAGAGCCCGGTCACCACGCCCATCTGCCCGAGGACGCCCTCCAGCAGGTGGGACACGCTGGTCTTGCCGTTCGTGCCCGTGGTCGCCAGCAGCAGCGGCAGGTCGTCGTCGGGCCCCGTGCCGTACACCCACGCCGACAGGGCGCCGAGTCGGGCACGCGGATCGGCGCCGACGATCACCGGGAGCCCGGAGGCTGCGGCCAGCTCTGCCCCGGCCTCGTCGGTGATGATCGCGACGGCTCCCCTGGCGGCGGCCGCCGCGGCGAACTCCGCGCCGTGACGGTTCACGCCCGGCACCGCGACGAACGCCTCGCCGGGGCGGAGATCGGCCGTCGCCAGGGTGATGCCGGTGAGCTCGACGCCGTCGACGTCGCCGATCACGCGGGCGTGGCCGCGCGCCGCGAGCTCGGCCAAGCTCCGGCGGGGCGGGTCGTCCGGTCGCAGCACGGGCGGCAGGTTGGGGGGCGTCTCGGGCGTCGGCATGGGCTTCCATTCAAGCAGACGCCCGGTGCCCGGCAGCGAGCAGGCCGCACCCCGGCAGACCGCGCACGGCCGCTTCAAAGGCTCGTGTCGCTACCGTGGGGATGTGACCGTTCTCGCCTTCGTCATCGGCGTCGTCGTGCTCGTCGTCGGGCTCGCGGTGTCGATCGCGCTCCACGAGCTGGGACATCTCGTCCCGGCGAAGCTCTTCGGGGTGCGCGTGGGCCAGTACATGATCGGGTTCGGTCCGACGCTGTTCTCCCGCTGGAAGGGCGAGACCCAGTACGGCGTCAAGGCGATCCCGCTCGGCGGCTACATCTCCATGGCCGGCATGTACCCGCCGCAAGACGCCGTCGCGGCGGCCGACGACACGCCGGAGGCCGTGCCCGTCGGCGCGCCGTCGGCATCCGTCGACGCGGCCGCCCAGGCGCCCGCCAGGCGCACGCCCGGCCGCTTCTTCGCCACGATGGTGCAGGATGCGCGGGCGTCGAACGAGGCGACCCTGCAGGGCGCGGACGACGACCGGGTGTTCTACAAGCTGCCGGTCTACAAGCGCATCATCATCATGCTCGGCGGTCCGGTCATGAACCTCCTGCTGGCGATCGTCATCTTCACGATCCTGCTCACCGGCATCGGCGTGCAGACCGCCACCGCGACGATCGCGTCCCTGAGCGACTGCGTGCCCGTCTCGAGCACCTCCTCCGACTGCGCGTCGAGCACCACTCCGGCCGAGACGGCCGGGCTGGAGGCCGGCGACCGGATCGTCTCGATCGACGGCACGGTCGTGTCGACGTTCGCCGACGCCTCGGCGATCATCCAGGCCTCGGCCGGCCAGCAGCTCACGCTCGTCGTCGAGCGCGACGGCGCCGAGCTGACGCTTCGCATCACGCCCGTCGCGATCGACTCGGTGACCACCGACGACGACGGCGACACCGTGACGACGCAGATCGGGTTCATCGGCATCCGGCCCACGAGCGAGTACGTGCGCGACCCGATCTGGACCGGCACGACGACCGCGTTCGAGAACGTCGGCGCCGTCGCGAGCATCATGGTGAAGCTCCCGGCGGAGGTCTACGACACCGCCGTGTCGCTGTTCACCGGCGCCGAGCGGGACCCGAACGGCCCGCTCAGCGTGGTCGGCGCCGGGGTCATCGCCGGCGAGGCGGCGGCCTCGGACGCCCCGATCCTCAACCGGGTCGAGTACATCCTCGGCCTGCTCGGATCGCTGAACATCGCGCTGTTCGTGTTCAACCTCATCCCCCTGCTGCCGCTGGACGGCGGGCACGTCGTGATCGCGCTGTGGGACGGTGCGAAGCGGACATGGGCGAAGGCGTTCGGCCGGCGATCGCCGAAGCCGGTGGATGCGGCCCGGCTCGTGCCGCTGACCTTCGTCGTCGTGGTGGCGCTGATCGCGATGAGCGCGGTCCTCATCGTCGCCGACCTGGTGAACCCGATCTCGCTGTTCTGATCCTGTCGCTCGTGTGATCCAGCGCTCTCGGCAGGCTCGCATCAGCCCGTCTCGGTCACACGTCCACTGCGATTTCGTGCATTCGGCATCCACATATGACGTCGAGTTGCACGAAAAGGGCGCGGACATGTGAGCGAAGGGCGGGCGGCACGGGACGGGCCCGGCGCGTGGCTCGGCGAGGGTCAGGCCGGGACCGGTGCGAGCGCGTGGGCGACCAGGCGCTCGAGCGTCGTCATCCCGTCGCGGGACAGGATCGACTCCAGGTGACCCTGCACCGAGGCGAAGCCGGGGCCGCGCAGCGCGGAGACGTCGCCGCTGACCGGGTCGGCCGAGACCTCGGCGTCCCCGGCCCGGACGGTGCCGGGCACGACCCGAGCCGTGAACGTGTTGTAGAAGCCGATGGATGCGGGCTGCCCGAACACGTCGACCTCGCGCTGCAGCCCCTGGTGCGGCCGGTCGAGCGGGACGAGCGCGATGCCGAGCCGGTCGGCGAGGATCTGGTGGCTCAGACACACCGCCAGCAGCGGGGTCCCGGCATCCAGCCGCGAGGCGACGACCTCGCGCATCCGGGCGATGCGCGGCTGCCGGGCGTCGCGCGGATCTCCCGGTCCGGGCCCGGCGACGACGAGATCGGCGGCCTCCAGGGCCTCGGCGGTCGCCTGCGGCCAGGGCACGACCGTGACGAGCAGCCCCAGGTGGCGCAGCTGGTGCGCGAGCATCGTGGTGAAGCGGTCCTCGGCGTCCACGACCGCGGCGGTGCGGCCGGCGAACGGCCCTTCGCCGGTGACGTCCTGCGGGTTCAGCCAGAACGGCGCGAGCCGGGCGTTGCGCGACGCGAGCAGCGCGGCGATGCCCGGGTCCTCGGCCAGCGGCCGGTGGGCGGGGGCCGGCTCGTCGTCGTCCGAGGCCGCCGGAGCCTCGTCACGCGGCACCGCGCCGATCGCACCGAGCACGCCCGCCGCCTTGCCATGGGTCTCGCTGACCTCGCCCGCGGGGTCGGAGTGGCGCACGAGCGTCGCCCCGACCGGCACGCGCAGCCCCCCGTCGACCAGATAGGCGGTGCGGATGAGGATCGGGGCGTCGAGGTCGTGCCCGCCCTCCGCGGTCGGCGTGAACAGCGCGGCGACGCCGGAGTAGTAGCCGCGGGGGGTGCGCTCGTGCCGCGCGATCACGGTGCAGGCGTTCTGCATCGGCGACCCGGTGACGGTCGGGGCGAACATGGTCTCGCGAAGGATGTCGCGGGGGTCCAGCGTCGAATGACCCTCGAGCTCGTACTCGGTATGGGTGAGCCGCGACATCTCCTTCAGGTGCGGTCCGGTGATGCGGCCGCCGTCGGAGCAGACGGCGCTCATCATCTTCAGCTCCTCGTCCACCACCATGAACAGCTCCTCGGTCTCCTTGGTCGAGGTGAGGAACTCGCCGAGCGTCTCGGCGGTCGCGCCGCCCGCGGGATGCCGGAACGTCCCCGAGATGGGGTTCATGGCGACGACGCCGCCGGCCTGGGTGACGTGGGCCTCCGGGCTCGCTCCGACGGCGACGTGCCCGTCGGTGACGATCGCGAACGTCCAGTACGCGCCCTTCTCATGCTCCAGCAGGGCACGGAACCAGGTGAGCGCGGTGGTGCGCGGATCGGCCTCGACGCACGCCGTGAAGTCGCGGCGGATCACGAAGTTCGCGCCCTCGCCGCGGCCGATCTCGTCCGCGATCACGGTGCGCACGATGTCGGCGTACTCCTCGTCGGTGACGTCGAACCCGGCGTCGTGGAGCGGCACCGCGGCGTCCGGGAGGGCGGCGACGACCTCGCCGCGGGGGAGGCGGTCGTGCGCGGTCACGACGAGGCACCGCAGCGGCGAGCCGTCGTCGTGGCACACGAACCCTCGTTCGCGCACCTGCCGGAACGGGACCAGCGCCAGCACCTCGCGCGGCGTCCCCGCGGGGTCGGTCAGCGGGATGTCGGCGAGCAGGTCGACGTCGATCACCTCGCCGGTGAGCACCTCGACCCAGCCCGGCTCGCGCGCGATCAGGGCGAAGGGGACGGGGGATGCGGCGAGGTCGGCGAGAGCCGAGGCGGTTGCGGTCATGGCAGGTCTTTCGTGGAGTGAGCGGCCGCCTGACGCAGAAGACCGCCCATGAGCAGGGCGGTCCGTGTCGCACGCGCGCACCGCCTCAGGCGGTGTGCCACCAAGAGCGGTTCGCGAGCATGGGGCGAAATTACCACACACGCGGCGGATGCCTGGCAGTAGGCTCGGGCGCATGAGCGACACCGGCGACCTCCGCGATCGTGCCATCCAGAGCCTGAAGCAGAAGCAGGCGTTCTGGTACGCCCTGGGCGGCTGGGTCGTGCTGTCCGTCTTCTTCACCGTCATCTGGCTCGCGTCCGGCGCCACCTATTTCTGGCCGCTGTGGCCGATCCTGGGCGTCGGCATCGGCGTCGCGTTCGCCGGCATCCGCGCGTTCGGGGCGGGCAGCGGCGGGCCTTCCGAGGAGAAGATCCAGAACGAGATGAAGCGCCTCTCCTGACCGAAGGCGGCACTTTACACGATCCCTCTTCCGTTGAGCCTATGAATACGCCATGATTGGCGTGCCCGACGGTTGAGCACCCGGAGCGACCGACGAGCGCATCCAAGGCGAGCGCCGCCGCCCGGCGACGTCTCCCGTCCACTCGGCACGGGTCGAGGGTGAGCAGTCCCGTAACGATGGCCCGTGCCGGCCCATCGAAGGGAACGATCATGCTCCACACCCGCCGTCGCCCGCAGGGGCGGCGGATATCGAGCGCGCACGAGCGCGCTCCGCGCCTGCGGCTCGCCGCACTCGGCACCGGGCTCGCCCTGGCCGTCGGCGCGCTGATCATCGTGCCGACCGCGGCGTACGCCGACGATTCGGTTCCGGATGCCGGTGACAGCGAAGTCGCCGCCGACGCCACGTCCACGACCGAGGCGACCTCGGCGGACGCGTCCACCTCGACGGACGAGTCCGCGACCGCGGACGACGCCGTCGCCGATGACACGGCGTCGGACGACTCCGCGACCGCCGCCTCGGACGACCCGGTGACGGAGGACGCGGCGACCGAGGACGCCGTGACCGAGGACGCCGCGACGGACGAGACCACGACGCCCGTGGTCGAGACGGCCGCCGAGGACGCGACCGTCGAGGACGTGCTCGCCAGCGACCCCGAGGAGCCGACGATCACGCTGTTCGCCGAGGCGGCCGCCCTGCCCGCCGAGGGCGACGCGTGCTATCCCGCGGTGTGCATCACCAACGGCACCATCCTGCTCGCGGTCAACCCGACGGCCGAGCTGAACGCGACGGACGGGACCGGCTCCCTGGCCGGGCCGGGAGACGTCGGCCTCGACTACCTGCCCACCAACAACGACTCCACCTCGCCCGGCTGTCTGTGCGAGGGCTGGGGGGTCGCCGATCCCGATGCCGGCATCTGGGGCGGCGCCAACCTCGCCGAGCTCGGCGTCGGCGGTCGCAACCTCACGGTCGAGTCGTTCACGTACACGGACTCGACGGCGACCAGCGTCGTGATCGTGAGCGACGACGACGGCGATCCGTACCTTCGCGTGACCCACGAGTACATCCCCTCGCCGGCCACCCCGAACCTGTATCAGGTGAACGTGACGATCCAGAACGTCTCCGGCGCGGCGATCGCGACGATCCAGTATCGGCGGGTGATGGACTGGGACATCGAGCCGACGGCGTTCAACGAGTACACGACGATCGACTCCGGGACCGCATCGGCGATCACCTTCACCTCCGACAACGGGTTCGCCTCGTCCAACCCGCTGTCGGGCCCGAGCTCGATCCTGTTCACGGGCGACGCGGTCGACAGCGGACCGGCGGACCACGGCGCGCTGTTCGACTTCACGTTCCCGGGGCTGGCCGACGGCGCCTCGTTCACGTTCGTGATCTACTACGGCGCGGCCGGCAACGAGACCGATGCGATCGCGGCCCTCGCCGCGGTCGGCGCCGAGGCATACTCCTTCGGGCAGACCTCGACCGATCCCACCGGCGGGACGCCGAACACGTTCATCTTCGCGTTCGGCAACGTCGGCGGCACGGCGATCTTCTCCGAGCCGGACACCACGGTGGACACGACGACCGCGGTCGCCACCACGGAGGAGTCGACGGCGGTCACCGCGGTCGCGCTGGCCGTCACCGGGGGCACCGAGCCGACGTTCGCGGGGCTCGCCGGAGCGCTGCTCGTGATCGCGGGGCTCGTGCTGGTGGGAGCGGCGGCGCTGCGGCCTCGTCGCGCCTGACCGGGCATCCGTACCGGGCCGTCCCGCCGCGCGCGGGGCGGCCCGCTCGGACCCCGCCCAGCATCGGACGCGTAGGCTGGAGCCCGTGCCAGCAGTGAACCTCGGGATGCCAAAGGCCCCGGTGACCCTCGCGCCCCGTCGCAAGAGCCGGCAGATCCGGGTCGGCAAGGTCCTCGTCGGCGGAGACGCGCCCATCAGCGTCCAGTCGATGGCGACGACCAAGACCACCGACATCAACGCGACGCTGCAGCAGATCGCCGAGCTGACCGCCTCCGGGTGCGAGATCGTGCGTGTCGCGGTGCCCAGCCAGGACGACGCGGACGTGCTGCACATCATCGCGCGCAAGAGCCAGATCCCGGTCATCGCCGACATCCACTTCCAGCCGAAGTACGTGTTCCAGGCCATCGACGCGGGATGCGCCGCGGTGCGCGTGAACCCCGGCAACATCCGCCAGTTCGACGACAAGGTCGGTGAGATCGCGAAGGCGGCGAAGGACGCCGGCGTCTCGCTGCGCATCGGGGTGAACGCCGGGTCGCTCGACAAGCGCCTGCTGGAGAAGTACGGCAAGGCCACGCCCGAGGCGCTGGCCGAGAGCGCCCGCTGGGAGGCGTCGCTGTTCGAGGAGCACGACTTCCACGACTTCAAGATCTCGGTCAAGCACAACGACCCGGTCGTGATGGTGCAGGCCTACCGGCTGCTCGCCGCGATGGGGGACTGGCCGCTCCACCTCGGGGTCACCGAGGCGGGTCCCGCGTTCCAGGGCACCATCAAGAGCGCCACCGCGTTCGGCATCCTGCTGTCCGAGGGCATCGGCGACACCATCCGCGTCTCGCTGTCCGCCCCACCCGCCGAAGAGGTCAAGGTCGGCCACCAGATCCTGCAGGCGCTGAACCTGCGCGAGCGCAAGCTCGAGATCGTGTCCTGTCCCTCCTGCGGGCGGGCGCAGGTCGACGTCTACTCGCTCGCCGACAGCGTGACCGAGGGCCTCAAGGACATGACGGTGCCGCTGCGCGTGGCCGTCATGGGATGCGTCGTCAACGGTCCCGGTGAGGCGCGGGACGCCGACCTGGGCGTCGCGAGCGGCAACGGCAAGGGCCAGATCTTCGTGAAGGGCGAGGTCGTCAAGACCGTGCCCGAGTCCGAGATCGTCGCGACTCTCATCGCCGAGGCGAATCGGATCGCCGACGAGATGGGCCCGGACGCCCCGCTCGGCACGGCGCAGGTCGTCACCGCCTGAGCGTGATCCGCCGCCGGCCCGCCCGAGACCGGGCTGGCCGCGTCCCGTCGTCGCCGCACCCGTGACGCCCCGGCGCGGCGGCATCCGTAGACTTGACGCTCGTGGTCACCCGTCTGTCGAACTTCTTCCTCCGCACCCTCCGCGAAGACCCGGCCGATGCCGAGGTCACCAGCCACAAGCTCCTCGTGCGCGCCGGCTACATCCGCCGCGCCGCGCCGGGCGTCTTCACATGGCTGCCGCTGGGACTTCGGGTCAAGGCGAGGATCGAGGGCATCATCCGCGACGAGATGACTCGCGCGGGCGCGTTCGAGGTGCACTTCCCGGCGTTGCTCCCGCGCGAGCCCTACGAGGCGTCGGGTCGCTGGACGTCGTACGGCGACGGGATCTTCCGCCTGCAGGACCGCCGCGGTGCCGACTACCTGCTCGCGCCGACCCACGAGGAGATGTTCACGCTCCTCGTGAAGGACCTGTACTCGTCGTACAAGGACCTGCCGCTGACGATCTACCAGATCCAGGACAAGTACCGCGACGAGGCACGCCCGCGCGCGGGGCTCCTGCGCGGCCGCGAGTTCACGATGAAGGACGCGTACTCGTTCGACTACACCGACGAGGGGCAGGATGCGTCGTACCAGGCGCAGCGCGACGCATACGAGCGCATCTTCCAGCGCCTCGGCCTGGAGTACGTGATCGTGGCGGCCGACAACGGCCTGATGGGCGGCGCGCGCTCCGAGGAGTTCCTGCACCCGACCCCCGTCGGCGAGGACACGTTCGTGCGCTCGGCCGGCGGCTATGCCGCGAACGTCGAAGCCTTCACCACCGTCGTCCCCGACCCCATCCCGTTCGACGGGCTCGGCGCTCCGGTGATCTTCGACTCGCCGAACACGCCGACGATCCAGACGCTCGTCGACCATTCGAACGCGCACCTCGCGGCCCCGGCGCCCGGGATCGCCGGTCCGGCGACGGATGCCGCGACGGAGTGGACCGCCGCGCACACGCTCAAGAACGTCGTGCTGGCCCTCACCCACCTCGACGGGACGCGCGAGCTGGTGATCGTCGGTGTCCCCGGCGACCGCGACGTCGATGACAAGCGCGTCGAGGTCGCGTTCGCCCCCGCTGCGGTCGAGGCGGCGACGGCCGAGGACTTCGAGCGCAACCCGCTGCTCGTGAAGGGATACATCGGGCCCTGGTCCGAGACGGGCCCGGTGCTCGGCGAGGAGTCGGCGACCGGCATCCGCTACCTTCTCGACCCGCGCGTGGTCGAGGGGACCGCGTGGGTCACCGGCGCGAACATCGACCAGAAGCACGTGCACACCCTGGTCGCCGGGCGCGACTTCACCGGCGACGGATTCGTCGAGGTCGCGAACGTACGACCCGGCGACCCGGCGCCCGACGGCTCGGGCCCCGTCGAGCTCGCGCGCGGGATGGAGGTCGGGCACGTCTTCCAGCTCGGACGGTTCTTCGCGGAGACGCTGGGCCTGAAGGTGCTCGACGAGAACGGCAAGCTCGTGACCGTCACGATGGGCTCCTACGGCATCGGCGTCACCCGCATCCTCGCGATCATCGCCGAGCTGGGCAACGACGAGAAGGGGCTGATCTGGCCGGCCGCGGTCGCCCCGTTCGACGTGCACGTGGTCGCCACCGGAAAGGACGCTGTCGCGTTCGACCTGGCCGAGCAGCTCTCCGCCGACCTCGAGTCCGCGGGTCTCGACGTGCTCTACGACGACCGCCCCAAGGTCTCCCCGGGCGTGAAGTTCGGCGACGCCGAGCTGGTGGGCGTGCCGAAGATCGTGATCGTGGGCCGCGGCGCGGCCGACGGCCGGGTCGAGCTGTGGGACCGGCGCACCGGCGAGCGCGAGGTCGTCGCCGTCGGCGACGTCCTGTCCGCGCTGCGCTGAGCCGGCGTCAGCACACGATCCGGGCATGCTCGACGATGTCGTCGTCGGGCGTGTCCCGCGTGACGAGCGCCTTCAGCATCCCTGCCGCCATCGCGATCCGGCCCTTGCCCGGCGCCCAGAACTCGGTGACCTGCGGGGTCACCTTCAGCAGGGCGACGCCGGGGGTGTCCAGGCCGTCCTCGAACCACACGTCGAGCGACGGCGTGTACAGCTCGGCCATCAGCGCGTCGTCGTGGACGACGGTCGCCGTCCCCGCCACCGACACGTACCGCATCCCCTTCGCGTCGCAGTAGGCGAGGCCCACGTCCCGGTTCTCGACGATCTCGTCGACCTTCTCGGTGTCGTCGGACGTGAAGAACCAGATGTCGCCGTGCTCGTCCATCCGGCGTGTCGACATCGGTCTGCTGACCAGGCGCCCGTCGGCGTCCACGGTGGTGAGCATCGTGAAGTCGATGTCCTCGACGAGCTCCTTGGCACGGGTGAGCGCATCGGCTCCGGTGAGTTCAGTCATGTCCCGAGCATGCGCGGCCCCGCACCGCGAGGGCCAGGGGCTTGACAGCTCAGAGCCGTGCGAACCGTGCGCGGGCGATGCAGAACAGGCCGTACGCGATGAAGCCGGCGCTGATCAGGGCGACCAGCGCCGGGCCGAAGGCCATGGCGCGGAGGGCGTCCAGTGCGCCGTCGATGCCGCCGGCCGCATCGGCGTCCACCGTGACCGCGGCGACCACCAGGAGGATGCCGACGATCACCAGGGCAGTCCCCTTGGCGACGTAGCCGACGACGCCGAGCACCGTGAGGGCGCGTCCACCCGCTCCCGCCGGCACGGCCACGCGCTTGCGGAACCCGCGGGTGATGCCGATGCCGGCGAACACGACGCCGGCCACGCCGATCCCGAGCCCGACGGCCCCCAGCAGCAGGGCGCCTGCGGGCAGCGACAGGATGCCGCGACTCGTGTCCTGCGCCGTCTGGTCGCCGTCCGGCCTGGCCCCCAGCGCGATGGCCGCCGCGATCGTGCCCAGTGCGAGGAAGGCGAGAGCCTGGCCGCTCTCGGACAGGCGCACCCCCCACCTCGATCGGGCGTCGTGTCCGCGGACGAGGAAGGCGCTGCTCGCGTGCCACAGTCCGAGCGCCCAGAGGGCGCCGGCCAGCACCCAGACCGCGGCGAACCCGAGCGGTACGGCGGCGATCGCGCGCAGCGCACCGGACTGGTCCGACTCGGCCTCGCCCCCGAACGCCACGACGAGCCCGATCACGCCCACGAGCAGGTGCACGATCCCGGTGGCCGCGTAGCCCGCCCGGGCGATCCCGCGGGCGACGGGGGAGGAGCGCACCTCTCGCACCGCCTGTCGGGCCGAACCGGTCATGCCCCGAACCTATCCGGTAACGTGACAGGGATGTCGGCGCAGTCTGCCGGCGAGAATTGAAGAGGGAGAGCACCGTGGACATCGATCTGGGACTTTTGCGGACGGTCGAGCGCGAGAAGGAGATCCCATTCGACGAGCTCGTCGCCATCATCGAGCAGGCGATCCTCACCGCCTACGCGAAGCACACCTCCGACACCGGCGAGCTTCCCGAGGGCACCCGCGCCCAGCTCGACCGCAAGACCGGCCATGTCGCGGTCTTCGTGCCGCTGCGCGACGAGGAGGGCGTGGTCGTCGGCGAGGAGGAGTCCACACCGGAGGACTTCGGCCGCATCGCCGCGTTCGCCGCCAAGCAGGTCATCAGCCAGCGGCTGCGCGACATCGCCGACGACGCCGTGCTGGGCGAGTTCCGCGGCAAGGAGGGCGACATCGTCGCCGGCATCGTGCAGCAGGGGCCGAACCCGCGGATGGTCCACGTCGACCTCGGCTCGGTCGAGGCGATCCTGCCGCCCGAGGAGCAGGTCCCCGGCGAGGAGTACCGGCACGGCTCCCGCATCCGCGTGTACGTGACCTCGGTCGGCAAGGGCGCCAAGGGGCCGTCCATCACCGTCTCGCGCACCCACCCGGGGCTCGTGCGGAAGCTGTTCGCCCTCGAGGTGCCCGAGATCGCCTCCGGCGTGGTCGAGATCGTCTCGCTCGCCCGGGAGGCCGGGCACCGCACCAAGATGGCGGTGCGCACCTCCGACCCGGTCGTCAACGCCAAGGGCGCGTGCATCGGCGAGCTCGGGCGGCGCGTGCGCGCCGTCACCGAGGAGCTGGGCGGCGAGAAGATCGACATCGTCGACTACGACCCGGAGCTCGCGGCCTTCGTCGCCAACGCGCTCTCTCCCGCGAAGGTGACCTCGAGCTTCATCCTCGACGCCAAGATCAAGGCCGTCCGCGCGCTCGTGCCGGATTACCAGCTCTCCCTGGCGATCGGCAAGGAGGGCCAGAACGCGCGGCTCGCCGCCAAGCTCACCGGTGCCAAGATCGACATCCAGCCCGACTCGGTCCTCGAGGGCTGAGCACCGTCCCGTCCGCGCGAGGGGGTAAGATGGAACCCGTACGAATGTGCGTCGGATGTCGCACGCGTGCTCCCCGTTCCGATCTCCTCCGGGTGGTCGTGCGCGGTTCGCAGCTCGTCCTGGACGAGCGGGCCGTGCTCCCGGGGCGAGGCGCGTGGCTGCATCCGACGACGCACTGCATGGATGCCGCGCTGCGGCGCCACGCGTTCGTACGAGCATTGCGTGTGTCAGGCCCGCTTGACACGCAGACCATCGAGAAACGGCTGAACGGCTATGGACACAAAGTGAACGGCTCGAAATGAGACCCGTCCGCGACTAACGGTCTGCCCTGTCCGGGGTGGATCCCAGACAGGAGAATTGTGGCAAACCCACGCGTGCACGAGATCGCTGCCGAGCTCGGCGTCGACAGCAAGATCGCCCTCGCGAAGCTGAAGGAGCTCGGCGAGTACGTCAAGAGCCCTTCGTCGACGATCGCCCCGCCGGTCGCTCGTAAGCTCCGCGCGGCCCTCGAGGCCGACGGGGTGGCGACGGCGCCGGCGGCTCCCGCGGCGTCCCCGCGCCCGGCCGGC
>NZ_JASGEL010000055.1:0-3607 GCF_047606385.1 Microbacterium sp.
CGGCGGCGCCGCCGCGGCCGTGGTGCTGGCGGCCGGTGCCGCCCTGGTGCAGATGACGGCGGGCTACGCGCCGGATCGCGTCGCGCGCGACCGCATCGGCTCCGACGCGGCGGCGGCACGCGCCGACGCGCTGCGGGCGGCGGATGCCGACGCCCTCCTCTCGGCCGAGCTCGTCGCGTGCTTCCGGCTCGCCGGCGACGATCCGCGACGCGCGGAGCGGCTGCTCGGCGCGACGGTGGCAGCCGCCTCCTCGGTCGTCGAGATCGCCCGGCTGGCCGATCCGCTGCTGACGGCGCTGCCGTGGCTGGTCGAGCACGGCGACCCGCGTCTGCTGCCCGACGTCGCCGTCGCGGCCCGGACGCTGGCCGCCGCCCTGCGCTCGTGCCGGACGACCGTGCGCGTCAACACGACGAGCGCCCGTGAGGCCGGAGCGGACGAGGCGGTGCTCGCGGGACTCGCCGCGGCGGCCGAGCGGATGCGGGAGGCCTGTCGCGGCCTGGACCGGCTGGCGGACCAGGCCGACGCCCGGCTCTGACCGCATCCGCTCGACCGACCCCATCTCAGCCGATCGAGATGCTGGTGTCGATGAACTGGTTCGTGTAGAGGTCCTCCGGGTCGATCTGGGTCCCCTCCGGCAGGGTTCCCTGCGCCTCCAGCAGCGGCACGAAGGTGTCGACGATCTCCTGCATCCGGTCCGGGTCGAACTGGCCGAACACGCCCGAGGCGGGGTCGTCGACGACGAGGCCGTCGGAGACCTGCGTCTGCGCCGAGTAGTCGGCGACGCCCTCCGAGTACACCCATCCGGTGTCGTACGCCTCGACGAGCTCGACGATCAGCTCGTTGGTCTCGGTGGGGTCGTCGAGGTAGTCGATCTGCGCCTGCTGCATGATCGGCACCAGCTTCTCCAGGCAGGGCGTGAGCTCCTCGAGCTTGTCGGCGCGCACCGCGAGGGGCTCGGGGTAGATGTTGTAGCCGATGTCCGAGAGCAGCTGGTAGTCGACCGGCTTGTCCCACTCCGAGATCTCGTTCTCGTAGATGTAGGGCTCGGCGGTGGCGAACCCCTGCTGCAGCAGCGACGGGTCGGCGACGAAGCGGGCCGAGGTGCTGTCGTAGGAGGTGTCGGACTTCGAGGCGTCGAGCCCGACGGTCTCCTCCAGGAGCGCGGGGATGATGTCGCCCGAGGTGAGCACGGTCGCGCCGTCCGCGATGACGTCCTCGATGGTCGTCGCGTCCGGATAGGTCGCCGGGTCCCACATCAGGATCTGCGGGCTGTAGGTGAGCTGTGAGGTGACCGCGACGGTCGGCTGGTCGGCGTAGGACGAGATCGCCTCGTCCGTGTTGACCGCGCCCAGGGTGATCGAGTCGTCCAGGTACATGAGCGTCGACACCGGCTGGTAGGAGTAGGTCGGCCCGCCGGGGCGGACCTGCACGTCCACACCGGTGTCGACCCCCTGGGCGATGAGGGAGCCGGTGACGGTGTTGCCCTCCTCGTCGATCGTGTAGTCGGGGCCGACGAGCGAGTACATGGCGCCGTGCTCGGCCTCGGGCTCCCAGTCCTGCTGCAGCACGACGGTGGCCGGGCAGACGTCGGAGAGGTCCAGGGCGCTGCCGGCCTCGGCCGCCGGCAGGCCCGAGTCCTGCGTATCGGAGGTCTCGGTGGCGCCGGAGCTGCAGGAGGTGAGCGCCAGCAGCCCGACGGCTGCGGAGGCGAAGACGATCGCTGTGCGGGTGTGTGTCATGCGGTGCTCCTCGTGGTGTGGGGATGGGTGGTGCAGGTCACTGTGCGGCGCGTCCGTACCACCGGCCGACGATCGCGCGGTCGATCACCGCGAAGAGCGTGAACACCAGCACCCCGAAGACCGCCGTGAGGGTGATCGCCGTGAACAGCGCGTCCATCTGGAGCCTCGTGGTGTAGGTGCGCAGCAGGCCGCCGATGCCGACGGGACCCTGCTGGAAGTAGAAGTCGCCGACGATCGCGCCGATGACCGAGAGCCCCGCGACGTTGCGCAGGCCGGTGAAGATCGCCGGCACCGCGGCGGGGAACTGCAGCTTCGCGAGCCGCTGGAGCCGCGTCGCCTTGTTGAGGGTGAACAGGTCGTGGGCCTGCGGGCTCGCCGACTGCAGCCCGAACAGGGTGTTGGAGATCATCGGGAACACCGAGATGATCACGCAGACGATGATCCGCGACGGGATGCCGTAGGAGAACCAGATGCCGATCAGGGGGACCAGCGCGAGGATCGGGATGGTCTGCAGGATGACCGCGTAGGGGTAGAGGATGCGCTCCACCCACGGTGTCAGCGACATGACGGTCGCCCAGCCGATGCCGATGACGATCGCGAAGACGATGCCGAGCAGGGCGACCTGCGCGGTGAGCCCGAGCGCGGACAGCATCGGGCCGATCAGGTTCGGGTTCGAGAACGCGCTCGGATACACCTCGTGCGGCGGCGGCAGCAGGAACTGCCGCCCCGCCGGCAGCACCCAGTAGCTGACGATGTACCAGGCGGCGAGGATGCCGCCCAGCGCCGCGAGCACGGGCCAGGTGCGCGACCACGCGACGCGGAGCCGGTAGCCGCGGACACGTTCTCCCGGGCGGCGCGGCGGGACCGGCTCGGCGGGAAGGGACACGCTCGCCTCGGCGGCGAGGTCCCGCTCCACGACGGTCACGAGTGCTCTCCCAGCGCTGCCGAGACGCGTCCCGCGATGGCGCCGAACTCCGGCTCGTATCGCAGCTCGGGCGGTCTCGGATACGACCAGGGCACCGGGATGTCCGCGACGATGCGACCGGGTCTCCCGCTCATCACGACGACGCGGCTCGACAGGTAGACGGCCTCCGACACCGAGTGGGTGATGAACATCGCGGCGAAGCCCTTGAGCTGGAACAGGCGCTGCAGCTCGGTCTGCATCCGCAGCCGCGTGATCTCGTCCAGTGCCCCGAACGGCTCGTCGAACAGGGCCAGCTGCGGCTCGGCGACCAGCGCCCGGGCGATCGAGACCCGCATCCGCATGCCGCCGGAGAGGGCGCGCGGATGCTGCTTCTCGAAGCCGTCGAGGCCGACCAGCGCGAGCGCCTCGGCGGCGCGCGTGCGCCGTTCGGCGGCGGGCACGTGCGCGAGCTCGCCGACGAGCTCGACGTTGCGCTGCGCGGAGCGCCACTCGAGCAGGGTGGGCTCCTGGAACACGAAGCTGGTGACGTCGGCGCGGTTGTCGACCTGTCCCTGCGTGGCGGGCTCGAGCGCGGACGCGAGCCGCAGCAGGGTGGACTTGCCGCATCCGGACGGGCCGACGACCGAGACGAACTCGCCCGCCGCGATGTCGAGCGAGACGTCGGTGAGGGCGACGGTGCCGGTGTCGAACCGTTTGGTGACCGCGTCGAAGCGGAGGGTGTGACCGGTCGCGCGGGGCGCGGCGACCGGGGCGGTCTGGACGGTGCTCATCGGCTGGTCTCCTCACGGGACGGGGCGGGACGGGCGGTCACAGTGCCACCGCCGAGGACGGGGTCGGCACGACGCTGACCTCGGTGCGCCGGGTCGCGACCACGCGGCCGGCGCGGACGACGACGCGGTCCGGCGCGCGCTCGGCGACGGCCTCGGCGACCGAGCCCGCCCGC
>NZ_JASGEL010000056.1:0-16847 GCF_047606385.1 Microbacterium sp.
CCGCCGTCGTGGACGACCCGGCGCTGCTGGCCGGCACCGGGCTGACCGCGGCCGATGCCGCGCCGGACGCCGCCCCGCGCGACCTGTTCGGGCTGCCGGGGTCGGGCGGCGAGCCGGTGATGCGGCTGGCGGGCTCGGTGCTCTCGCTCAAGCCGCTGCGCGCCGGGGAGGGCGTCTCGTACAACGCCACGCACGTCGCCGCGCGCGACACCCGCATCGCGCTGGTCTCCGGCGGGTTCGGGCAGGGCGTCGCCCGCTCCCTCGGCAACCGGGTGCAGGTCGAGATCGGGGGCCGGCGGCATCCGATCGTCGGCCGGGTCGCCATGGACGTCTGCGTCGTCGACGTCGCCGCCGCCCCGATCGCCGCGGACGACGAGGTCGTCTACTTCGGGGGCACCGGACCGGCCCGCGACGCGCTGGCGGAGTGGGAGGCGGCGAGCGGGCTGCGGGGCACCGAGCTGGTGTGCGCACTGGGCCTGCGCCTGCCGCGGGAGCTGGACGCATGATCGGGGCGCGGCTGCGGGTCGACCTGGGGCGGGTGCTCGCGAACATCGACGCGGTGCGGGAGCGGATCGCCCCGGCCCAGTACATGCAGGTCGTCAAGAACGACGCGTACGCGCACGGGGTCGAGCGGATCGTGTCCGCCGCGAGCGCGCACGGGGTGCGATGGTTCGGCGCCTTCGACGTGCCCACCGGGGTGCGGGCGCGAGCCGCCGCGGACGAGACGGCGCGGGTGTTCTCGTGGGTCACGGTGCGCAGCGAGGAGATCGCGCGGGCGATCGATGCCGGCATCGAGCTGGGTGTCGGCGACGCCGACTACCTGGAGCGCATCGCCATCGTGTCGGGCGGACGCGGCGTGCCGGTGCACCTGAAGATCGACACCGGCCTGCACCGCAACGGCGTGCGTCCCGAGGCGTGGGCCGGGTTCGTCGCCCGTGCCGCCGAGCTGGAGCGCGGCGGCGACATCCGCGTCGCCGGCGTCTGGAGCCACATCGCCGAGACGAGCGACGAGGCCGACGACCAGGCGCGGACCGAGTTCCTGGACGCCGTCGCCGTCGCGCGGGCGGCGGGCCTGGCGCCGGAGGTGCTGCATCTCGCGGCGAGCGCTGCCGGCTACGCACGGCCGGAGTTCCGCTTCGACCTGGTGCGCTTCGGCGCCTTCGGCTACGGCGTCCGCTCCACCGACGGGCCGGACCTGCCCGGGGTGGTCTCGGCATCCACCCTGCTCGCCGCGGTCGTCCAGGCGGGGGCCGAGACGGTCGAGGTCGGCGTCGGCGCCCTCGACGGCCTGCCATCGATCCTCGGCGGCCGGGTGTCGGTCGGCACGCCGGCGGGGCCGCGGGCGCTGCTCGAGGTGGGCGACACCTCGCTGACGGTCGCCGCGTGGCCGGGTGCCGCGGTCGGCGACGAGGTGGCCGTGTTCGGCCCCGGCGCGCTCGGCGAGCAGTCCCCGACGACGCTGGCCGAGGCCATCGGAACCGTGGGCGAGGAGATCCTGGTGCGGGTCTCGCCGCTCATCCCCCGCGAATACGTGTAACCGGGACGAGGAGGGTCAGGCGGGGTCGCCCACGAGGTTCTCCCGCAGCGTCGCACCGGTGTGCTCGGGGTCGTACCGGCCACGGCGGGACAGCTCGGGGACGACGTGGTCGACGAAGTCGTCCAGCCCGCGCGGCAGCGACGGCGTCATCAGGACGAACCCGTCCGCGGCACGGCGCGTGAAGCGCTCCTCGATCCAGTCGGCGACCTGCTCGGGGGTGCCCACCAGGAAACCGCGTCCGACGACCGCGCGGTACAGCTCGCGCAGCGTGATGCCCGGTGTCTCCTCGACGAGACGGCGGAGCAGCGCGTATCCGGTCTGCGACTGGTTGAAGCTGCCGGTCTCGGCCCAGTCGAAGTCGAACGCGGCGTCGAGGTCGCGCTCGGACAGATCCGTGCCGATCCGGTGGGAGAGGAGGTCGAGGGCGACGCGATCCGGCGTGAGCTCGAGGATCTCGGCGGCGTTCGCCCGCGCCTCGGCCTCGGTCGAGCCGAGCACGGGCGCCAGCGCGGGCAGCACGACGAGCGAACCGGGATCCCGGCCGTTGCCCGCCGCGCGCGCCTTGTAGTCCGCGTACAGCTCCTGCGCCGACGCCAACGACGGACCGCTGACGGTGAACACCGCGTCGGCCGTCGCGGCCGCGAGGGTCCTGCCCGCCTCGGACGCACCGGCCTGGAACAGCACCGGACGACCCTGCGGCGGGCGGGCGATGTTCAGCGGCCCGCGCACCGCGAAGAACTCGCCGCGGTGGTCGATCGGGTGGATGCGGTCCCGCGGCGAGTAGACGCCGGTCGTCTTGTCCGCGACGACCGCGTCGGCATCCCAGCTGGCCAGCAGCGCGTCGACGACGTCGACGAACTCGCGTCCCCGCCGGTAGCGGACGCCGTGGTCGTAGTGGGCGTCGCGGCCGAAGTTCCTCGCCTCCTCGTCGGAGGCGCTCGTCACGAGGTTCCAGCCGGCGCGGCCGCGCGACAGGTGGTCGAGCGACGCGAGCTTGCGGGCGACGTGGTAGGGCTCGTTGTACGAGGTCGAGAGGGTGGCCACCAGGCCGATGCGCTCGGTCACCTGGGAGAGCGCGCCGAGCAGGGTGAACGGCTCGAGCCGGGAGTTGACGGTGTTCTCGACGCCGGAGACGAAGCGGTCCCACACGTACAGCTCGTCGGCGAGGAAGATCGCCGCGAAGCCGCCCCGCTCCGCGGTGCGGGCGAGGTCGCGGTAGTAGCCGGCGTCGAGGAACCGCTCCGGCTGCGCACCGGGGAGCCGCCAGCTGCTGACGTGCTCCCCGCCCGGGTAGAACAGACCGAGCGCGAACCGCAGCGAACGCCCGCTCATGCCGGCACCCCGGCGGTCCGGCGCTCGCCGAGAAGGTGCCCGCGCAGGGTCGTCGTGGTGTACTCGGTGCGATGCAGCCCCCGCCGCTGCAGGATCGGCACGACGTGGTCGACGAAGAGCTCGAGCGAGTCGGGCAGCGTCGTCGGCTGCAGCGTGAAACCGTCGCTCGCGCCGGTTTCGAGCCAGTGCTCGACGAGGTCGGCGAACTGCTCCGGCGTCCCCGTGAACTCGAGCCCGCCGGGCAGGCCGGTCAGCTCGTCCGCGATCTCGCGGAAGGTCCGGCCGGTCTCACGGCTGCGGCGGGCGACCTCGTCGGTGCGGCTGCTGCGCTCGGCCGCGGCGATGACCTCCTCGCCGAGCGGGCGATCGGGATCGATGCGGTCCTGGTCGAGCCCCGCGTTGTGCGCGAGGTTGCGCCAGCGGAACTCGGGGTCGACGGCGTCCTCGAGCGCAGCCCGCTTCGCGCGGGCCTCCGCCTCGGTCGAGCCGATCACGAACGCGACGCCGGGGAGCACGAGGACGTCGTCGGCCTCCCGGCCGTGGTCGCGGACCGCCGCCCGCACCCGATCGCGGAACGCGCGCGCCGACACCGGGTCGGGCTGGGCGGTGAAGACGAGATCGGCGTGCCGCCCCGCCAGGGCGATGCCCGCTCCGGAGGAGCCGGCCTGCGCGAGGGCGGGGCGCCCCTGCGGCGAGCGCGGCAGGGTGAGCGCGCCGGCGACGTCGAAGAACCGGCCGTGGAAGTCGACGGGGCGGATCCTCGCCGTGTCCGCCCAACGCCGCGCCGTCCGGTCGTGGACGACGGCGTCCGCGTCCCAGCTGTCCCAGAGGCGCCGAGCGACCTCCACGAACTCGTCCGCCCGCGCGTAGCGCTCGTCGTGCTCCGGATGGCTCGCCAGGCCGAAGTTCCCCGCCGCCCCGGCATACCGGGTCGTGACGATGTTCCAGCCGGCGCGGCCGCCGGAGACGAAGTCGATCGTCGCCAGCCGCCGGGCGAGGTCGTACGGCGTGCCGTAGGTGGTGGAGGCGGTGGCGACGAGGCCGATGCGGGTCGTGCCCGCGGCGAGCGCCGCGACGAGCTCGAGCGGGTCGAACCCGACCTGCGGGAAGTAGCCGGCGCGGAAGATCTCCAGTCCCGGCGAGTCGGCGAAGAACACCGCGTCGAGCAGTCCACGCTCGGCGGTGCGCGTCGCCTCGGTGAGCACGCGCACATGCGCGATCGGATCGAGATCGGCCGGATCGGCGAACAGCCATGCCGACTCGTGATAGCCGACTCCGGTCAGGAAAGCCGTGAAATGGGCGTGCTGCGGCATGGCGGGTTCCTCTCGGGGGTGAGCCCACCCTCGCGCACCTCCCTCGGGCCGGACGACGGGACGCGCAGACCGGCGCAACGCGCCGCAACATGCGGCAACGGGAGGACACATGTGCCGTCGCGGCGGCGCGGCGCGTATCGTGCCAGCGTGACGCTTCCCTCCTTCGCCGGACCGGCGGACACCGCCGTCCCGGCCCGGCCCGTCGAGTCGCCGCTGCTGGCGCGGCGCTTCCCCGCGTATCCGACGCGGTTCACGTTCGAGCCCAGCAGCCGCTGGGTGCGCGGCGTGGTCGGTGAGACCGCCGTCGTCGACAGCCGGCATCAGCTCCTGATCTGGGAGCCGGGGGCGAAGGTGCCGGAGTACGCCTTTCCGCAGGAGCACGTCCGGGTGGATCTGCTCGAACCGGCGCCGGGGCGCCCGGAGCGGACTCGGGCGTTCTGGCGCCCGCGGAGCGATCACGTGCAGTGGTTCGACCTGACGGTCGGAGACCGGCGGATCCCCGGCGCCGGCTGGCGGTGGAACGTCCCGGGTCTGGAGGGCTACCTCTCGCTCAGCTGGTACCCGGACGTGCTCGACGCCTGGTACGAGGAGGACGAGCACGTCATCACGCATCCGCGCGACCCCGCCAACCGGGTCGACGTCATCGCGAGCAGCCGCCACGTCGAGGTCCGCTACCGCGATCGCCGGCTCGCCGACTCGCACGCCCCGCTGCTGCTGTTCGAGAACGGGCTGCCCACGCGCTTCTACCTGCCGGAGGCGGACGTCGACCTCGCCGCGTTGGAGCCGCTCGAGCTGAGCACCACCTGCCCGTACAAGGGCGAGGCGGATCGCTACTGGCGCGCCGCCGGCGGCCGCGAGGAGATCGCCTGGTCGTACTCGGCGCCGTTCCCCCAGGTCGCCGGGATCGCCGGCCGCATCGCCTTCTACAACGAGCGGGTCGAGCTCGTCGTCGACGGCGCCCCCTTCCGCGACGCGCGAAGCGGGTGGGCGTAGCGCTCAGGCGGCCTGCCGCAGCGCGCGGGCGGCCGCGACGAGCTCCCGGGTGTACGGATGCTCGGGGCGCGCGAAGAGCTCCTCGGCATCCTTGAGCTCGACGAGGCGGCCCTCATAGAGCACTCCGATGCGATGCGCGAGCTGGCGGACCACGGCCAGGTCGTGCGAGATGAACAGGTAGCTGACCCCGGTGCGCTGCTGGAGGCCTCGGAGCAGCTCGATGATGCGAGCCTGGATCGACACGTCCAGCGCGGACGTCGGCTCGTCGCAGACGACGAGGGGCACCCGTCCGGCGAAGGCCCGCGCGATCGCGACGCGCTGCTTCTGCCCGCCCGAGAGCTGCGCCGGCAACGCGTCGAGGAGCTCCGGCGCGAGGCCGACGCTGGCCGCGAGCTCCGCGACGCTCAGCTCGCCGTGGAGCAACCGGATCGAGCGGGCGAGCACCTTCCGCACCGAGTGACGGGGGTTCAGCGAGGCGTCCGGGTTCTGGAAGACCATCTGCACCGGAGGACGCCGGCCGAGCGCCTCGGGGACGTCGATGCGGACGGCGCCCTCGAAACCGGTGATCCCGGCGAGGCAGCGGCCCAGGGTCGACTTGCCCGATCCGGACTCGCCGACGATGCCGAGCACCTCGCCGCGGCGGATGCTGAGGCTGACCTCGTCGAGGGCCAGGTGGCGCTGATAGCGCTTGCGCAGGCCCTCGACCACGACGAGAGGCGCGGCCGCGACCGGCGGGGGCGGCGCCGGGGCGCTCAACGAGGGCTGGGCGGCCACGAGCGCCCGGGTGTACTCCTGCCGGGGGGCGCCGAGCACGTCGGCGGCGGCGCCCTCCTCGACCAGGACACCGGAGCGCAGCACGCCGAGGCGATGGCAGTGGGCGGCGACGAGCGGCAGGTTGTGGCTGATGAGCAGGGTCGCGAACCCGAGCTCGCGGCGCAGCTCGTCGATCAGGGTCATGATCTCGGTCTCGATCTTGCTGTCGAGCCCGGTGGTCGGCTCGTCGAGGATGAGCAGCTTCGGACGGGCCGCCAGCGCCGTGGCGATGACGACGCGCTGCTGCTGGCCGCCGGAGAGCTCGTGCGGGAAGCGTCCGGCGATCGCGCCGGGCTGCGGCAACCGGACGCGCTCGAACGCCCGGCGGACGCCCGCCCGGGCGGCGCGGCGGTCGGCGCCGTGCAGGCGGAGCACCTCGGCGACCTGCTCGCCGACCGGCATCGTCGGGTTGAGGGCGAGCCCCGGCTCCTGGTAGACGACCCCGAGCGTGTCGGCGCGGTAGGCGCGCAGCGCGGCACGGTCCAAGCCCAGCACGGCGGCACCGGCGACCGTGAGCCGGTCCGCCCGGAGCGCCGCATCCGGCGGCAGGTACCGGGTGAGGGCGAGGGCGATGGTGCTCTTGCCGGAGCCGGACTCCCCGACCAGGCCGTAGGACTCGCCGGCGGCGATGGTGAAGGAGACGTCGCGGACGGCGGGCCGGCCCCGGTACGCGACGGTGAGACGGTCGACGGCGACGAGCGGCTCGCTCACTCGGAGACCTCCTTGATGTTGTCGGCGACCAGATGGGTCGACACGATGACGGAGGCCACCGCCAGTGCGGGGAAGACCACCGTCCACCAGGCGCTCTGGATGTAGACCCGGTTGTCGCTGATGGCCAGGCCCCAGTCCGGCGACGGCGGCTGCGAGCCGAGCCCGAGGAAGCTCAGCGACGCGGTCATGAAGATCGCCGCGGCCAGGCTCAGGGTGGCCTGGATGATGATCGTCGGCAGGACGTTCGGCAGCAGCTCCCGCACGATGATGACCGGCCCGCGCTCGCCCTGCAGCCTGGCCGAGGTGACGTAGTTCTTGCCCATCTCGGCGAGCGTCGTGGCGCGGATGATGCGGGCGATGCCCGGGGTGAAGACGATGCCGACGACGAGGATGAGCGCGGGCGTGGACACGCCGAACGCCCCGACCAGCACGATGATGAAGATGAGGGGCGGCAGCACGGCGAGCACGTCGAAGGCCCGCATGAAGAGCGTGTCGGTGATGCCCCGGTAGTAGCCCGCGACGAGTCCGAGCGCGGCGCCCAGGACCGTGGCGATGACGGAGCCCAGCGGGCCGACCAGCAGCGCGCTGTCGGCGCCCGCGACGACGCGCGCCAGCACGTCCCGGCCCAGGTAGTCGGTGCCGAACAGGTGCTCCAGGCTCGGCGGCGAGAGCAGCGCACCCGCCTTGCCGTAGGGGTCGAGCCCGACGAGCGGCCAGCCGGCGGCCGCGATCACCCAGCACAGGAGGATGATCGCGCTGATCACGAACGTCGGACGCCGCAGCAGCGCGAGCGTCCGCCCGCGCGCGGTGAGGCGGCGGTGAGGGTGGTCGACGCCGAGCTGCTCGATGAGCGTCTCGGCGGTGACGGCGCCGGCCGGCACGGTGGCGGTCATCGTTCGTCTCCCGACTCGAAGCGGATCCGCGGGTCCATCAGGATCAGGCCGATGTCGGTGAGCAGCAGGGCGAGCAGGGAGACGAGCCCGGTGACCATGATGCCGTCGGTCAGCAGCACGACGTCCTTGCCCGACGTCGCCTTGACGATCGCGGCGCCGAGACCCGGATAGCTGAACAGGGTCTCCACGATGGCGCTTCCCCCGAGCAGGCCGCCGAGGTAGATGCCCAGCAGCGAGAGCGTGGGAACGAGCGCGTTGCGGACGACGTGCCGGCGCAGCACCTGCCACCGGCCCAGGCCCTTGAGCACGGCCGTGCGGTGGTAATGCGCTGTGATGGCCGACGCGGTCCCCGTGCGGACCATCCGGGTCAGCACGGCGAGGTAGGCGATCGCCAGTGTGATCGCCGGCAGCGTCATGACCGCCAGCTGGTCGCCGAAGCCGCCGGAGAGGGCGCTCGCCGCCTGCACCGGGACGAGCGGGAAGACGACCGCGAAGAGCACGAGCAGGAGCACGCCGATGACGAACTCGGGCATCGCCGAGAGCGCCATGAGCGTGATCGTGATCGCCCGGTCGCTGCGTCTGCCCGCTCGATACGCCTGCACCGCCCCGAGCACGATCGAGATCGGCACCATCAGCACGAAGGCGTAGAGGCCCAGCAGCAGCGAGTTGACCAGCCGGGCGAGGATGAACTCGCGCGCCGGGACGAGGTAGAGGAAGCTGTCGCCCCAGTTCCCGGTGACGAAGCCGCCCAGCCAGCTCAGGTACCGGCTGAGGAACGATCCGGTCAGACCGTGATCGGCGTCCCATGCCTGCACCTGTTCCAGGGTGGCGTAGGGGCCGAGGGCGTTGCGTCCCGGGTCGCCGGGCACGATCTGGATGAGCCAGAACGTCAGGATCGACACCAGCAGCAGGATGACCGGGATCTGCACGACACGTCTCGTGAGCAGGCGCAGCACCCGGGCGCGCCGTCCGGCGGGCACGCCGACCCCACGGCGGGCGCTGAGCGCGTCCGCGCGCGGGGTCGTCGAGGTCACCGTGTCGCCTGCGTCGATCGGATGCCGGTCAGTCGCTGACCGTGATTCCTCGGTAGTCCTGGCTCCACGCCCGCGAGCTCTGGAAGTCGCCCTGCACGCTGAGGCTGAGCAGGGTGTCCGACTCCTGGAAGGCGGCGATGACGACGGGGACGTCGGTCCATTCGATCTCGGCGATCTGGTCCGTCAGGCTCTGCTGCTCGTCGGCGTCGGTGGTCGCGTCGAACTGTGCGCTGAGGTCCTCCAGCGTCGGGTTCGCATAGTGCGAGGCGTTCCACGAGCTGGTCGAGCTGTAGATCAGGCCGACGTACTGGCTCGGCAGCCGCTCGGCCCAGTCGGTGATCGTCACGGCCGCGTTGAGCCAGGGCGTGCTGTCGCCGTCGGCGTAGTACTCCGCCTCCGTGAGGATGTCGAGGTCCACGGTGAAGTACCCGGTCGCCTCCAGCTGCTGCTGGATCAGCTCCGCGTACGTCTGCTCCCCCTCGTAGGTCGTGAGGGTGAAGCTGACGGTCCGACCGTCCAGCAGCTCCGCGACCTTGTCGAGATCCTGGGAGCGCTGGGTCAGCCCCTCCGGCTGGATGCCGTAGTCCGGGAAGTACGGGACGTCGTTGGCGACGACCCCGTTGCCCCCGTAGACGGTGTCGACGATCGCGTCGCGGTCGAGCGCCCAGGCGACCGCCTCGCGCACGTCCGCGTCGTCGAACGGAGCCTGGTCCACGTTGAAGGTGAGGCCGTCGAACTTGACGTACCCGGACTGGACCTCACGGTAGTCGGAGGTGTCCAGCGCGGCGGTGACCTCCGTGGAGGCGCTGATCGAGTCGATCTCGCCGCTCTGGAACGCGAGCAGCTGCGACTGCGTGTCGGCGTAGAACTTGATCTCGACGCCGTCGAGCAGGACGTTGTCGGCGTCCCAGTAGTTCGGGTTCCTCGTGTAGACCACGCCCTGCCCGGCGGTGTAGCTCTGGAGGACGAACTGCCCGGCGCCGACCGGGTCCTGCAGCCAGTTCGTGTCGTCCACGCCGGCGGGCAGGATGTAGGTGTCGGTGCCGGCGAGCAGGTACGGGAAGTCCGAGTAGGCGCGGTCGAGGGTGAACACCACCGAGCTGTCGTCGGAACCGGCCGCGACGGAGTCCAGGATGCCGGAGAAGCTGCTCTTGGCGGGCGACTGGCTGTCGTCCGCGATGATCGAGTCGAAGCTCTCGACGACGTCCTGCGTCGTGATCGCGCTGCCATCGCTGAACTCGGCGCCCTCCCGCAGCTGGACGGTCCAGGTCAGGCCGTCCGAGGAGGCCTCCCAGCCGGTCGCGAGCTGCGGCAGGAGCGTGCCGTCGCTGGTCACCTCGATCAACGAGGCGTTCGCGAGGCTGACGATGATCTGGGCGGCTGCCGCGGAGGCGGTCTGCGGCGTGATGTTGCCGTCCGGCTCGGCCACGCCGAACACGTACGTGCCGCCGTCGGCATCGCCGGCCGTGGCCGCCTGCGTGCCGTCGCTGCAGCCGGCGAGCGCGGCGAGCGCGACCACGACCGTGGCGGCGAGCGCGAGCCGCGGCGTGCGCGAGGGAAGGAAGATGGACATGTGCGGTGCTCCGTCTCCGCGCCGTGGCGCGTTCGGGTGAGGGACATCAGGACGTCGAGATGCAGCGGCTTCGGGGCCGATCCCGTTACCGTCGCCGCCCTCTCACCCGCCCGCCAACACGCGCCGACACATGCCGTCACAGGCGGTCACAGGTCGTAGCGCATGCCCGGGGACGACGGACCCGGCGCATGATCGGGATGACCGCATCCGCCGGAACGAGAGGAACACCATGCCGGAGATCCAGGAACGCCAGACCCCCGACGGGCTCATCCGGGTGGAGCCCTTCCCCGGCCGCGTGACCGTCCGACGCGGCGAGCTGGTGCTCGCCACCTCGGACCGGGCCGTGGTGCTCCGCGAACGCGATCATCTGGACCGGTACTACCTGCCGCGGGAGGACGTCCGTCTGGACGCGCTGACGCCGCTGGACCGGTCGAGCTTCTGCCCCTGGAAGGGCACCGCCTCCGACTACTGGGCGCTCCCCGAGAGCCCGGCAGATCCCGTCGCCTGGTCGTATCCGGCAGCCTTCGACAGCGTCGCCGGCATCCGAGGACGCATCGCGTTCTACGACGAGAAGCTTCTCGTGGAGGCCGTGGGCTGAGCGCCGCGGAGATCTGAGACCGGCTGCGCATCCGCCGCCCGCGGCGCGGGTGCGAGCACGGCCACGACGATCCCGGCCAGGGCCAGGGCGCTGCCCGCGACCTTGATCGCCTCGACCGGCTCGCCCAGCAGGACCGCGAACGCGTAGCCGAGCGCGGGCACGGCCCCGGTCGCGGTGCCCGCGACGGCCGCGGGCACGCGCTCGGCGCCGTAGCTGAACAGCGCCATGGTCGGCCCGGTGACGATCACCGCGAGGAAGAGGATGCTCGCCCAGCCGGCGCCGCCGGCGGGCCACGCCGCGATGCCGGCCGCGGCTTCCCACCCCAGCCACGGCAGCAGCAGCGCGGCGCCCCACAGCGCCGTCGCGGTGGCGAGGACGACCGGGTCGGCGACGACGCCGGCGGCCGGATGCCGGGAACCGACCCGGCGCAGGAGCACGGTGTAGACCGCGTACGAGAGCAGACCGCCCACCAGCAGCAGCGCACCGAGCCCGAACTGCGCGGAGCCGACGGACCCCGCCACCACGCCCACGACAGTCAAGGAGAAGCCGAGGAGCATCCGGGGGGTCACCCGCTCACCGAGCAGGAGCCAGGCCAGCAGGGCCGTGAACACCGGCAGCGACGCCGACATCAGCGAGGCGGTGCCGGCGGTCGACAGCGCGAGCCCGAGATTGCTCGGCAGGTAGAACAACGAGACGCCGGTGAGACCGAACAGGACCGTCGTCGGGCGCGCGAGCGCCCGCCCCAGTGCGACGAGCCCGCCGGCCCCGCGCCGCAGGGCGATCAGAGCGACCAGCGGCGGCACCGCGAGGAGCAGGCGCAGTTCGGCGACCACGGCGGGCGAGGCGGTCACGAGCACCACGGCGCTGAGTCCGTACGCGGTCGACCACAGCACGACCGAGACGGCGACCGCGGCCGACGGCAGCCAGGGCCGGCTCACCTCCGTCATGACACCGCGCTCATCGGCACGAACACCTCCTCACACAGAGCACACACCGTCGGCGCCGTCGAGCGGCGTCTCTGTGTCGGAGCATGACCGTCGCGTGTCCGCATATTACAGGGGCGGCCGGGTGCTGCGGGGACCGGCTCCTACGGTCGTCCTCATGGCCTTGGACCCCGTGGACCGCATCGTCACGACGCCGCTCCATGTCGGACTGTTCGCCCACATCGCCGACGAGGCCGACGAGCTCGGCGCGGTCTACCGCGACTTCCTCGAGCTGTTCACGGTCGCCGAGCGTGTCGGCGTCGAATACGCCTGGGTCAGGCAGTTCCACCTCCGCAACCCCGGCAACCGCAACCGCGGTGGACTGCCGTCGCCGTTCGTCTTCCTCTCCCACCTGGCGGCCCGCACCTCACGGATCCGGCTGGGCACCGCCGCCGTGACGCTGCCGCTGGAGCGGCCGCTCCGCGTCGCGGAGGACGCCGCCGTCCTCGACCTGCTCAGCGACGGCCGCGTCGAGCTGGGGCTCGCCAACGGCGGTTTCCCCGCTCTCGCCGGGGCGCTCGGCGCGTCGTACGTCGAGGACCAGAGCGACCGCCGGGCCGCGTACCTCGCCGCCGTCGACGCGGTCGCCGACGCGCTGCGCGGCCGCCCGCTGAACGAGCAGGGCGATCTGCTCGCACCGGCGAGCCCGGAGCTGGCCGGACGCATCTGGCAGGCGACCCTCACCGAGCGCAGCGCCTTCGAGGCGGGCGCGCGCGGCGAGGGCGTGCTGCTCGGCACGACGCAGGTGGTGCCGGCGGAGGTGTCGGCCGCCGCATACCACCGTGGTCTCGCCGAAGGCGCCACCGCCCGCGTGGGGGTGTCGACCTGGATCTTCCCCGCCGCGGACCGCGCCACCGCCCTGCGGCTCGCGGAACGCGGCATCCGCCGCAAGTGGGAATGGGCGAAGGGCTTCCTCGCGCCGTCGACGACGCTCGAGGAGATCGCCGCGACGCTCAACATCCACTACGGCTCGGCCGGGCAGATCGCGGACTCGATCGCGCGGCATCCCGCCTTCCGCTACACGACGCACCTGCAGCTGCAGGTCGACGGGCTGTACGACAGCCTGGCGCAGCGCGAGGACGCCGTCGCGCTGTTCGTCACCGAGGTCGCCCCGGCGCTGGGGTGGGCCCCGGCGACGGCGACGGTGTGAGCGGGACGGGCGCGCGGCCCGCGTAGCCGAGCACGCAACCCCGCCCCGGTGTCGGCGGGAACGGGGATGATGGTCCGGTGCCTCTCGACCGGTTCTCCCCTGCCACGCAGGACTGGTTCCGCGGCGCGTTCCAGGCCCCCACCCCGGCGCAGGCCGGAGCATGGGAGGCGATCTCGCGCGGCAGGCACGCGCTCGTGGTGGCCCCGACCGGCTCGGGCAAGACGCTGTCGGCGTTCCTCTGGGCGATCGACCGAGTCTTCCGGGATCGGGCGGGGACGGATGCCGAGGCCCCGCCACGGGGGAAGGAGGCGCCGGCGCGCACCCGCATCCTGTACGTGTCGCCGCTGAAGGCGCTCGGCGTCGACGTCGAGCGCAACCTCCGCTCACCGCTGGTGGGCATCGGCCAGTCCGCGCGGCGCCTCGGCCTGCCGGCGCCCGGCGTCACCGTGGGGGTCCGGTCCGGCGACACCCCGGCGGCCGACCGGCGGAGACTGCTGACCGATCCGCCGGACATCCTCATCACGACCCCCGAGTCGCTGTACCTGATGCTCACCAGCCAGGCCGCGCAGACGCTGCGCGAGGTGCACACCGTCATCGTCGACGAGGTGCATGCGGTCGCCGCGACCAAGCGGGGCGCGCACCTGGCGGTGAGCCTGGAACGGCTCGACGCGCTGCTCGAGAAGCCCGCGCAGCGCATCGGCCTGTCGGCGACGGTGCGCCCGATCGACGAGGTCGCCCGGTTCCTCGGCGGCGCGGCACCGGTCGAGATCGTCGCACCGCGAGCCTCGAAGACGTTCGAGCTGAGCGTCGTCGTGCCGGTCGACGACATGCAGCACCCCCCGCCCCCGCCCGGACGCGCGGATCCCGACGCGGACGGCGAGTGGTTCGAGGCCGGCGCGGGGCAGGACGCGACCGAGGTCACCGGGTCGCTGTGGCCGCACGTCGAGGAGGCGATCGTGGACCGCATCCTGGCCCACCGGTCCACCATCGTGTTCGCCAACTCGCGCCGGCTCGCAGAGCGCCTGACGGCGCGGCTGAACGAGATCCACGGCGAGCGCGTGGGCTCCTCCGACGCCGTGCTCGCCAAGGCGCACCACGGCTCGGTGTCGAA
Organism: Microbacterium sp.; assembly: GCF_047606385.1. Classification (GTDB taxonomy): domain Bacteria; phylum Actinomycetota; class Actinomycetes; order Actinomycetales; family Microbacteriaceae; genus Microbacterium. The sequence goes on from NZ_JASGEL010000056.1 coordinate 14,042, forward strand.
GGAGCAGCGCGCGCAGGTCGAGGAGGAGCTGAAGTCGGGCCTGCTGCGGTGCGTCGTCGCCACGAGCAGCCTCGAGCTCGGCATCGACATGGGCGCGGTCGACCTCGTGATCCAGGTGGAGGCGCCGCCGTCGGCGGCCTCCGGGCTGCAGCGCATCGGCCGGGCGGGGCACCAGGTCGGCGAGGTGAGCCGCGCGGCGCTGTTCCCGAAGCACCGTGGCGACGTGCTGCACACCGCGGTGGTGACGGAGCGGATGCTGGCCGGCGCGATCGAGGCGATCCGCATCCCCCGCAACCCCCTCGACATCCTCGCGCAGCAGACCGTCGCCGCGTGCGCGCGGGGACCCATCGAGGTCGAGGACTGGTACGAGCAGGTGCGCCGGTCGGCGCCGTTCCGTGCCCTGCCGCGCTCGGCGTACGAGGCGACCCTCGACCTCCTGGCCGGCCGCTACCCGTCCGACGAGTTCGCCGAGCTGCGGCCGCGCCTGGTGTGGGACCGCGATCACGGCACGCTGACCGGGCGGCCCGGCGCGCAGCGGATCGCGGTCACGAGCGGCGGCACGATCCCCGACCGCGGCCTGTTCGCGGTGTATGTCGCGGGCGAGACGCAGAACGCCCGCGTCGGCGAGCTCGACGAGGAGATGGTCTACGAGTCGCGTGTGAACGACGTGTTCACGCTCGGCACCACGAGCTGGCGGATCGTGGAGATCACGCACGACCGCGTCAACGTCGTGCCGGCCTTCGGCGTGCCGGGCAAGGTGCCGTTCTGGCACGGCGACGGCATCGGCCGGCCCGCCGAGCTGGGCGAGGCGCTGGGCCGGTTCTCGCGCGAGGTGCAGGCAGCGGCGCCCGAGACCGTGCACGACCGGCTCACCGAGGCGGGCCTCGACCCGAACGCGCAGGGCAACCTGCTGGCCTACCTCGCCGAGCAGCGCGAGGCGACCGGATCCATCCCGACGGACCGGATGCTGACGGTCGAGCGGTCCCGCGACGAGGTGGGCGACTGGCGGGTCATCCTGCATTCCCCGTACGGCATGCAGGTGCACGCGCCGTGGGCGCTGGCGGTGAACGCCCGCATCCGCGAGCGCCTCGGCGTCGAGGGATCGGCGGTCGCCAGCGACGACGGCATCATCGCCCGCATCCCGGACGCCGAGGCGGAGCCGCCCGGCGCCGAGCTGTTCGTCTTCGACGCCGACGAGCTGGAGCGCATCGTCACCTCCGAGGTCGGCGGGTCGGCCCTGTTCGCCTCGCGGTTCCGGGAGTGCGCGGCGCGGGCGCTGCTGATGCCGCGCACCAACCCGTCCCGTCGGAGCCCGCTGTGGCAGCAGCGGCAGCGGTCCGCGCAGCTGCTGGAGGTGGCGCGGCGGCATCCGACGTTCCCGATCATCCTCGAGACGCTGCGCGAGGTGCTGCAGGACGTCTACGACCTGCCCGCGCTCACCGACATCGCCCGGCGCATCGCCGACCGGCGCATCCGGCTCGTCGAGACCACGACCGCGCAGCCGTCGCCGTACGCCCGCGACCTGCTGTTCGGATATGTCGGTGCGTTCATGTACGAGGGCGACTCGCCGCTGGCCGAGCGGCGGGCGGCGGCGCTGTCGGTCGACCCGGCCCTGCTGAGCGAGCTGCTGGGGACCGTGGAGATGCGGGAGCTGCTCGACCCGGACGTGATCGCGCAGTACGAGCGAGAGGTGCAGCGGCTCGACCCCGAGCGCCGGGTGCGCGGCGTCGAGGGGGTCGCCGACCTGCTGCGGCTGCTCGGGCCGTTGTCGGTGACGGAGATCGCGGCGCGGCTGGAGTCGGGCGACCCGGCCGCGCGACCCGCCGCGTTCGCCGAGGAGCTGGTGACCGCCCGCCGCGCGATCCGTGTGCACCTGGCCGGCGAGGAGCGCCTCGCGGCGATCGAGGACGCCGGGCGCCTGCGCGACGCGCTGGGCGCCGCGCTCCCGGTGGGACTGCCGACCGCGTTCCTGGAGCCCGCCGCCGATCCGCTCGGCGATCTCGTCGCCCGGTTCGCCCGCACGCACGGTCCGTTCACCGCGGATGCCGTCGGCGCCCGCTTCGGGGTCGGCGTCGCGGTCGCCCGCCACGCCCTGCAGCGTCTCGAGGCCGCCGGACGCGTGGTCGGCGGCTATTTCCTGCCCGAGACCGCCACCGCCCGGCCGGAGGAGGCGGAGTGGTGCGACGCCGAGGTGCTGCGACGGCTGCGGATGCGCTCGCTCGCCGCGATCCGCGGCAGCGTGGAGCCGGTGCCGCCCGACGCGTTCGCGCGGTTCCTGCCGGACTGGCAGCATCTGGTGCGACCGCTCGACGGCATCGACGGCGTGCTCGCGGCGATCGAGCAGCTGGCCGGCGTGCCGATCCCGGCGAGCGCGTGGGAGTCGCTGATCCTGCCCGGACGGGTGCGCGACTACACGCCCGCGATGCTCGACGAGCTGACCGCGACCGGCGAGGTGCTGTGGTCCGGCCACGGGTCGCTGCCCGGACGCGACGGATGGATCGCCCTGCACCCGGCGGATGCCGCATCCCTCACGCTCCCCGCCCCCGACGACGAGATCGCGACCGGGTCGCTCGACGCGCAGGTGCTCGCCGCGCTCGCGCACGGCGGCGCGTACTTCGCGGGGCAGCTGCGCGAGGCCACCGGCGCCGAGAACGAGCAGGCGGTGCTCGACGCGCTGTGGCGGCTGGCGTGGGCCGGCCGGGTCACCAACGACACGTTCGCCCCGGTGCGGGGGCTGCTGTCGGCCGGGTCGCAGGCCCACCGCGCCGTGCGGCGCGCTCCGCGGGCACGGGTGTTCCGCGGAGCG